>DXGT01000070.1 GCA_019113785.1 Candidatus Ruthenibacterium merdigallinarum | reverse complement strand
TCGACCACGGCAAGTCCACGCTGGCCGACCGCATTTTGGAGCGCACGAAGGCCGTGGACGAGCGCCAGATGGAAGAGCAGCTGCTCGACAACATGGAGCTGGAGCGCGAGCGCGGCATCACGATCAAGGCGCGGGCCGTCACATTGCAGTACGCGGCGCAAAACGGCGAGACATACGAGCTGAACCTCATCGACACGCCGGGCCATGTGGACTTCGGCTACGAGGTGAGCCGCAGCCTGGCCGCGTGCGAGGGCGCGGTGCTGGTGGTGGACGCAAGCCAGGGCGTGGAAGCGCAGACGCTGGCCAACACCTACCTGGCGCTGGAGCACGACCTGGAGCTGGTGCCCATCCTGAACAAGATCGACCTGCCCAGCGCCGAGCCCGACCGCGTGGCGCAGGAGGTGGAGGACGTGATCGGCCTGCCGTGCCTGGACGCGCCGCGCGTGTCCGCAAAGCTCGGCAGCGGCATCGAGGACGTGCTCGAGCGCGTCGTGGCCGACATCCCCGCCCCGAAGGGCGACGCCGAGGCCCCGCTCAAGGCGCTGGTGTTCGACTCGGTGTACGACAGCTACAAGGGCGTCATCGTGTACCTGCGCGTGTTCGACGGGCGCATGAAGGTGGGCGACACCGTGAAGATGATGGCCACGGGCGCCGAGTTCCAGCTGGTGGAGGTGGGCCACATGGGCGCGACGGCCCTCGCGCCCACCGGCGTGCTGGAGGCCGGCGAGGTGGGCTATTTCACCGCCTCGATCAAAACGCTGGCCGACACGCGCGTGGGCGACACCGTCACCCTGAAGGAGAACCCGTGCGCCGAGGCGCTGCCGGGCTACCGCAAGGTGACGCCGATGGTGTTCTGCGGCATCTACCCCGCCGACGGCGCGAAATATCCCGATCTGAAAGAGGCGCTGGAAAAGCTGCAGCTCAACGACGCCTCGCTCAGCTTCGACCCCGAGACCTCGGCCGCGCTGGGCTTCGGCTTCCGCTGCGGCTTTCTGGGCCTGCTGCACCTTGAGATCATCAGCGAGCGCCTCGAGCGCGAATTCGACCTCGACATCATCACCACGGCCCCCAGCGTGGAGTACCGCATCACGCTGACGGACGGCACTGTGCAGATGATCGAAAACCCCACGAACTACCCCGACCCCGCGCGCATCGCCAAGGCCGAGGAGCCGTTTGTGGACGCGCACATCTACACGCCCGCCGAGTATGTGGGCAGCCTGATGGATCTGTGCCAGAGCCGCCGCGGCACGATGCGCGACATGAAATACCTCGACGAGGCGCGCGTCGATCTGCACTACGAGCTGCCGCTGGGCGAGATCGTGTACGACTTTTTCGACGCCATCAAGTCCCGCAGCCGCGGCTACGCCAGCTACGACTACGAGATGAAGGGCTTTGTCGAGTCGAAGCTCGTCAAGCTGGACATCCTGCTCAACGGCGAGATGGTGGACGCGCTGTCGATGATCGTCCACGCCGACACCGCCTATGCCAAGGGCCGCCGCCTGGCCGAGCGATTGAAGGAGAACATCCCCCGCCAGATGTTCGAAGTGCCCATCCAGGCGGCCGTCGGCGGCAAGATCATCGCGCGCGAGACGGTGAAGGCCATGCGCAAGGACGTGCTGGCCAAATGCTACGGCGGCGACATCACCCGCAAGAAAAAGCTGCTGGAAAAGCAGAAAGAGGGCAAGAAGAAAATGCGCCAGCTCGGCACGGTCAGCGTGCCCAGCGAGGCGTTCACCGCCGTGCTCAAGCTCGGCGACTGACGGCGCTTTGGCCGCCTTCTTCCCGCAAACAGCGAACGCCCCGACGGCCGTCGGGGCGTTCGTTTTTTCTCTTTTTCAGCCGCCCAGCAGGAAGTCGGCGATGTCCCATCCCGCAGAGCCCACAGCCCGGTACAGCTCGGTATAGCCGCACGCGGTGCAGCTCACCGTCGTGAACTTTTTGTTCTGTATGTCGAAAATCTTCGCAAAATTCCCGCCCGTCGCCTGCAGCTGGTCCGTCTCATACGAGCGGTTGCCGCATTTCGGGCACACATATTGCCGTTGTTCCATTTTCTGCCTCCCAAATAATTTTTCTCACAGCGCGGCGCGCCGCCGCAGCAGCCGGCGCGCTGCGAAAAACGCGCACGCCGCACACGCGGCGAGGCCCAGCGCCAACGCGCCAAAGACCCACTGCACGGCCGCCATCGGCGCGGCGACCGCCCTGCCGGCAAACGCGAAGGCGCACGCGACGGCCAATACGCCGCCGGCCAGCTCCGTCGCAATGCCGATGCCCGCAAACGCCGCCACGCTGGCGATCAGCCGCCGCTCAAACCGCGCGCCGATGACGCAGCTCAGCTGCACGAGCGCCGCAACGTATGCCAGCGCGCACAGCGCCGCCAGCAAAAACAGCGCGGCCGGGCCGCCCCAGCCCGCGGGCAGCAGCGCGGCCAGCGAAAAGCCCGTGCCCCCGACCGCCGCCGTCACAAGCAGGCCCATGGCGGCGGCCGCCACCGCCAGAGACGCCGCCGACCAGGCCACCGCGCACACAAGCCGCGCGCCGAGGTGCTGCGCGGCCGTGGCGGGCAGCGCAAAGTAAAATGCGGACTCGTCACCCAGCAGCCGGTAAAAGCGCACGGCCGCCAGCGCCTGCGCCGCCGCGACGCCGCCCACCAGCACAAGCTGCAGCAGCATCAATGCCAGCGCCGCCGCAATTTGCAGCAGGATCGGCGCGTGCTCGAAGCGAACACCGATATACACGTGGTTCGCCGCCCAGTTCACCTCCTGCACGGGCGCGCCAAACCCGCGCAGCGCAAAGAACGCCAGCGCGCAGGCGCCGCTCAGCGCCAGCGCCGCAAGGTACACCGGCACAAGTATGCGCGCCGCGGCGCGCATCTCCAGCCTGATCAATTTCGTGAACATGCAAACACCTCCCGGAACAGCGCATCCAGGCTTTTGCCGTGCGCTTCGCGCAGCACATCCGCCTCGCCGGCCAGCAATACGCTGCCCTCGTTCAAAAACACCGCGTCGTCCAAAATCGGCTCCACATCGCCGATGAGATGCGTGGAGACGACCAGCGCGGCATCCTCGGGGAAATTGCGCAAAATCGCCGCGAGAATGGCGTCGCGCGCGGCCGGGTCCACACCGCCCAGCGGCTCGTCCAGCAGGTACAGCCGCGCGCGGCGGCTCATGGCCAGCGCCAGCTGCGTCTTTTCTTTTGCGCCGCGGCTCATCGCGCGCACGCGCATGTCCTCCGCAACGCCCATCTGCGCCAGCAGGGCGCGCGCTTTCGCCGCGTCGAAATCGTCGAACATCTGCGCGTACAGCGTCACAAGCTCGCCCGCGCGCCGCTCGGCGGGAAGGGCGACGGCGTCGGGCAGGTAGCTGACGGCGCGCTTGCTCGCCGTGCCCGGCGCAAGGCCGCACACCCGCACCGTGCCGGCGCTGGGCAGCGCCAGCCCGGCCGCCAGCTTCAAAAGCGTCGTTTTGCCCGCGCCGCTGGGCCCCAGAAGCCCCAAAATGCGCCCCGGCGCCACCGACAGGCTCACCCCGCGCAGCGCCGGCCGCGCGCCGTAACGGCAGCACAGGCCCTCACAGGCCAGAACCGCTTGTTCCATCAAAAATCCCCTCCGTTTCGCAAAGTTCCACCAGCCCGCGCGCGTCGGCGGCCGAAAGCCCCAGCTGCGCCAATGCGCGGCAAAATTCCCGCGCGCGCGTCTGGGCCAGCTGCGCGCGCAGCAGCCGCACGCTGTGCGCATCCGCCGTCACGGTGCGCCCGGCGGTGCGCTGCGCCGCCACAAGGCCGCGCTGCTCCAGCGTTTGCAGCGCGCGCTGCATGGTGTTCGGGTTCACGCCCGCCTGCACGGCCAGCTCGCGCACGGGCGCAATGCGCGCGCCCGGCGCCCATTCGCCGGTTGCGACGGCCAGTTCCATCTGCTCCACAAGCTGCAGATACACCGGCCGGTCCGGCCGGATCTCCCAGTGCATGGCCCGCCCTCCTCGCTTGTATTATCTGTCTAGTACAATAATACATCCATCCTCCGCTCCTGTCAACCCTTTTTTCTGCGCCCGCTGTAAAATCGCCGTAAAAAAGCGCGGCCGCCCTCTTGCGCCGGCCGCCGGCGCGCGGGTATACTGGATATAAACGCCGCAAGGGAGGTTTTGGTATGCCGACGTTCAAAGTGGCGCTTTTGCAGATCGCGCCGGCGGGCGGGCTGCAAGAGAATTTGGAAAAGGGTCTTGCCGCGTGCCGCAAAGCCGCCGCCATGGGCGCGGACGCCGCGCTTTTCCCCGAGATGTGGAGCAACGGCTACCGCCTCGGCGCGGACGGCTGGACGCGGGACGCCATCGATCTGCACGGCCCGTTCACGCAGCACTTCGCGGCGCTGGCCGCGCAGCTGCGCATGGCCATCGACGTCACTTTGCTGGAGGCGCACCCCGGCGGGCCGCGCAACACGCTGGCGCTGTTCGACCGGCACGGCCGCCTCGTGCTGACGTACGCCAAAGTGCACACCTGCGATTTTGACGCCGAGCGCGCGCTGACTCAGGGCGAGCGCTTTGTCACCACCGACCTCGACACCGCCGCCGGGCCGGTGCGCGTCGGCGCGATGATCTGCTACGACCGGGAATTCCCCGAGAGCGCGCGCATCCTGATGTTGCAGGGCGCGGAGGTCGTGCTGGTGCCGAACGCCTGCCCGATGGAGATCAACCGCCTGTCGCAGCTTCGCGCGCGGGCGTTTGAAAACATGATGGGCATTGCCACCTGCAACTACCCCGCCGGCGTACCGGACTGCAACGGCCATTCCAGCGCGTTCGACGGCGTGGCTTACCTGCCGGGCGCTGGCGCGTCGCGCGACACCTGCATTTTGGAAGCCGGCGGCGAGGAGGGCGTTTTTCTCGCCGAATTCGACCTCGCGCGCATGCGCGCGTACCGCGAGAGCGAGGTGCACGGCAACGCCTTCCGCCGCCCGCGCCTGTATGCCCCGCTGCTGAGCGAGGAGGTGCGCCCGCCCTTTGTGCGCAGCGCACGGCGCGGCTGAGCGCGCACGCCTTTCGCGAAAAGTGACAGAACAAAGGAGCCAATCTATGAAACCCAAAGCTGTATTCATCGACTTTTACGGCACATTGGTACACGAGAACGGGCCCATCGGGCGCGAGGTGGTGGCGGACATCTGCCGCACGGCCCGCGAGGGCGACCCGCACAAGGTGCTGCGCTTCTGGTGGCGGCAGTTTTCCGGCTATCAGCGCGCCGCGAACGAGGGCCGGTTTGAAAACCAGTACGCCATTGCGCTGCGCGCCTTCACCGACACGGTGCTTCATTTTGCCTCCTCGGCCGACCCGGCCGCACTGTGCCGGCGCATGGTCGACCACTGGAGCGATCCGCCCGCCTATGAGGAGAGCCGCGCCTTTTTGCAGGCTCTGGACGTCCCGTATTATCTTGTGACGAACGCCGACGCCTCGTTCCTCTCGGCGGCGGTGCGGCGCCTCGGCATCCGGCCCGCCGGCCTCATCACCAGCGAGCGCGCCCGCGCCTACAAGCCCGACCCGCGCGTGTTCGAGCTGGCGCTGCGCGAGGCGGGCGTCTCGCCCGCGCAGGCCGTGCACATCGGCGATTCGCCGGACAGCGACGTGCGCGGCGCGCAGGCGCTGGGCATCCGCGCGCTGTGGCTCAACCGGGACAAAGGCCGCCCCGGCGCGCCCGAAGAGGGCTTTGCCTGCCTTGCCGACATGCTGGCCGCGCTGCGCTGAACAGGCGGCGCGCTATTCTACGCCTTTGCGCCGTGCGGCCGCGCGCCGGATGTTTTATTTATAGAGTTGATTTAATAATCAGTGGCATCGAGTACGGAATTACACTTCAGAACTGACCTCAGAATTTGATACGGAAAACAGCCGGACGTGAACGACCATTCATTTTCTTATGAATGCTTCCTCTTCGCCATCCTTAAAGAGTTGTTGACAGACCGCACTCTTTTGTCAAAATCAAATATAAAAGGCAAAGCGCGAACGCCCGGCCTCCTCCTCACAAAGGGCCGGGCGTTCACGCTCATAAAAATGATTTTGAACCGCGCGCTTAGCAGAGCGCGAAGTTCGCCGCAGGAAGGCGGCGTGCAGCCGCCGGAGAAAAGGGGCGCGCCTTGCAGCGCGCCCCCTTCAAAACCCGGCCGCGACAGGGAGACGGCCGGCGGTGTTCGCATCACATATCCAGAACCGACTGCCAGACTTCCTCGATGACCGGGATGCCCTGCTCCTTGTTCTCGCTGATGTTGCGCAGCTCGGGCTCGCCAGGATACATCACGTTCGTCTGCTCGTTCACCGGCTCGGAGGACTTGACGTCCGCGATGATGGCGTCCACGATGGCGTCCGTCTCTTCGGTGGTGTTGAACTTCGACGGATCAATGGCGATCATGATCTGCGTCAGACCCACCTCGTCGCCGAAGGTGCCGATCTTCTGCACGGAGTTGCCGTTCGTCAGCACGGTGGCAATGAGATCCAGCACGATGGACAGGCCGCTGCCCTTCCAGTAGCCCATCGGCAGCACGCGCCAGGTCTTTTCAATCTCAGCGGGGTCGGTGGTCAGCTGGCCCTTCGTGTCGTAGCCGCCGGGCACCGGCAGCTGCACGCCGCGCAGGCGGCAGTCCTCGATCTTGCCGTACGAGAACTGCGACACGGCGCAGTCGATCAGCGCGTGACAGCCATTGGAGCGGGGCACCGCCATGATGAGGGGGTTGTTGCCGATCTTGCGGTCCTTCGCGCCCCAGGCGGGCATGTTGGGCATCGTGTTCGACCAGCAGATGCCGATGCAGCCGTTGTCGGCCGCCAGCCAGCCGTACGTGCCGCCGCGCATCCAGTGGTTGTTGTTGCCCAGCGCCACCAGGCCGACGCCGTGCTCCTTGGCGATCTCGCAGGCGCGGTCCATCGCGCGCTTGGCGTTCAGCGGGCCGAAGCCGCGGTGGCCGTCCCAGCGCTCCATCACGCCGCTGCTCATCTCGCAGGTGGCGCGCACGTTCGGGTCGATCTCGCCCTTCTCCAGGTAGCTCACCACACGCGGGAAGCGGTTCAGGCCGTGGGAATACACGCCGGCCAAGCTGTTCTGCGCGAAGATGACGGCGGCGTCCTGCGCGTCCTGCGCAGTAAAGCCCTTCTTCTCCAGCACGCGGGCAAATTCTTTGACCATGGTTTCGTATGCAACTCTCATGTCAACTGCCTCTTTTCTGTGAAATTTTGTTTGACCAGCGCATTTTCTGAAAGCGCTTTCTTCGATTCGTATTATAGCAAATCCCCACTATAAGTCAATATGCTTTTGATATTCCGCCAAAAATTCGGCGTTTTCCATAGAGAATGCCTCTTTCTTTCATGCGCTTTGCACTAAAAATAAAAGCGCTTTCAGGCCTTGCGCGCGTGTCTGCGCCTCCGGGCGCGCGCGGCGGCAGCGGGCTTACACGAAGGAGGAGACGGCCGACAAGACGCGCGGCGGCAGCACCTTGCCCGCCGCGCAAAAGAGGCAAAAGCCGGAGGGGCCGCGGCGCAAAAGGCGCAAAAGCCGGAGGGGCCGCGGCGCACAAACGGCCGCGGCCCCTCTTCTCATTTTTTGCGGGAATCCCGCTTTGAAAACGCGGCGTCAGGCGGTGCCGCCGCGCACCAGCTCGGGCTGGATGGTCAGCGAGGGATACTCCCCCGTGCCCTCGATGCGCCCGGCCAGCAGCTGCACGCACAGCATGCCCACCGTCTCGGGCTTGTTGTCCACCGTGGTCAGCTGCGGCTCACAGGTGCGCGCGTACTCCGAGTTGTTGTAGCCGATCACCGCCACGTCCTGCGGCACGCGCAGGCCCGCGCGCAGAAAGCCCTTCAGCGCGCCGGCGGCCGCCACATCCTCGCCGCACACAACAGCCGTGAACGGCAGCGCGCCCTCCAGCAGCGTCTTCGCCGCGGCAAGGCCGCCGTCGAGCGATTTTTCCACCTCCAGCACATGCGCGTCCGTGCACGGCAGGCCGTGGCGCGCCATCGCCTGCACAAAGCCGTCGCGCTTGGCGCGGGCGCTGTCGGTGTCGAGCACCTTCAGGTACACAATATCCCGATGCCCCTGCGCGACGAGGTGATCCACCGCCAGGCCGACGCCGTATCGGTCGTCCACCAGCACGGAGTACGCGCCCGGCAGCGGCAGCGCGCCGTTGGCCAGCACCACCGGCACGCGGCGCAAAAGCGGCTCCACCGCGCCGTCGCGGCCCAGCCGGTCGAACACGCTGCCCACCAGCACAAAGCCGTCGGCCTGCTTGTCGCGCATCGAGCGCAGGTATTTCGCCGTCTCGTCCACCGAGTCGCCCGTGTTGCAGATGGTCACCTCATAGCCGCGGCGGCTGAACTCGCGCTCGATGGTGTACACGGTGCGCGCGTAGTGCGGCTCGCGCAAATCCACCGTCAGCACGGCCACCATGCGCATGGGCTTGCCCATCATGCCGCGGGCGATGGCGCTGGGGGCGTAGTCGTGCCGCGCCAGCACGGCCTCCACTTTCGCGCGCGTGGCGGCGCTGACCGTCTCGCGGTGGTTGAGCACGCGCGACACCGTGGAGATCGAGACCCCCGCCTCGCGCGCAACGTCGTAAATGTTCATGCGGCCACCCCCTGCAACAGATTTGAAAGCGCTTTTTTCAAGCATACCTGTCCGCCGCGATTTTGTCAAGCCGGGGCGCAGCGTGAAAAAAATGTGAAATTTTCCTTACGCCGCGCGCCGGGCTGTGCTATAATAAAACTTGTAAAGCCGCGCCGCCAGGGCGCGCTGTGCAAAACGCGCTGCCCGCGCTGCTGCGGGCGCGCCGCCTGCGCTCCGCCGCCCCGCCGCCTAAGCGCCACGCGGGCGGCTTTTGTCTTTTCTGCCTTATCATCGGCGCGTTTTTTGAGGGAGGGAAACGCCATGTTTCAGGCTGGGGATCTGCTGGTCTACGGCGGCACGGGGGTGTGCCGCGTGGTGGAGGTGACCGTGAAGGCCGCCTCCGGCCCGATGCCGGGCGGGCTGTATTACTGCCTGCACCCGCTGTACCAGACGGGCACCATCTATGCGCCGGCGGAAAACCCCCGCGTGTTCATCCGCCCGGTCATCTGCGCCGAGGACGCGCTGCGCCTGATCGACGGCATCCCCGCCATGCGCGTGCAGCCGTTCCGCACCCACAGCATGCAGGAGCTGCGCGAGCACTACCGTGCCGCCTGCGCGCGCCACACGTGCGAGAGCCTTTTGCAATTGGCGCTGTCCATCCACGCGAAAAAGCGTGAGGCCGTGCGCAACCGCCGCCGACTGGGCCAGGTGGACGAGCGCTACTTAAAGCAGAGCGAGGCGCTTTTGTTCGGCGAGCTGGCCGTGGCGCTGGGCGTCGAGCCGGCCGAGGTGCCGGGCTTCATCACCGCGCGCGTCGGTTCGCTGGACGCCCAGCTCGACCGCATGGCCGCGGGCTGAGCGCCGCCTTTTTCACGCATTCCCGCTTTGCGCAGCCGCACGGCCGCGCTTTTTCTTTGCTTTTTTCTCTTTTTTGCCGCCTTGCCCGCCCATAAATCCTTTTTATCGTACATATTGAGCGGTATCCTGTATACAGAACGAAACACTTGTGTGACGGGAAAGGAGCTGCGCCGTATGAAAGCGATGGAGACCATTCAGCTGAGCCTGTTTGACGAGGAGGAATATCGCGTGTACCCGTGGGAGCGCGAAGAGGAGCGCCGCTTTGAGGACTGGAGCCGCAACTGCGACGCCGCGTGACGCAGCAGGGCCGCGCGCGGGCATGGGCAGGAAAAGACGCCCCGCCTTGCTGCGCGGGTGGGAATCGGCTGTTTTCGCGGCGGGAAACGGGATTTTGCAGCCGCGCGGCGCGCAGCGCTCGGGGCCGCCGCCCCCTCTTTTCTTGGTACTTGTAATATCGCCTTGCCGCAAGGGGCCTTTCGGGCTGTTCCGAAAGGCCCCTCGTTTTTTGCGCGCCGGCCGCGGCCGGGCGGCGCGCCCGGCCGCGGCAGCGAACGCCTGCCGGGACTGTTGTTTCGTTATCTTGTCCCATAAATGGCAAATTTAGGCAAAATATCTATTGAAAGCGCTGCTTTATTTTGCTATAGTAATGTTAATTCCTATCTCTTTATTGTTGAAAAGAGTCTTTCCGGCAGCAGGGCCGCCCGGCCCGGAGGAATGGAACGAGGAAAATACGCACAGGAAAGGACCACAAGGCATGAAAAAGAGGCATGTTCGCATCATTTCCCTTCTGCTCACACTGTGTATGGCCTTCGCGCTGGCCCCCGCAGCCGCTTTTGCGGACGGGGGAACGATGACGTACAGCGAGTTTCTAGACGCCGTTGTCGCCAGAAACGGCACGTTCGACGGCAAGGGCATAACGGTCAAGTGGGAGCCTGACGAAAAGGTGGAAGTGATCCACCGCATTCAGAACAACAATGCGCAGTATCAGATGTTCGACACGCTCACGGACGTCACCATCTCCAACGTCAATTTTGAGTATGTTCCCGCCGATATCCCGCAGCACAGCGACGGCTGGAGCGGACTCAACAACGACTACACTGCCGACCAGATCCGCAACGCCGAGTTCCAGTTCCTGAACGCCGGCAGCGTCACGATCACGAACTGCACGTTCGAGAAGATCATCGTCAGCCCGTACGGGCAGGCCAACAACACCCCGGCCGACCGCACTTTCACCTTCACCGGCTGCACCATCAGCAACGTCTACAACGCGTATGCCCTGAAGGACATTTACCCCGCAACCGCCACCATCTCGAACAACACGTTCAAAAATTGCAGCGGCGCCATTTATTTTGAGGGCACACTGCCCCGCAAGGCTCTGACGATCAGCGGCAACACATTCGATACCATCGACAAGTACGCCGCCGAAGGGAAAGTCAACACCCGCGGCGTCCTCCAGTTCAGCGCCGCCTGTGTGTTCGACACAAATTCCAATGTGATCTTCTCCGGCAGCGCCATCACCGGCAACACCGTGGCCGACGGCCTGCCCGTCATCCGCCAGCTGAGCGACCTGGGCAGCGTCATGCTCAACGGCTGGACGCCCGGCGAAGCGCTGTCCGTGCTGGTCGACGGCAATAAGTCCCTGACACTGCCCGGTGTGCCGAGCGGCAACGGCTACACCTTCCTCGGCTGGGCGGCCGCAGCGGATTACGGCGGCCCCACCGATACGACGAACCAGGCCAACTTCCTCGCTGCCGGCGCGCAGGGTACTCCCGGCACCACCTACTACGCCGTGTGGGAGCAGACTTATACTGTGACCTACACCGACGGCGTGGAGGGTGAAGAAGTGTTTGCCGACCAGGTCTATCCCGACCTGGCATCTGGCACGCAGACCCCGTCCTTTAACGGCGCGCCGGCGCGCAGCGGCTACGTCTTTGCGGGCTGGACGCCCGCGCTGAGCGCCACGGTCACTGCCGACGCCACCTACACCGCCACATGGGCCGAGGACGCCAACGGCGACGGCATCCCCGACGCCAATCAGAAATACACCGTGACCTACACCGACGGCGCGGCCGGCGCGGCGTTTGCCGACGAGGTGCACGCCGGCATCCTGACAGGCTCGGCGACGCCCGCCTTCGCCGGCGGCACGCCGGTGCGCGGCGGCTACGTCTTCACCGGCTGGACGCCTGAGGTGACCGCCACGGTCACCGCCGACGCCACCTACACCGCCACATGGGCCGAGGACGCCAACGGCGACGGCACCCCCGACGCCAACCAGAAATACACCGTGACCTACACCGACGGCGTGGATGGCGAAGAAGTGTTTGCCGACCAGGTCACCGCCAACCTGCTTGCCGGCGCGCCCACCCCGGCCTTCAACGGCACGCCGGTGCGCGCGGGCTACACGTTCAAGGGCTGGTCCCCGGCCGTGAGCGAGACCGTGACCGCCAACGCCGTGTACACCGCACAATGGGAGAAAACGCCCGTCAACACCGGCACGGTGACGCCGCCCGCCTCAACGGGCAGCACCGGCACGGGCGCGACCCCGCAGACCGGCGATGAAAGCAGCCTCGGTTTGTGGCTGACGCTGATCGCCGTCTCCGCGCTGGGCCTTGCGGGCACCTTCGTCTACAGCCGCAAAAAAGCACACAGGGCCTGAGAACCAGGGCCTTGCGCCGACCGCCCGAACCGGATGATCGAAACCTGAGAGCCCCCGGCAAAAAGGCAGTGCTCATAAAACAGTTAACAGGCACAGCGGATCATACTGCTGTGCCTGTTCTTGTATATTCGACTGAATTATGATAGTATGAAATCAAATAAACAAACTTGAATTTGACGGAGACAATGTATTATGAAGGTAATGTTAACAAGTTCACTTGGCGGTTCGAGCAAGGTGAACGGAACACGAGTACCCTCGATATTAATTCAACATAATGGTTTGTTAGATAGCCTTAAATCAATTTGGAAACAGGGTGCAACTGTACTTATTATTTGTGCTGACCCGTTTGACTACGACAAAAACGATAGTGTTTGTGCTTGCCTTAGGGAGTCTTTCCCTATGAGTGGGTTAAGCATCTCCCATATTGATAAGTGTGATGGTAGAAATCCAAATGCAGTTGATAACTTAGATAGTGTTGATGTTCTTGTTTTGGCAGGTGGTCATGTGCCTACACAAAACAAGTTTATGGAACAACTCTGTTTAAGAGAACGGCTGCGAGACTATCAAGGCATCATTGTTGCATGGAGTGCAGGTTCTATGAACTGTGCAGATATCGTATATGCTGTCCCAGAACTGGAGGGCGAAGCAACTGACCCATCTTATGAGC
>DXGT01000069.1 GCA_019113785.1 Candidatus Ruthenibacterium merdigallinarum | reverse complement strand
TACAAATTCCAGCTGCTCTCGATTTTCTGCGTTCTTTACCAGCATTTTTATCACCCTACACCATTATACCGCATTTTCTCTCTCAATACGAGAAAAAAGGCCACCAAAAGGTGACCTTTTTCGACAGGCTGGGGCGGAGCGCTTGCAAGCGCTCCGCCCGGGTCTCATTGGCCGGAGAAGGGGGTCTTGCGCCGCGCGCTGCGCGGCGGCGTTTCAGGGTGCGTTGGGCGCTGTCGCATTCGGCAGACATTCGCGCGGCGTGCGGCCGGGGAACAGCGTTGTCCCGTCGGAGTAGCCCTCCGGGGAACCGGCCAGCGCCTGCGCCAGCAGGCCGCGCAGCTGCCGGATGCGCGCGGCGCAGGCCGCGTCGCCGATGGCGTTGTGCGTCTCCTGCGGGTCTTTTTCCAAATCGAAATACTGCTCTTCGCCCGTCTGGGAAAACCAGATGTACTTGTCGTGCGCCGTGACGATGAACTGGTTGGACCGCTGCTGAAAATGGAACACGTGCTCGCCGTGCAGCCATGTGCGCTGCGGCGCGCAAAGCAGATCCTCCCCGTCCAGATGCGCCGGCACGGGGGCGTGCGCCAGCGAAAGCACGGTGGGCATGACGTCCTGCAGCGCGGCCAGCGCTTCGCTCGTGCGCCCGGCCGGGCCGACAAAGCGCTCGGGGCCGGCGATCAGCAGCGGCACGCGGATGCTGCCCTGGTACGGCAGGGATTTGTGGCACCAGCAGTGATCGGACAGCATTTCGCCGTGGTCGCTCGTGAACAGGATCACCGTGTTGTCGCGCAGCCCGTGTTCCACCAGCGACATCCAGATGCGCCCGATCTGATGATCCACATGCGTGATGCACGCGTAGTAGCCGATCTGCTGCTGGCGGATCAGCGCTTCGTCGCACGGGCCCGTGGCCGCGTTGTAGCGCCGCCCGAAGGCCTGCAGCCAGTCGCGCCGGTCCCAGTCGCCGCTTGCCGGCTTCTGCAGCGGCGCGTCGCGGTACATGTCAAAATAGCACTGCGGCGCGTCGTACGGCGCGTGCGGGCGCACGAAGCTGGCCATCAGGAAGAAGGGCCTGCGCGGGTCGCGCCGGCGCAGAAAGTCGATGCTGCGCTCGGCCACCCAGTTTGTGGGATGATATTTTTCCTCGTACGGCCACGGGCGCGCCACCCAGCTGTTGCACTCCACGCCGGAGTCCGTGATGTCGCACGCTGCGCCCTTTTCGTTTTTCAACCAGTAGAAGTAATCGTCGGTCACCTGCTGGTTCTCGTAGTAATCGATGCCGGGGAAGCGGCCGTAATGCAGATATCCGTCGTGCAGGTCCACGCTTTCAAACCCCATGCGGCTGCGGGACGGATAGACGTGCATCTTTCCCACACAGTGCGTCTGATAGCCGGCCTTTGTCAGTTCGCCGGCCATGGTGCAGCCGTAGTTCCATTCCACGCAGTCCTGATAGCCGACGCGCCCGGTGTGCCGCTGGTGCAGCCCCGTGTACAGGCAGGCGCGCGCGGGCACGCAGCTGGGACAGGGCGAATAGGCGTTGGGAAAGTAGACGCCCATATCGGCCAGCGAGTCGAGATACGGCGTTTTGACGTCCGGGTGCCCGGCGACGCCCAGGCAGTCGCCGCGCCATTCGTCTGTTACGATCAGCAGGATATTGGGCTGTTCTGTCATCATGCACCCTCCTTTTGCGGCGCGCAGGGCGCGCCTCCTTTCACGATCCCGGCGCGCCATGCGAGAAAGCGGTGCAGCGCCCTGTCCCAGAAAGCCCACTCGTGCCCGCCGTCCCACTCTTCATAGGTGTGGGCAACGGCCTGCCGGCACAGGCGTGCGTGGAACTGCCGGTTCATCTCCAGCGCGATCTCGTCCTGTGCGCCGCAGGCGAGATACAGCGGGATCTGTGCGCCGCCGCCGGCGAGAGGCGCCAGCGCGTCCGCCGGCGCGAGCGCAGCCCCCGCCGCGTGCCGGCCCATGCGCCGCACCACGGCGGCCGGGTCGAGCGCGCCGGAGAAACTGCCGGCCGCAGCATAGCGCCGCGGCTCGAGCGCCGCCAGACGCAGCGCGGTAAAGCCGCCCATGGACAGGCCGGCCACGGTGTATTGCTGCGGCGAAAGATCCAGCGGCAGCCGGCTCTCCAGAAAGGCCGGCAGCTCGCAGCGCAGATATTCTTCAAAGGACAGCCCGAAGCCGAGGTCGCAGCCGTAGCTGTTCAAAAGCGACGGCATGATGACGGCGACGCCGGCCTGCGCGGCGTGCTGTTCCACCATTGAGTGGCGCAGCCACGCGCTCTCGCTGCCCTGCATGCCGTGCAAAAGCAGCAGCGCGGGCCAGCGCTGTGCGCGCAGCCCGGCATAGACGGCCTGTGCGCCGCGGTCCTGGAGCGCCTGCGGTTCGGGCGACGGCAGCAGGACATGTACGCGCGCCGCGCCGCCGAGGCTGTGCGCGTAAAACTCAATGCTGAAAAGATCCATTTTGCTCCTCCTCTCGGATGTGGGCGGCCAGGCGAAGGCCGGCGTTCAGCGCCGTCTCCGCCAGAGGCAGCACGCCGGCGAAACCCAGCCGGCGCAGGCGGGCCGCGAGCGGGGCGCGCAGCGCGTTTGTCTGCGTGAGCAGGCTGCCCCACAGCAGCGCGGTCGGCGCAGACAGCCCCGCGGCCCGCGCCGCTGCGCCGGCGCTCTGTGCCAGCGCGTGCGCGTGCGCGCCGAGGATGCGGCGCGCCGCCCTGTCGCCGGCCTGTGCGGCGCGGCACACCAGCGGCGCCAGCGCGGCGAGGCCGCTTTTGTCCTGTACGGCGCGGCGCGCAAAGGTCTCCGCCTGCGCGCCGCCGGCCAGATGCGCCTGCTCTTGCAGCAGCGCGCTCAGTGCGCCCGGCGCACACACGCCGTCCCACACGCGCACGGCGTGCGCCAGCGCGTCCAGCGCGATGCGGCAGGCGCTGCCCTCGTCGCTTGTCAGCCAGCCCCAGCCGCCGCAGCGCACGATGGCGTTGTCGGCGCCGCGCGCCAGCACGGCCGACCCCGTCCCCGCGGCGATCAGCACGGCGGGCGAGCCGTGCGCGGCGAGCGGCAGCTCGCAGTCGTTCCAGACGTGGACGGCCGCAGGCGGGAAGCCGAGACGCTCGAAAATGCGGCAGTATACGCGTTTCGCCGCCTCGTCGTCCACGCCGGCCGCGCCGCAGCACAGCGCGGCGCACTGCCCGGGCGCAAGACCCAGCTTGTCCAGCGCCGGGGCCAGCAGAGCGTGGCAGCGCCGCTGTACGTCCCCGGCGCTGTTTTGCATCAGCGTGAAGCCGGGCGCATCAAAAAAAGCGGGGCCGCTTTCATCCGGCTGTACGGCGAGGCGCGCGTGTGTGCCGCCGATGTCCATCGCCGCGACGAATGCCGCGCTCATCGCTGAGCGCCGGCCTTTGTGTCCAGCGCGGCGTAAAAGTCGGGGTAGCGCGGCCGGTCGCACTCAATGCCCTTGGCGGCGGACACGACGGCGCTGAGCATCTGAAAAGCGGGCAGCAGCTCAAACGCGAGCGCCTGCGGCTCGCCCGTGCACCGGAGCGCGAGACGCAGCCCGTCGGCGCAGGGCCGCGCGGCCGCGCAGTCGATGCAAAGGCACACCGCACCGCGCCCCGCGCAGTATTCGATCAGGCGCTCCATGCGCGCGCGGCGCTCGCCGCCGCGCAGTACGAACAGATGGACCTGCCCCGGCCCGATGATGTTGTTGACGCCGTGCAGATATTCCTCGAATTCCCACGCCTGCGCGGGGACGTACAGCGTCTCCAGCAGTTTGAGCGCGCCCTCCTCGGCCAGCGGCAGCGCCGGCCCCTCGGCGACGAGCGTCAGGCACGGCGCGCGCAGAAGGGCGTCTGTGCAGTTTTCCGCCCAGGTGCGGCACAGGCGCAGGTTTTCCTGCGCGGCGCCGAAGGCGGGGGCCAGCGGGTGAAGGCCCTCTTCGGGCGGCGCGCCGGCCGCAAGCGCGTGCGCCGCGAGCCACAGCGTCAGGATGGTGGTGCTGACGCCCTTTGTTTTTGGGCCGACGGTCTCATCCCCGCAGGGGATGCACACATGTCCGTCGCCGCACTGCGCCAGGGGGGAAGCGGGGTCGGCCGTGAAGGTCCACACCTCGCCGCCGGCTTCGCGCAGCGCGCGGACGGCGCGCAGGGTGGATGTGCTCTTGCCGGATTGGGACACCGCCCACCACACGGTGCCGGGGCGCGGCGGCAGGAGGGGGCCCATGCGCGTCGGCACGGCGGAGAAGAATTCGCAGGCGCCGCCGGCGGCGAGCGCGCACACGGTGCGGCAGGCATAGTGCGAGCTGCCGGAGCCGACCATCACCACGCGACGCGGCGTCTCGCCGCCGTTCATCGCGCCGAGCGCCGTGCGCAGCGCGCCTGGCAGCGCGCCGGCGGCTGCGCGCCAGACGTGGGGCTGGCTTTGGATATAGGCGATCATCTTTTCGGACAAGACAGGTCCCTCCTCTCGCGCTGCAGCACGCGGGCTGCGTCGTCGGGCAGCGCCCCTGTGCAGGAGATCTCGCCGCGCAGCGCGGCGACGACGGCCTGCGTCATGGGCGGTGTATATTCGTAGGCGAGCATCCACGCGCGGCATCCTTCGTACCAGCGCGCGTCGTACGGCGTGCGCAGCGCAATGGCGCACACGGGCGCGTCTGCGGACAGCGCGGCCCGCAAAAGCATCTGCTGTCGGCTGTCGGCGTGCAGGTTGTAGGTCGCGACGAAGATCTTGCTGTATCCGCCGCGCGCGATGCGCGCGCACAGCTGCGCCAGCTCCTGTTCCGACAGCGGGAAGGCATACTCGACGCACTCCGCCTGCAAAAACGCGCGCTGCGCGGCGGCGCAAAGGCTGTGCGCGCCCTGCGTCTCGTCCGCCATGGTCAGCGCGGCCGGCGGCGGGGCCAGCAGCAGGAAACGCTCGTTTTCGCCGCAGCGCAGGAGAGCGGTCTCGCCTTTGGCGGTCAGCGCGCGTCGGCAGATATCGCGCGACAGCGCGCGGTCTTCGGCAAACAGGGCGTCGGTCTGCGGCTGCGGGCACGTGTGCGGCTGCGGCAGGGCCCGCTTTTTGGCGGCGATGCGCGCGAGGGACTCCTCCAGCCGCGCCCGCGGGATCACGCCGTCGCAGATGGCCCGCGCCAGCGCATGGACACATTCGGCCTGCAGGCGCTGCGTGTGGCAGATCAAAAGCAGGTCCACCCCCGCGAGCACGGCGCGCACGCAGGCCTGCGGCGCGTCCACGCGGCGCTGCAGCGCCTGCATCTCCATGCAGTCGCTGACGATCAGCCCCTCAAAGCCGAACCGCCCGCGCAAATAGCCCTGCAGCAGCGCGGCCGACAGCGTGCCGGGCCCGTCGTCCACGGCGGCGTACACTTCATGGCTCGTCATCACGGCCTGTGCGCCCGCGCGCACCGCAAGGCGCACGGGCTGCATTTCAAACGCCTCCAGCTGTGCGCGCGTGCGCCGGCTGCACCCCAGTTCCAGGTGCAGGTCGGCCGCGCTGCCGCCGATGCTGGGGAAGTGCTTGGCGGTGGCGATCACATGGCGCTGCACGCCGCGCAGGAACGCCTCGACATAAGGCGCCGCCGCCTGCGGATCGGCCCCGTAGCTGCGCGAGCCGATGTGCGCACTGTCCGGGTTGTCGGCGAGGTCGGTCACGGGGGCCAGCGCAAAGTTCAGCCCCATGCGCGCCATCTCCGCGCCGATCCCCTCTCCCACGGCCTGCGCCAGCGCGGGGCCGCCGCCCGCCGCGCGCGTCGCCATGGGGCCGGGGAACCAGGTGACGCCCGACGTCATGCGCGTCACGCTTCCGCCCTCCTGATCGGCGGCGACAAACATCGGCGCGCCATTTGCCTCGAGCGCCAGCGCCTGCAGCTGGCGGATCAGCGTGAAAAACTGCGCGGGGCTGCGGTAGTTGCGCGTGAAGAGGATCACGTTGCCGATGTGCAGCTCGCGGATGGCGCTGCGCGCGTGCCCGTTGAGCGCGGGCCCGTCAAAGCCGAAAAAGACGAGCTGCCCCGCCTCGCGCAGCGCCTGTTCGTACCGGTCCAATCCGAGCGCCTCCCTTCCCGTGTGCGGCAGGTAAAAAACGATGGTCCACCCTTATGCTACCATGTGTGAAATAAAAATACAATATAATAAAATTTAATAAAAATTATTTTCAAATCTTGTGCGAAATGCGTTGTTTGCGCGGCGCGGAAAGTAAGGGCTTGTTTTTTTGCGGCAAAACGGCTATGCTGAAAATAACGACACGAAGCGCAATTACGGGACACAGGCGGAAGGAGGGGGCGCATATGGCCCCGAGCAATAGTGTGGAGCTGCGCATCCGGGACGCAAAGCCGACGATGACGCGCGTGGAGCGCGCCGTGGCCGAATATGTGGAGCCGCGTCTGGCAATGGTGCGCGGCATGTCCATCAAACAGCTGGCGCAGAACAGCCGCACCAGCGAGGCCTCGGTGCTGCGCTTTTGCAAAACGCTGGGGTACAGCGGATACCGGGACTTTTCCCTGAGTCTCTCCGCGGCGCTGGGTTCGGAGCGGGAGGACGAGGAGCGGCGGTACACGGACATCCGCCCGGGCGATTCGCTCGACACCATCATTGAAAACGTTTCGTTCAACAACCGGCGCTCCATTGAGGAGACGCTGGCCGTGCTGGACCGGGAGGAGATGGCGCGCGCCGTGGCGCTCGTGTGCGGCGCGCCGCGGGTGGACTGGTACGGCCTGGGCGCATCCGGCCTTGTGTGCGCGGACGCCGAGCAGAAATTCATGCGCATCAACAAGCGCTGCCAGGCGTTTGTGGACGGCCACAGCATCCAGACGGCCGCCGTGCTGCTGCAGCCGGGCGATGTGGCGGTGCTCGCGTCCAACTCCGGCACGACGTCGGATATCCTCGACGCGCTGGAGCTCGTGCAGGCCGCGGGCGCGAAGAGCATCGCGATGACGCGCTACAGCAAAAGTCCGCTCGCGCTGGGCGCGGACGTGGTGCTGCGCATCTCCACGCCGGAGGTCACGTTCCGCAGCGGCGCCATGGGCAGCCGCATCGCGATGCTGAACCTCGTGGACATCCTGTTTTCCGGCGTGGCCAGCGCGCAGTACGAACAGATCAAGGGCTGCCTTGCGCGCACGCGCGACGCGCTGGCCTCCCGTCACAGAGAATAAAGGCGCGCCGGCGGCCCCTGGGACAATTGCAAAGGAAGGCCCTGCTTCCCGCAGCGGGAGGCAGGGCTGCTTTTTGTCCTGCGGCGCGGGGATTGTGAAAAGTGACGGGAAGCGGAAACAGAAATGAAGCAAAATGACAAAATATTGTTACAAAATAAAATTTATTTTCAAAAATCGTTGACATTCTGAAACAAACTCGTTATTCTGTACTTATAGAGGCGATGCGCAGACAAAAAACTGTGGAAAATGCCTCAAACGCGTCCGCACAGAGGGGGAAGGGCTATGAACCAATACTTGTCCGCGCTGAGTACCGAAAAAGTAAACGACGCGACAAAGGACATCGACCTGTGCTCGACGCTGGAGATGGTCACGCTGATGAACCAGCAGGACATGACCGTGCCCCTGGCGGTGCAGACGCAGCTGCCGCAGATCGCACGCGCAGTGGATATGCTGCATGCGGCGCTGCGGGCCGGCGGGCGGATGATCTACGTCGGCGCGGGCACGTCCGGCCGGCTGGGCGTATTGGACGCCAGCGAATGTCCGCCCACGTTCAGCACGCCGCCCGAGATGGTACAGGGCTTTATTGCCGGCGGCGACACGGCGCTGCGCAACGCGGTGGAAGGCTGCGAGGACAGCGCGCAGCTGGGCATTGAGACGGTGCGCGGGGCGAACGTGAGCGAGAGAGACGTGGTAATCGGCATCACGGCCAGCGGCAGCGCGGCCTATGTGCAGGCGGCGCTGCAGGAGGCCCGCCGGCGCGGCGCGGGAACGATCGGCGTTGTGACGAACGCCGGCACGCCGCTGGTGCAGATGTGCGACGTGTGCATTGAGCCCGACGTCGGCCCGGAGGTGATCACGGGCTCCACGCGGCTGAAAAGCGGCACGGCGCAGAAGCTGGTGCTGAACATGCTCACCACATGCACGATGATCAAGCTGGGCAAAGTGTACGGCAACCTGATGGTCGATCTGCACCCGAGCAACCGCAAGCTGCACGACCGCGCGCGGCGCATCATCTGCGCGGTCACCGGTGTGGACGAGGCCGCCGCCGCGCAGGCGCTGCAGGACGCGGGCGACAGCACGAAGCTGGCGATCATGATGCTCAAGAGCGGGCTCGCGCGCGAGCAGGCAGAGCAGCTGCTGGCGCAGAACGACGGCGTGCTGCGCCGTGCGCTCGAGGCCGTCCAGCGCGGGCAGACCGCCTGAAACCGTATTGCAAAGCCGGGAAGGCTTGTCAATAAAAAAGAAACAGGAGGATTGAAAGATGAAGAAACTGTTGGCTATGACTTTGGCGCTGGCACTCGCGGCCAGCGCGCTCACCGCTTGCGGCGGAGGCTCCGGCACATCCGGTTCCGCTTCCGGCGCAGGTTCCGCTGCGGCGTCCGCTTCGGCGACGGCGTCGGATGCGCCCGACACCATCACGATGCTGCTGCCCCCCGTCTCGTCCACGTATCAGGACCAGCTGTCCGTCTGGGCCGAGGAGTTCAACGAGATGTATCCGAACCTGACGCTCGAATTCGAGAACGCCAGCTGGGAGGATTACAAAGAGAAGCTGGACGTTCAGGTCAACGCAGGCACGCCGCCCGACATCGCGTTTGTCGAGTATGACCGCGTCGGCACGCTGGCCGACTCCGGGCTGCTGGTGGACATCAGCGAGCTGATCAGCGAAGAGCAGCTGGCCGATTTCGACGAGAGCGCGCTGGAGTTCTACCGCCTGGAGGACGGGCTGTACGGCCTGCCCATCTACATCTCTGTGCAGTGCCTGGGCGGCAACCGCGCCATGATGGAAGAGGCCGGCATCGACTGGCAGAGCGTGCAGCAGAACGGCTGGACGTTTGAGGAGTTCCGCGAGGCCATCAAGGCCGGCGCGACCGACGACCACTACGGCTTTATCTTCGCGTGCGCCGGCGTCACGGCGGCCGACTATCTGAACATCATGGTGAAGAACGCCGGCATGCCCGCCCCGTTCGACGAGGACCTGAAGTTTGCGTACACCAGCCAGAACTTCCTGGAGCTGCTCAAGTGCCTGCGCGAGATCATCGACGACGGCTCGACGCCCGAAGAGATGAGCAGCGTGGATGCCGGCAAGCGCTGGAACATGTTCCTGACCGGCCAGACGATGATCTTCGGCAAGGGCCTTGCGAACTTTGAGGGCCTGGCTGCCGAGAACAACGCGAAACTGGAAGCGAACGACGGCACCGCCGTCGAGGACAGCATCGAGGCCGATTACATCGTGCTGCCCGTTCCCACCTTCTTCGGCGAGCCGCAGCAGGCGCAGGGCTCCGCGGGCGGCTACGGCATGTTCCGCACTGTGGATGAGCCCGACCCCGTGCACCAGGCCAACGTGATGAAGGCGCTGTACTTCATGGCGTCCGGCGAGCCCGCTGCCTTTACGTGCAACGAGCTGTATTTGTCGGGCCTGAGCGAGAGCTCTCGCACGGCGATGGCCGCCATTGAGAACGAAGTGCCCCGCAGCGAGGACAACGCCGCGGCGATGGCGCTGCTGACCGAGCAGGCCGCGCCCGCGCGTCCCGACATCCCCGCCGAGCTGACCGCGCAGGCCACCCGCCTGATGGACGAGGTCATCGTGCCCAAGTTCCAGGCGCTGCTCGCCGGCGAGACCACGCCCGAGGAGATGTATGAGGCCGTCCGCGAGGCCGCCATTGAGACCTTCGGTGAGGACGGTATCGTAGTCGACTGACCGGCCGGATCGATCAGATCGGAAGCGCACAAGCCGGCCCGGAGTGCCGGGCCGGCTTTTCCCTTTGGCGGCGCGGCGCCGCACCCGTGTAATACCCACAAAAGCAGGAGGTCGTTGCTATGAAAAAGAGCGGTTTGGCCGGCGTGAACGCCGGCAGGAAATGGCGCCTTACCAGCGAGGATCTGTGGGGGTATGCCTTTATTGCCGTGGCAATGATCGTGTTCTGCGTATTCACGGTGTACCCCGTCATCAGCGCCTTCTTCACGAGCTTCGAGGAGTATAAGCCCCTGGGCTCCACGTTCGTGGCGCTGGAGAATTACAAGACAACCTTTAAGAGCGATCTGTTCTACAAGTCGATCCGCAATACGCTCGTGTATACGGTGTTCACCGTGCCGCTGTCGCTGTGCGTATCGTTCATTGTGGCCATCATGATCCTGCCGTTCAAAAAGAAGGTGCAGTCGCTGTTCAAGTCGCTGTACTATCTGCCGGCGGTGGCTTCCGGCGTGGCGCTTTCCGTCGTGTGGCTGTGGATCTACGACCCGCTTCCCACGGGCCTTCTGAATTCGCTTTTGGCCAAATTCGGCATCGACAACATCAACTGGCTCGGCTCGTCGAACACGGCGATGTTCAGCCTGATCCTGATGGCGCTGCTGGCCGGGCACGGCACGCAGATCATCATTTACCTGGCGGCGCTGCTGGGCGTGCCCAACAGCTTTTTCGAGGCGGCCGATCTGGACGGCGCGACGTTCCTGCAAAAGCTGTGGTACATCGTGATCCCGCTCGTGAAGCCCACGACGCTGTTTTTGCTGGTCACGGGCATCATCGGCTCGTTCCAGGTGTTCATGAACGCGTACATGATGACGGGCGGCGGGCCGGACAACGCCACGACGATGGTGGGCCTGCTGATTTTCAACAACGCGTTCAAGTATTCCGACTACGGTCTGGCCTGCGCGCAGGCGCTGGTGCTGACGGTCGTCATCGCCGCGGTCTCGCTGCTTCAGTTCAAGCTGATGGGCGAGGACGTCGAGTACTGAGAGAGGGGGCCTTGTGATGTCCGGACTGTATTCCCAGCATTTGAACCGGCCGTGGATGCGCACGGTCCGCAACGTGCTGATCGCCCTCGTGCTGATCTGCCTGGCGGTGGCGACGCTGTTCCCGATCTACTATATGATCGTATCTTCCTTCGGCGCGCCCGTAGAGGCGGGCGGCGCCTCCTACAGCCTGTTCCCCACGAAGCTCACGCTGGATTCCTACAAATTCTTCTTCGATTTCAGCCCCTACTCCGCCCGCTGGCTGCTCAACAGCCTTGTGGTGGGCGTGATCACGGTGCTGGGCAACGTGCTGTTTGCCAGCCTGGCGGGCTATGCCTTTGCCAAGATCCGCTTCAAAGGCAAGCGCGTCCTGTTCTTCTCGCTTTTGTGCGCGATGATGATCCCCTATCAGGTCACGCAGGTGCCGCTGTACATGCTGATGGTCAATCAGCTGCATCTGGACAACACGTACGCCGCGCTGGTGGCGCCCACCTTCGTGACGGCGTACAATGTGTTCCTGTGCAAGCAGTTCATGTCCAGCCTGCCCACAGAGATCATCGAATGTGCGAAGATCGAGGGGTGCAATCAGTTCCAGATCTATGTCAAGATCATCCTGCCACTGTCCAAAACGGTTTTGGCGGTGATGGCGATCCTGACGTTCATGAACAGCTGGAACAACTTCTTCTGGCCGTTTTTGATGACCAGCAAGGACTATATGCAGACCATTCAGGTGGGCCTGAAGAACTTCAAGTTCGCTAACACCACCTATTTTGCCCCGATGATGGCCGGCGCCACCATTTCGGCGCTGCCGATGTTCATCCTGTTTTTCAGCTTGCAGAAATACTTTTTGGAGGGCGTCACGATCGGCGCGGTCAAAGGATGACGCGCCCTGCGTTTTTTCCGCTGCTGCATCAGCCCCGCCGCGTGGCGGTGGGGCTGATGTCCGGCACGTCGGTGGACGGGATCGATGCCGCCGTCGTATGTGTGAAAGGCCAGGGCGAAGCCGTAGAGGCGCAGCTTCTGGCCTTTTATACTGCCCCGTTTGAGCCGGCGCTGCGCGCGCGTGTGCTCGAGGCGTGCAGGCCGCAGTCGGCGCGGGTGCAGCTGCTGGGGGCTTTGCACATGGAGCTGGGCGAGGCCTACGCCGCCGCGGCGCTGCGGGCGATCGCAGCGGCGGGGCTGGAGCCGTTGCAGGTCGATGTGATCGGCAGCCACGGCCAGACAGTCTGGCACGAGCCGACGCCGCAGGCGGGCCCGGCCTTCACCATCCAGCTGGGCGACGGCAATGTGATCGCCCAGCGCACCGGCATCCCGTGCGTGTCCGATTTCCGCGCGGCCGATATGGCGGCCGGCGGACAGGGCGCGCCGCTTGTGCCGTTCACCGAGTTTTTGCTGTATCGCAGCGAGCGCGAGAGCGTGCTGCTGCAGAACATCGGCGGCATCGGCAATGTGACGGTGCTCGCGGCCGGCTGCCGCGCGTGCGACGTGACCGCGTTCGACACCGGGCCGGGCAACATGGTGATCGACTGGCTGATGGAGCGCCTGACCGGCGGACGCCTGACCATGGATGCGGGCGGAGAGACCGCCGCGCGCGGCCATGTGTGCGGGCCGCTGCTCGCGCGGCTGATGGAGCATCCGTATTTTTCGATGCCCGCGCCCAAGTCGACGGGGCGGGAGATGTTCGGCGCAGCCTATGCCGAGGCGCTGCTGGCGCAGGCGCGCGCGATGGGCCTTTGCGACGAGGACATCGTGGCGACGGCCACGGCGCTGACGGCGCAGAGCATTGCGCACGCAGTGCAGACACTCGTTCTGCCGCGCGTAAAGCCCGCGCGCCTGGTGGTGGGCGGCGGCGGGAGCCACAACGCGGCGCTGGTGGGCATGCTGCGCCGGGCGCTGGCGCCCATGGGCATTGCCGTGCAGACGCAGGAGCAGCTGGGGCACAGCAGCGACGCCAAAGAGGCGGTGGCCTTTGCGCTGCTGGCGGACTGCACGCTGCGCGGCGTGCCGGCTGCGATGCCGTCGGTGACGGGAGCAAAGTACGCCGCCGTGCTGGGAAAACTTTCTTATCCGGGAGGGGTGGAGTGAATGAAACTGCGAAACGCCGGCACGGGCGATCTGTCCGCGCTGTGCGATCTCTGGCTGCGCGCGGCGCCAGCGCAGGGATATGCGCCCCTGCAGGAGGAACAGATGCGCGCGCTCATCTTCGAGAACCCGCATTTTGACGGGCGGCTGTCGTTCATGCTGGAGGAAAACGGCGCGCACGGCTTTGCGTGCGCGGCGTTTGGCGACGATCTGCCCGGCGGGGCAAAGCGGGGCTATTTCAGCTTTGCCGTGACGGATGAGGCCGCGGGCAGGGCCGGGTTCGACCGCCTGGCGCAGGCGCTGGAGGATGCGCTGCGGCGCGCCGGGTGCGAGACGTCGGACGTGTTGTTTTTCAACCCCATCCGCCTGCCGTGGCTCATCCCGGGCACGCCGGGCCACGGGCACAACAACGCGCCGGGGCTGTGGGTGGAGTGCCCAGCGCACGAATGGATGCTGGCGCGCGGCTACACGGAGCGGGCGCGCGAGTGCGCGATGTATCTGAGGCTGGGCGATTTTTCGCTGCCGCCGGCGCTCGTGCAGCGCCAGCGCGCGCTCGAGGCGCAGGGCTACCGGGTCGATTTTTACCGCCGCGGCGAGCACACCGGACTCGAGCGGATGCTGCGCACGCTGGGCAACGCGGAATGGGAGCGGGAGATCACGGCGTGCGCTGCAAACGAAACGCCGTTCCTCGCTGCGCTTTGCGCACAGGAAGTGGTGGGCTTTGCAGGGCCGGTGCGCCCGCAGCCCGATGGCCGCGGCTATTTTACGGGGATCGGCGTCGTGCCCGCGCACGAGGGGCACGGGCTGGGCACGCAGCTGTTTTACCGGCTGTGCGAGGCCGAGCAGCAGGCGGGCGCAAAGTACATGTCGCTTTTCACGGGAGAGGGCAACCCCGCGCGCGGCATCTATGAAAAAGCCGGGTTCCGGGCCGTGCGCACGTTCGGGATCCTGCGCAAAAAGCTGTGAGAAAAGAGGGAGAACCATGGAACACAAACAGACCATCCTGGCGGTGGGCGCGCATATCGGCGACATGGAGCTGACGGCGGGCATGCTGCTGGCGACATGCGCTTCGCAGGGCGGCAGTATCGCAACGCTGGCGCTGACAGCGGGGGAAAAGGGCGCGCCCGCCGGGGCGGATGTGGCTGCGTACCGCAGACAGAAGGTTTCGGAGGCGCAGGAGTTCGCCCGCCGTCTGGGAGGCAGCGCCTATGTGCTGAACTATCCGGACGGGCTTTTGCCGGACAGCGACGAAGCGCGCTTTGCCGTGTGCGACATCATCCGCGAGGTGAAGCCGGACATCCTGATCACGCACCACCGGTGCAGCATGCACAAGGACCATGCGCTGTGCCGCCGCATCGTGGAGGACGCGCGCTTTTATGCGGGCATTGCCGGCTTTGAAAGAGAGCGCCCCGCGCACTTCGCGCGCACGCTGTACTTTGCGGAGAACTGGGAGGACGCAGTCGATTTCAAACCCTATGTATATCTGGATGTCAGCGCGGGGTACGAGCTTTGGAAGCAGGCGATCACGGCGCACTGGTTCGCTGTGCACAGCACGAGCTTCCCGTATATGGAGTACTACGACGCGCTCAGCCGGGTGCGGGGCATCGAGGCGCGCACCCAGCGGGCGGAATGTTTCATGATCCCGGACGAGAACCACCGGATCGTCACGTCCCTGTGAGCAAAGGAGAGAGCGATGGTCGGATACGGCATCGATGTTCTGTGTGAGAGCGGGCGCTACGGCCGCCTGCTGAAGGGCCGGCGCATCGCGCTGCTGACGAACCCGACGGGGCTCGACTCGCGCATGCGGCCCACGGCGGATCTGCTGTTCAGCCGGTTTCACCTGACGGCGCTTTTGGCGCCGGAGCATGGCGTGCGCGGAGACATGGGCCCGGGCGCACAGGTGGAAACGGCGCGTGACCGGGCCACGGGGCTTCCCGTCTACAGCCTGTACACGGCCTCACGCAAGCGGCTGACGCCGGAAATGCTGGAGACGTTCGACGTGCTGGTGTGCGATCTGCAGGATGCGGGGAGCCGCTTTTACACGTATTTGTACACGCTGCTGTACGCGCTGGAGGACTGCGCGCGCGCAGGCAAGGACGTGGTGGTGCTGGACCGCCCGGCCCCGCTGGGGGGCAACGAGGTGGAGGGCAACTGCGTAAAGGAGGGGTACGCCTCTTTTGTGGGCGGCTATCCGATGTGCATGCGCTACGGCCTGACGATCGGCGAGTTCGCGCACATGGCCAACGAGACGCTGTCGCTGGGCGCGCGCCTGACGGTGGTGCCGTGCGCGGGCTGGCGCCGCGACATGCTCTGGCCGCAGACGGGCTGCACCTGGGTGATGCCCTCGCCCAACCTGCCGCGTTTTACTTCGGCGCTGCTGTACAGCGGCACGTGCCTGTTCGAGGGCACGAATCTGTCGGAGGGGCGCGGCACGGCCGCGCCGTTCGAGCTGATCGGCGCGCCGTACATCGAGGACCCCGCCCCGCTGGCTGCGGCGATGAACGCCAGGGGCCTGCCGGGGGTGCGCTTTCGCCCGGTGTTCTTTACGCCGTCCGTGCAGAAGAACGCAGGGCAGCTGTGCGCGGGCGTACAGCTGCACGTGACGGATATGCAAACGCTGCGACCGGTGCGCACGGCGCTGGCGCTCCTGTACGAGATTGAGGCGCGCTGGCCGGAACATTTTGCCTGGCGCACCGTGCTGCCGCCGGCCACCCGGCCGCACATCGAGCTGCTGGGCGGCGACAGCCTGCTGTACCGGAAGGTACCGCTGCCGGAGGTGCTGCGGCAATATGAATGTGACGAGCGTGCGTTTGCCGAGCGCAAGCGCGCCTATCACCTGTACGATTGAGGAGGTTTTCGCAATGACCGTACGCGAGAAGCTGGGCCAGCTGCTGATGTTCGGCTTTCCGGGCACGCAGCTCGGGCAGGAGGCCCTGCGGCTGATCGAGGAGTATAAAGCGGGCAACGTCGTGCTGTTTGCGCACAACCTTACGGACGCCGCGCAGATGCGCAGCCTGTGTGAAGACGTGCGCCGGCGCATCGAGGCGGCGTGCGGCGCCGCGCCCATCATCAGCATCGATCAGGAGGGCGGCGTGGTGGCGCGCCTGCCGCAGGACGCGGTGTCGTTCCCGTCGGCGATGGCTGTCGCGGCCACGGGCGATGTGCACAACGCCTATGAGGCGGCGTTCGACACGGCGCGCGAGCTGGCGGCGCTGGGCGTGAACTGCAACCTGGCGCCGGTGGTGGACGTGAACACGAACGCGGCCAATCCGGTGATCGGTGTGCGCGCCTATGGGAGCCGGCCCCAGCGCGTGTCGGATTTCGCGCGCGAGGTGATCCGCGGGCATGTGCAGGCCGGCGTGATGCCGGTGGCAAAGCATTTCCCCGGCCATGGGGACACCGATGTCGACAGCCACCTCGGGCTGCCGCTCGTGAAAAAGAGCATGGAAGAGCTGAAGGCGTGCGAGCTCGTCCCCTACCGGGACGCGATCGCGCAGGACGTGCCGGCCATCATGGCGGCGCACATCCTGTTCCCCGCGCTGGAAAAAGAGAATCTGCCCGCGAGCATGTCGCGCGCCATCCTGCAGGGGCTGCTGCGCGGGGAGATGGGCTTTGCGGGGCTGGTCGTCTCCGACTGTCTCGAGATGGGGGCTATCCAGGACCATTACGGCACGCCGGAGGGTTTTGTGGCGGCGCTGAAAGCAGGCGTGGATCTGGCGTGCATCTCGCACACGCCGTCTCTGGCGCTGCGCGCGCTGGATCTGGCGTATGAGGCGGTCCAGGACGGCTCTCTGCCGATGGAGCGCGTGGACGAAGCGGTGGAGCGGGTGATGCGGGCAAAGCGGCGCTTTGTCTGCGCGCAGGCGCCGTGGCAGGAAGTCGGCAGCGCCGCCCATCGCGACGCGGCGCGGCGCATGATGGCCGCGGCCATCACGCGCATGGATGAAAACGGCCCGCTGCCCGCAGTGGATGAGCGCGCGTTTTTCACCGGATGCCCGGCGTATCGCGCGACGTTCGCCTCCAGCGCGCCGGACGACGGGAACACCTTTGCGCAGGTCATGGCCGAGCGCTTTCACGCGCCGTTTTGCGTGACGCCCGTCCAGCCGGGCCCGCAGGACATCGCGGCGGTACTCGCGGCGACAAAAGAGGGACAAACCGTGGTGGCGGGCACGTACAACGCCCATCTGAATACGGGGCAGCTGGCACTGGTGAACGCGCTGTGCGAGGGCGGACGGCGCGTGATCGCCGTGGCGCTGCGCAACCCGTACGACCTGCCGCAGCTGTCGCCGCGCGCGTGGAAGCTGGCGGCGTTCGAGTACACGCCGCTGTCGTTCGATGCGGTGGAGCAGGTGCTGCGCGGTGCGCCGGCGCCCGGCAGACTGCAGCTTACCTGAGGGGGGGCAATGCGATGGACGGATATGTTTTGGGCCTGGACGGCGGCGGCACGAAAACGCTGGCACAGGCCGCGGATGCGGCGGGCCGGCCGCTGTTCCGCCTCGCGGGCGGGGCGCTGAACCTGAACAGCGAAACGCAGGAGAAGGTGCGCGCGGCGGTGCGCGGCCTGCTGGAGCAGGCGCGCGCCCAGGCGGGCCCGCAGCGCCGGCTGGACGCGGTGTGCATTGCCGCGGCGGGCGTCAGCAACCCCGCGGCGGCCGATGTGCTGCGCGCGGGGGCGGCCGATGCGGGTTTTGACGGCCCCGTGCGCGTGGTGGGCGACCACATTGCGGCGCTCGCCGGGGCGCTGGGACGCCCGGAGGGCATCGTGCTGATCGCAGGCACGGGCTCGATCTGCGCGGGGCGCACTGCGGACGGGCGCGAAGCGCGCGCGGGCGGCCGCGGGCATCTGATTGACGACGAGGGCAGCGGCTACGCCATGGGGCGCGACGTGCTGCGCGCGGTGGTACAGGCGGAGGACGGGCGCGGCCCGCAGACCTGCCTGACGCAGGCGGTGTATCAGGCGTTGGGCGCTGAGGACATGGGGGACGTTGTGGCTTATGTGTACGCGCCGCAGCGCACAAAGCGGGAGATCGCGGCGCTGGCGAAGCTGCTGCCGCAGGCGGCCGCACAGGGCGACGAGGCGGCGCATGCCATCTACGCGCACGCCGCGCGGGAGCTCGCGAAGCTGGCGGCGGCCGTGGCGGCGCGGCTGGACATGCCCGAGGGCCCGCTGGCGCTGGCGGGCGGCGCGCTGGTGAACGACGGCGAGCTGCGCGCGCGGTTGGAAGAGGAGCTGCGGCGGCGCTGCCCGGGCCTGCGCGCCGTGC
>DXGT01000068.1 GCA_019113785.1 Candidatus Ruthenibacterium merdigallinarum | reverse complement strand
TCGCCCACCACGGTGTCGTACCCGTCGGCGAAGCTCTCGATCACATCGTGCACGCTGGCCGTGCGCGCCGCGGCGAACACCTCTTCACGCGCGGCGCCGGGCCGGGCGATGGCGATGTTCTCGCCGATGGTGCGCCCGTAGAGGAACGGTTCCTGCAAAACAAGGCCCACGCTGCGGCGCAGATGGTGGCGCTCGATGTCGCGGATGTCCACGCCGGACAGCAGGATGCGCCCCTTGTCCACAGGCCAGAGCCGCTGCATCAGCTGTGCGAGCGTGCTTTTGCCCGAGCCTGTCGAGCCGAGGATGCCCACCGTCGCGCCCGCGGGCACGCGGAACGTGATGTCGTGCAGCGCCTCGGGCGCGCCGTCGGCATAGGCGAACGACACGTGTTCAAACGCCACCTCGCCGTCCAGCGCGGGCGTCAGCGCGCGGCCGGGTTCCGCCTCGGCCGGCGCGCACAAAATGTCCTCCAGGCGCGTCAGCGAAACGTCCGCCTTGCCCAGGTCGGCCAGGATGCGCCCCAGCTGGCGCATGGGGAACGTCAGCATCGAGGTGTAGGTGGAAAACAGCATCACGTTGCCCAGCGTAAAGCGCCCCTGCGCGGCGAACCACACGCCCGCGCACAGGCTCAGCGCGATTTGCAGATAGCCCAGCGTGTCGGACGCGCCCCAGTACGCGCCCATCAGCGTGTTCAGACGCGTTACCGTGTCGCGGTAGGCCTTGTTTTTCTGCGTGAAGCGGCGCAGCTCGGCGCCCTCCTGTGCAAAGGCGCGCACCACGCGCATGCCGGTCAGATCCTCCTGCAGCATGGTGCTCATCGCGCCCTCGGCCTCGTCGGCTTTTAAGAATTGCGCCTGCACGCGCCGGAAATAGATAAAGCTGAACACGATCAGCAGCGGCATCAGGCAGCACGAGATGGCCGTCATCGTGCCGCTGATGGGCAGCATGATGGAAAAGGCCGTCACGGCCATGCACACCGTGCGCACCACCTGAATCATCTGCACCTGCACGAAGCGGCGCACCATCTCCACGTCGGTGGTGCAGCGCTGGATGAGATCGCCCGTCTGGGCCGTGGAATAATAGCGGTACGGCACGTCCTGCAAATGGCGGAACAGCCGGTCGCGCAGCTTTTTGGCCATCGTCTCGCCCACGAAGGCCATGCTGTGCCCGCGCAGGTACGACGCCGCGGCGTTGCCAAGGCTCACGGCGAACACGGCTGCGCCCATCAGCCACAGGCTCTGCTGCAGCCCGGCGCGCCCGCCCAGCGCCTCGAACAGGCGCAGCAGCGGCGCGGGCAGGGCCGGCGCTTTTTCGCCGATGACGCTGTCCACCGTGAAGCTGATGATGAGCGGCGTCAGGTAGGCCGTGACGGTGCTGGCCACGGTGGCCAGCACGCCCAGCGCCAGCCACCGCTTGACCCCGCACAGCACATCGCGCAGCAAAGCGGCGCGAAAGCCTTTGGGGATGCGCGCTTTCAGCGCGTTTTTCTGCTTGCTCATAGTCTCCTCACAAAGCCCGAATACAGGCAACAAGGGGCGGGCCCGCAGGGCCCGCCCGAAGTGGTTTTAAAAATGGGAAAACAGGGACGAAAAGCATCCGCCCGGCCCCGCCGCAAACGGGGGGAGGGGAGATGTCATTTGCGCCGCGGCGGCTGCGGCGGGCGCTTGACAAGAGGTCCTTTCACGCCCTTCGCTGCGCCCTGAGCGCTCTGGCCCTGCGCGGGCTGCGCATTTTGCGCCGCCGGCGCGCCGGCAAGCTCCGGATGGTACTGCGGGCAGGTGCATTTTTTCCATTTCAGCCCGCTGCCGCAGGGGCACGGGTCGTTGCGGCCGATCTTCACAGCCTTTCGCACGGGGCGCTTTTTCTCGCTGCCGTCGCCGCCGGCGCTCTCACTGGTGGGCTTGGCCACCTGCTCACGCTGCACGGGCTGGGGCTGTTCGGTGCGCAGCTCCAGCGTCAGCAGCAGGCGCGTCGTGTCCTCACGGATGGCCTCCACCATCTCGTCGAACATGTTGAAGCCCTCCATGCGGTACTCGACCACCGGGTCGTGCTGGCCGTAGCTGCGCAGGCCGATGCCCTTGCGCAGCTCCTCCATGGCGTCGATGTGATCCATCCACTTCACGTCCACCACGCGCAGCAGCACCATGCGCTCAAATTCGCGCATCAGCGGCGAGCCGTAGCGCTTTTCCTTGTTCTGGCAGATGCGCTCGGCGCGGCCCGTCAACAGGCCGATCACTTCCTCGCGCTTGAGGCTTTTCAGCTGCTCGGGCGTGTAATGGAAGTCGTTTTCCACGCACAGCCAGCGCAGATAGTGCGCGCGCAGGCCGTCAAAGTCCCAGTGCGCGGCGTCGTCGCCCGCGAGGAACAGCGAGGCGTTCGCCTCGATCGACTCCTTCATCATCGTGTGCACGCTGCCGGACACGTCCTCGCCCGCCAGCACCTTCTGGCGCTGGCCGTAGATGATCTCGCGCTGGCTGTTCATCACGTCGTCATACTGCAAGACGTTCTTGCGGATGGAGAAGTTGCGCCCCTCGAGCTTTTTCTGCGCGCTCTCGATCGTGTGGTTGATCCACTTGTTCTCGATGGGCATATCCTCTTCCACGCCCAGCGAATTCATCAGCCCCTGCACGCGCTCGCCGCCGAACAGGCGCATCAAATCGTCCTCCAGGCTGATGAAGAAGCGCGAGGCGCCCGGGTCGCCCTGGCGGCCGGCGCGGCCGCGCAGCTGGTTGTCGATGCGGCGCGACTCGTGCCGCTCGGTGCCGATGATGAACAGGCCGCCGGCCTTTTTCACGTCCTCGGCCTCGGCGGCCACCTGCGCGCGGTGGCCCTCGGCCAGCTCCTCATAGCGGCGGCGCACGGCCAAGATCTCCTCGTTATCCGTGTCGGCGTGCCCGTTCGACTCGACGATCAGCTCCTCCGAAAAGCCCTCGCGGCGCAAATCGGCCTTCGTCATATACTCCACGTTGCCGCCCAGCATGATGTCGGTGCCGCGGCCGGCCATGTTCGTGGCGATGGTCACGGCGCCCTTTTTGCCGGCCTGCGCCACGATCTCGGCCTCTTTTTCATGGTACTTCGCGTTCAGCACCTCGTGCTTGATGCCGCGGCGCTTGAGCATTTTCGAGAGCAGCTCGCTCTTTTCGATCGAGATCGTGCCCACCAGTACGGGCTGGCCCTTTTCGTGGCAGGCGGCGACCTGCTCGATCACCGCGTCGAACTTGCCCTTTTCCGTCTTGTACACGGCGTCGTTCATATCCTCGCGGATCACGGGCTTGTTCGTGGGGATCTCCACCACCGAAAGGCCGTAGATCTCCTCGAACTCGTCGGCCTCGGTGGAGGCGGTGCCCGTCATGCCGGCCAGCTTTTTGTACATGCGGAAGAAATTCTGGAAGGTGATGGTGGCCAGCGTGCGGCTCTCGCGCGCCACTTCCACGCCCTCCTTGGCCTCGATGGCCTGGTGCAGGCCCTCGTTGTAGCGCCGGCCCAGCATCAGACGGCCCGTGAACTCGTCCACGATGATCACTTCGCCGTCGCGCACCACATAGTCGACGTCGCGCTTCATCACGCCGCGGGCCTTGATGGCCTGGTTGATGTGGTGCAGCAGCGTCATGTTCTCGCCGTCGGCGAGGTTCTGCACGTTGAAGTAGCGCTCGGCCTTTTCAATGCCGCTCTTGGTCAGCGTGGCGGTCTTTTTCTTCTCGTCCACCACATAGTCGCCGTCCACCTGCTCGTCCTGGTCGGTGCGCTCATCCAGCTCGGCCACGACGCTGCGCTTCAATGTGCGCGCGAAGTTGTCGGCCAGCTTGTACAGATCGGTGCTCTTGTCGCCCGCGCCGGAGATGATCAGCGGCGTGCGCGCCTCGTCGATGAGGATCGAGTCGACCTCGTCGACAATGGCGTACGCGTGCCCGCGCTGCACCATCTGCTCTTTGTACACCACCATGTTGTCGCGCAGGTAATCGAAGCCGAACTCGTTGTTTGTGCCGTAGGTGATGTCGGCGGCGTAGGCCGCGCGGCGCGCGTCCTTGTCGAGATCGTGCACGATCAGCCCCACGGACAGGCCCAGAAAGCGGTACAGTTTGCCCATCCATTCCGAGTCGCGCCGGGCCAGATAGTCGTTCACCGTCACCACGTGCACGCCTTCGCCCGTCAGCGCGTTCAGGTACACGGGCAGCGTGGCCACCAGCGTTTTGCCCTCGCCGGTCTTCATCTCGGCGATGCACGCGCGGTGCAGCACGATGCCGCCGATGACCTGCACGGGGAAGTGCTTCATGCCCAGCACGCGCCACGCGGCCTCGCGGCACACGGCGAACGCGTCGGGCAGGATGTCGTCCAGCGTCTCGCCCGCGGCCAGGCGGCCCTTCAGCGCCGGGGTCTGCGCAGTCAGCTCGGCGTCCGTCATCGCCTCGTATTTGCTCTCCAGCGCCAGCACCTTGTCGGCGATGGGGCGCACCTTCTTCAGCTCTTTCTGCGAGAAATTGCCGAACAGCTTTTCAAACAATGCCATTGTCACACCTCATCCCGCGCGCCGCCGGCAAAACGCCGCGCAGCGCGCTGTTTGCATCCATTGCATATCTTTTCCTATCATACTACTAAAGCGGCGCCGGTGTCAATCGCGCGCGCGTACAAATAAACAGAAAAGCGGCAAAAGAAAAGCGGCAAAAGAAAGCGGCCGCCGCGCCCAAAGCGGGCGTCGGCGGCCGTCGGCGGCAAAAATTTCAGCCTTCTTCGCGCAAAAGCGCAAAGCGCAGCATCTTTTTGCGGTCGTCCTCCTCGGCGAACTCCAGGCGCGCGCGTTCGATGCGCCCGCCGTCGATCAGGTGCGTAAAGCCGATCAGCTGGCACAGCTTGCTTTTGAGGTTCAGCCGGTCGCCCTCCTCGGTGACGATGAACACGTCGCCCGTGCACGCGCACAGCGCCTCGTTGAACGCGCGGACGTCGAATTTCTGCATATCAAGATACGACATAAAGCCCTCCTTGGCCGCGCCGGCGGCCTGTGCGGAAAATGCGGGAACAGGTTCCAGTATACGGCCCGCGCAAAGCGCATGTCAAGCGCGGCGGCGGCACGCGCGCGCGGTTTTGGCTGCACGGCCAAAAGTTTTGCAAAAAACGGGCCGCGCGCTGGGCGTTTTGCACACGGGCGCAAAGCGTGTGTACACAAAGCCAAAAAATTCACAAATTCCGCCGCAGAGCCTTGCAAAGCGGGGCGATTTTCACTATAATGAAAAGGAACCAGGCTGCCTTTCGCAACGGCAGCCGCGCCGTGCTGCCCGGCGGGCAGCGAAGGATGGTTTTCGCTCAAAATCTATCATAAAGTAAGGAGCATCGCTATGACTTATTCACATGAAGTAGAGCAAATGTGTCCGGTCACCAAGGGCCCGCACCACGGCCCCGCGCCCATCCCCGAGGAGGGCAAGTGGGTCAAGGCCTATCAGATCTCGGACATCTCCGGCCTGACGCACGGCGTGGGCTGGTGCGCGCCGCAGCAGGGCGCCTGCAAGCTGACGCTGAACGTGAAAAACGGCGTCATCGAGGAGGCCCTTGTCGAGACGCTGGGCTGCTCGGGCATGACGCACTCCGCCGCGATGGCCGGCGAGATCCTGCCGGGCAAGACCATCCTGGAGGCGCTGAACACCGACCTTGTGTGCGACGCCATCAACGTGGCCATGCGCGAGCTGTTCAAGCAGATCGTCTACGGCCGCACGCAGACCGCCTTCTCCGAGGACGGCCTGCCCGTGGGCGCCTCGCTTGAGGACCTGGGCAAGGGCCTGCGCAGCATGACGGGCACCATCTTCTCCACGAAGGCCAAGGGCGTGCGCTATCTGGAGCTCACCGAGGGCTACATCACCCGCGTGGCGCTGGACGAGAACAACGAGGCCATCGGCTACGAGTTCGTGCGTCTGGGCAAGATGATGGAGATGATCCGTCAGGGCGTCGACGCGAACGAGGCGTACAAGAAGAACGTCGGCACCTACGGCCGCTTCGCGAACGCCGCCAAATACATCGACCCGCGCGAGCAGTAAAAGAGGGAGGAGCAACTATGGCTACTTTTGAAGGTCAGGAACGCCGCATGCCGAAGATCGAGGCATGCCTGAAAGAGAACAATCTCGGCACGCTGGACGACTGCCGCGCGATGCTGCTGGACAAGGGCATCGATGTGGAGGCCATCGTCAAGGGCGTGCAGCCCATCTGCTTTGAGAACGCCGTCTGGGCCTACACGCTGGGCACGGCCATCGCCGTGAAGCGCGGCCTGAAGGACGCCGCCGAGTGCGCCGCCGCCATCGGCGAGGGCCTCGAGGCCTTCACGGTGCCCGGCTCTGTGGCCGAGCAGCGCAAGGTCGGCCTGGGCCACGGCAACCTGGGCGCCATGCTTCTTCGCGACGAGACCAAGTGCTTTGCGTTCCTCGCCGGGCACGAGTCGTTCGCGGCGGCCGAGGGCGCCATCGGCATCGTGCGCACGGCCAACAAGGCCCGCAAAACGCCGCTGCGCGTCATCCTGAACGGCCTTGGCAAGGACGCGGCCTACATCATCAGCCGCATCAACGGCTTCACCTATGTGAAGACCCAGTATGACTACGCCACCGGCGAGCTGCACATCACCGAGGAGCGCGCCTTCTCCGACGGCGCGCGCGCGGCGGTGCGCTGCTACGGCGCGGACGACGTCAACGAGGGCGTGGCCATCATGCGCAACGAGCACGTGGACGTGTCCATCACGGGCAACTCCACGAACCCCACCCGTTTCCAGCACCCCGTTGCCGGCACCTATAAGAAATGGGCTGTCGAGAACGGCGTGAAGTACTTCTCCGTGGCCTCCGGCGGCGGCACGGGCCGCACGCTGCACCCGGACAACATGGCCGCCGGCCCCGCCAGCTACGGCATGACCGACACCATGGGCCGCATGCACTCCGACGCGCAGTTCGCCGGCTCGTCCAGCGTGCCCGCGCACGTCGAGATGATGGGCCTCATCGGCGCCGGCAACAACCCCATGGTCGGCATGACCGTGGCCTGCGCCGTGGCCGCCAGCCAGGTGTGACCTGCGCCGCCAGCATCGGCTGAACATTTGCATCCGCGCCCCGCGCCGCTGCCTTTGTGCAAAGCGGCGCGGGGCCTTTTTGCGGCCGCCTTCGGCCGCCAAGGAAGGGAGAATGTCCGTGAAAGCACGATTCCTGTCCGTTTTGACCCTCGCGCTGGCCGCGTGCTGCCTTGCGGCCTGCGCCTTTGCGCCCGCGCCGCAAAGCGCCGCAGAAAGCGAAAGCGCCGGTGAAAGCGCGAGCGCCGCCGATGGTGAAAGCGTGGGCGCCGGGGCCCTGTCCGCCGCCGAGGAACGCCTTGCCGCCATGACGCTGCGCGAAAAAGTGGGCCAGCTGTTCCTCATCCGGCCCGAGTCGCTGTGCGCAGGGCTTTCGCCCGACGAGGTACACGACGCAAGCGGCCCCGCCGCCACGGCGTGGGACGAGGACATGGCCGCGATGCTCGCCGAGCACCCCGCGTCCGGCGTGGTGCTCTTCGGCAAGAACATCGCTTCGCCCGAACAATTGTCCGACTTTGTCATCGCCATGCAGCGCGCCGCCAGCACCGGCCTTTTCATCGGCGTGGACGAGGAGGGCGGCAGCGTGTCGCGCATTGCAAATACGCCCGGCTTCGACGTGCCCGTGTTCGAGAGCATGCAGGCCGTGGGCGAGACGGGCGACGCGGCGAATGCGCGCGAGGTGGGCGCGGCCATCGGCGCGTACCTGCGCCTGTACGGCTTCAACCTCGACTTTGCGCCCGTGGCCGACGTGAACACGAACCCGGAGAACGTCGTCATCGGCGCGCGCGCCTTCGGCAGCGACCCGGCGCTCGTTGCGCGCATGGACGCGGCCGTGCTCGAGGGCCTGCACAGCGAGGGCGTGCTGGGCTGCCTCAAGCATTTCCCCGGTCACGGCGACACCGTAGGCGACACGCACGACGGCGCCGTCTCCATCACCAAGACGTGGGACGAGCTGCTGGGCTGCGAACTCGTTCCCTTCGTCGAGAACTTTGAAAACACCGACCTGGTGATGGCGGCGCACATCTCGCTGCCGAATGTCACGCAGAACGGCCTGCCGGCCTCGCTCTCGCACGAGATCATCACCGGTCGGCTGCGCGGCGAGCTGGGCTACGACGGCCTCGTCGTCACCGATTCGCTGGCCATGGGCGCCATCGCCAACGAATACACAAGCGCCGAGAGCGCCGTGCTGGCCGTGCAGGCGGGCGTAGATCTGCTCTTGATGCCGCGGGATTACGCCGCCGCGTTTGAGGGCGTGCTGGAGGCCGTCGAGAGCGGCAAGATCAGCGAGGCGCGCCTCGACGAGAGCGTGCTGCGCATTTTGCAGGCGAAGGAGCGCTGCGGCCTGCTGTGAGGGCGGCCACTTGCACGAAGATTGAATATTATACACTCCCAAAAGGGCCGTTCAGATGCAGATGGGCCCTTTATTTGTCTATTTTGCACAAGAATTCGGCGGATTCCCGCTGCAATCTCGTCAAAAGAAAATGTATAAAATACATTGACAATGAATAAATATTCGTGTATACTGTACCCATCACAAAAAAGCCGCGGGAGGGCGCGGCAAAGCATGAAAAGTGAGGAGTGTTTCGTATGATGAAAAAGTGGATCGCGATGACGCTGGCGGGCGCGCTGGCGCTGAGCCTGGCCGCGTGCGGCGGCGCTACTTCCAGTTCGAGCGAGGCGGCCTCCGCCGCGGGCAGCGAGGCGGCCAGTGAGGCCGCCAGCGTGAGCACGCCGGCCAGCACGGCCGAGAGCACGAGCGGCGAGGGCGTCGTCGGCGGCGACCCGGCCGAGCACACGGTCGAGGCCATCCAGGCCAAGGGCACGCTGGTCGTCACCACCGAGGCCGGCTATGCGCCGTTCGAGTTCCTGGACGACGAGGGCAACGTCGTCGGCCTGGACGCCAGCCTCGCGCAGGCGCTGGCGGACGATCTGGGCGTCGAGCTGGACATCCAGAACATCGCTTTTGACATGGTGGTGGCCGAGGTGCAGGCCGGCAACGCGGATATGGCGATCGCGGGCCTGACGCCGAACAACGAGCGCAAGCAGAGCGTGGATATGTCCGACATGTATTACGAGGGCGGCCAGTGCGTGCTGGTGCTGGAGGAGAACCTGGAGAAGTACTCCACGCCCGAGAGCCTTGTGGGCGAGAACGTGGCCACGCAGAAGGCCGCCGTGCAGGAGACCCTGATGGCCGAGCAGTTCCCCGAGGCCGTGCCTCTGCTTCTGCCGGACTTCCCGCAGTGCATCGCCAGCCTGCAGGTGGGCGACTGCGCCGCCGTCATGATCGACACCATCAGCGCCGAGCAGTTCATGGAGACGGTGGACGGCCTTGCCATCAGCGACATCCCCGTGGAGATCGACCCCGAGGAGGGCGGCAACTCCGTGGCCGTCATGAAGGGCAACACCGACCTGCTGGACTGGGTGAACGAGCGCATCGCCGAGTATAAGGCCGAGGGCCTCCTGGACGAGTGGTTCGAGCAGGCGCAGGCGCAGGCCGCCGAGATGGGCCTGTAAGCCGGGCGAAAAACACAACCGACAAACCGACAGCGCCGCGCGGCGGGAGGGTGCGCCTTTCCGCCGCCGCGGCCTGTCACAGGAACGAACAGGGGGAAGAGCATGTTTTCATGGGAGCGCCTTGGCCAGGTGTGGGCCAAATACTCCGGCATGTACATCGGCGGCCTCGGCTACACCTTGCTGGTGTCGCTGGTGGCGGTGTTCTTGGGCCTCGTGCTGGGGCTCGTGGTGGCGTCGGGCCGCATGCTGACGCTGAGCCCGCGCGAAAACGCTGCGGCGAAAGCCGTGAAAATGGTCGTCAAGCTGGTGTGCACGGCCTATGTGGAGGTGTTCCGCGCCACGCCCATGCTGGTGCAGGTGTTCATCATCTACTACGGCCCGGGCACGCTTTTGAAAGTGGCGTCCGACACTACGATGAACCGCATGTTCTGGGGCATGGTGGCCGTGGGCCTCAACTCGGCGGCATACATGTCGGAGGTCATCCGCTCGGGCATCGGCGCGGTGCCGGGCGGCCAGATGGAGGCCGCGCGCAGCCTGGGCATGAGCCACTGGAAGGCCATGCAGCACGTGGTGCTGCCGCAGGCCGTGCGCAACATCCTGCCCGCGATGTGCAACGAGTTCGTCACCATCATCAAGGAGACGAGCATCCTGGGCATGGTGGGCGTGACGGAGCTGATGTTCAACGCGCAGTCCATCGCCAAGCAGACGTACGTGTTCCTCGAGCCGTACGTGCTGGCCGCGGCGATGTACTTCGTGGTCGTGTTTACGCTGTCCAAGGCCATTTCCGCGCTGGAGAGGAGGATGAGAAAGAGTGTCACCCGCTAAAGGAGAAAAGCTCATCGAGGTGCAGCACCTCGAAAAACACTTCAAGCACGTGGAAGTGCTGCGCGGCATCGACATCGACATCTGCCGCGGCGACGTGGTGGCGGTCATCGGGCCCTCCGGCTCGGGCAAATCCACCTTCCTGCGCTGCCTGAACCTGCTGGAGGAGCCCACGGGCGGCCACATCATCTTCGAAGGGCGCGACATCACCGACAAGAGCACGAAGGTGGACGTGATGCGCCAGAAGATCGGCATGGTGTTCCAGCAGTTCAACCTGTTCACGAATATGACCGTGCTGGACAACGTCTGCGCCGGGCCGGTGCTGGTGAAGGGCATGGCGAAGGCGGACGCGCAGAAGCTGGCGCAGAGCCTGCTGGAGCGCGTGGGCCTGGGCGACCGCGGCGGCGCGTATCCCATCCAGCTGTCGGGCGGGCAGCAGCAGCGCGTGGCCATTGCGCGCGCGCTGGCCATGCAGCCGGACGTGATGCTGTTCGACGAGCCCACCAGCGCGCTGGACCCGGAGATGGTGCACGAGGTGCTGGACGTGATGAAGCAGCTGGCTGACGAGGGCATGACGATGGTGGTCGTCACGCACGAGATGGGCTTTGCGCGCGAGGTGGCGAACCGCGTCGTGTTCATCGACGAGGGCGTCATCCAGGAGGAGAACGAACCGCACGCGTTCTTCGCGTCGCCGAAAAACGCCCGCCTGAAGGATTTCCTCAGCAAGGTGCTGTGAAAAAACTTGAAAAGGGAAGACGAACGCTCCCATTCATGCAGGGGGGCGCGGCCGCAGGACGCAGGCGGCCGCGCCCCCTGCGTATTTTTTGTCTTGCCGGATGGGCGAAAACCTGTTACGATAAGAACAACACCACTCTCAAGGAGCGATGGATATGAGAAAACGAACCGTAAAACTGACCGCATGCGCGCTGGCGCTGGCCGTGCTGGCCGGCTGCGCGGGCGGCGGGCCCGCTTCGCAAAGCGCACCTGCGGCGTCCGAGAGCGCCGCCGCGCCCGAAAGCGTGTCCGAGAGCGCCGCTGCGTCCGCTTCGCAGGGCGCGGCCGAGGCCGAACCGGTGACGCTGGGCGCGTTCAGCGCGAATACGCTGGACGGCGAAGCGGTGGATGAGACGATCTTTTCGGGCTACACGCTGACGGTCGTCAACGTGTGGGCCACGTTCTGCGGCTGGTGCGTGGACGAGATGCCGGTGCTGTCGGCGTTGGGCGAGGAGTACGCGGCCGACGGCGTGCAGATCATCGGCATCGTGAACGACACGGTCGGGCCGGACGGCGCGCCCGACGAGAGCCAGATCGCCCTTGCGCAGGACATCGTGGCCGAGGGCGGCGCAACGTACAAAAATCTCGCGCTCAGCGAAGATCTGCTGCAGCTGGGCTTTGCCAATCTGCCGGCCGTGCCCGCCACGCTGTTTTTCGACGGCAACGGCTACACGGTGGGGCAGGGCATCGTGGGCGCGCAGGATGAGGACGGCTGGCGCGCGCTGATCGAGGAGCGTCTGGCGATGGCGGCCGAACAGATGGAGGCCATGGCGTGAGCGCGCGGGGCAAGAGCGCGCTGGCGCTGGCGGTGTGTGCGCTGGGGCTGTGCCTGATGGCGGCGGGCGCGGCGCGCGGCGAGGCGGTCACCGTCTGGCGCAAGGCGGCCACCGTGTGCATGGAGTGTATCGGACTTGGATAACAAAGGGAAACGGCCCGACGGCGCGCGCAAAAACCGCCAGCGCGCGCGGCTCGCCGTGCAGCTCGCCTTCGCCGCGCTGACGAACGGCTATGTCAAAGGATTTGTCTCCGGGCGCATCTACACGGGGCCGCTCAAGCAGCTGTGCGTGCCGGGGCTGAACTGCTATTCGTGCCCGGGCGCGCTGGGCGCCTGCCCCATCGGGGCGCTGCAAGCCACGCTGTCGTCGCGGGGATACAAGTCGGCGCTGTATGTGCTGGGCTTCCTCGCGGCCGTGGGGGCGCTGGCGGGGCGCGCGGTGTGCGGCTTTCTGTGCCCGTTCGGCCTTGTGCAGGACCTCTTGTACAAGCTCCCGCTGCCCAAGGGCTGGAAAAAGCGCCGCCTGCCCGGCGAAAAAGCCCTGCGCGCGCTGCGCTGGGCGGCGCTGGGGCTGCTGTGCGTGCTGCTGCCGCTCGTCGTGTTGGACGGCGTGGGGCAGGGCAGCCCGTGGTTCTGCAAATGGGTGTGCCCGTCCGGCACGCTGTTGGGCAGCGTGCCGCTGCTGGCGGCGAACGAGGCGCTGCGCGGCGCCGTGGGCTTTCTGTGGGCCTGGAAAATGGCGCTGCTCGCGGGCCTGTGCGCGCTGTCGGCGGTCTTGTACCGGCCGTTCTGCCGCTATTTGTGCCCGCTGGGGGCCGTGTATGGCGTGTTCAACCGATTCGCGCTGTACCGCTACACTTTGCGGCCGGACGCCTGCACCGGCTGCGGCGCGTGCGCCGCGGCGTGCCCGCTTGCGCTGGATCCGGCGCGACAGCCCAACAGCATGCAGTGCGTGCGCTGCGGGCGCTGCCTGTCCGCCTGCCCCACGGGCGCGCTGGGAACGACTGCGCCGGACATCCGCAGCATGTGCGTGAAAAAGCAGCCGGACGGGCGCTGACGCCGGCGCGCCCGCAGCAGGCAGGGGAGGAATTGCGATGCGCAGATATGGAAAGTATCTTTTGGGAGCCCTTTTCACGGCCGTTTACTTTCTGCTTTTTTGCCTTTTGCTCGGCCGGTTGTTCCGCAACGGCCTCAGCCCCGCTTTGGACCTGCTGGCGCTGGCCTGCCTGGTGATCGCGCTGATCGCCAGCGTCGGGGCGGCCGAGTATACCGTGAAAAAGCTGGGCGAAAAGTTCTGGAAGGAATAGCGGCTCTTTTGCGGGCGACTCCTTGCAGGCCTGTATAAAAACCATGCCCCCCGGCCTTGGCCGGGGGGCATGACTTATGTTGCAGGGAAGGGGAAGGGCGCGGCTCAATACGCCTTGCCCCACACCACCATCTTCTGGGCGGGACGGCCGCAGCACGGGCACACGTCGCCGATGTGCTCCTGCTCGAAGGGGATGCAGCGGCTCGACAGGCCGGCCTGCTCCTTCATTTTCTCCTCGCACGCCTCGTCGCCGCACCACATCGTCTTGATGTAGCCGCTCTTTTCGGCGGCGAGGGCGGTCACCTCGTCCATCGTTTTCGCGGTGAAGGTGCGCGCGGCGCGGTTTTCCTGCGCGCGCGTGTACAGCTGTTTGGAAATTTCAACAAGCTGCGCGGGGATGGCCTCCTCCAGATCGGCCAGCGGCGTGAACAGCTTTTCGCGGTCGGTGCGGCGCACCAGCACGCACTGCTCCTTCTCGATGTCCTTCGGGCCGATCTCCAGGCGCAGGGGCACGCCCTTCATCTCCCACTGGGCGAACTTCCAGCCCGGGGTGTTGTCGCTCGCGTCCAGTTTCACGCGGCAGAACTTCGAAAGGCGCGCGGCCAGCTCCTCGGCCTTTTCGGTCACGCCGGGCTTGTGCGCGGCCACGGGCACGATCACCACCTGATACGGCGCCACGGCCGGCGGCAGGATCAGGCCCTCGTCGTCGCCGTGCGTCATGATGATGGCGCCCACAAGGCGCGTGGAGACGCCCCAGCTGGTCTGGAACGGATATTGCAGCGTGTTGTCGCGGCCGGTGAACTGCACGCCGAACGCGCGCGAGAAGCCGTCGCCGAAATAGTGGCTGGTGCCGCTCTGCAACGCTTTGCCGTCGTGCATCATGGCCTCGATGGTGTAGGTGGCTTCCGCGCCGGCAAACTTCTCCTTATCGGTCTTGCGGCCCTTCAGCACGGGGATGTTCAGCTCCTCCTCGCAGAAGCTGGCGTAGGTGTCCAGCTGCTGCAAAGTCTCGGCCTCGGCCTCCTCTTTCGTCTCGTGGATGGTGTGGCCCTCCTGCCACCAGAACTCGCGGCTGCGCAGGAACGGACGGGTGGTCTTCTCCCAGCGCACCACGCTGCACCACTGGTTGTACTTCATGGGCAGGTCGCGCCACGAGTGCAGCACATGCGCGAAATGGTCGCAGAACAGCGTCTCGGACGTGGGGCGCACGCACAGCCGGTCCTCCAGCTGCTCGCTGCCGCCCATCGTCACCCACGCCACCTCGGGGGCAAAGCCCTCCACATGATCCTTTTCCTTTTGCAGCAGGCTCTCGGGGATGAAGATGGGCATGGCCACGTTCTCGTGGCCGGTGGCCTTGAAGCGCGCGTCCAGAAGGCGCTGGATGTTCTCCCAGATGGCGTAGCCGTATGGGCGCAGGATCACGCAGCCCTTCACGGCGGAATAGTCCACCAGTTCCGCCTTCAGGCAGATGTCGGTGTACCACTGGGCAAAGTCTTCATTGATCGGGGTGATGGCTTCCACCATCTTTTTGTTGTCTTTCATGTTTCCTCCTGTCAGGCAGCACAAAGCCCCCGGCAAAGGGGGCTTTGTGACGCGGAATATGGACGGCTCAGGTGTTGTCCTCGATATAGCGCACGACATCGCCCACGGTGTGGAAATTCTCCACCTGCTCGTCGGGCACCTCGATGCCGAACTCATCCTCAAGGCTCATCACCAGATCGACAAGATCCAGGCTGTCCGCCTCGAAGTCCTCCAGGATGTTGGAATCCAACGTAACGCGGTCTTCCTCCAGATCCAGCTGCTCGCAGATGATTTCACGCACGCGCTCAAAAACCATGCTTTTATTCCCTCCAAAATCGTATCAAAGCCGCCGCCAGGGCGGCCCTTTCAATAGTCTATACATTTTATATCGTGTTTTGCAAGGAATGTCAAGCACTAACAGGCGAAAAAACAGAAAACTTTTCGCCGTCCGGTCCGCGGCGCGCCCACAGCGGGGAAAAGCGGGCGAAAGGGCCGTCATGTCAGCGCCACGGCGCGGCTGCCCATCTTTTCGAACATGAACAGGAATTCCCCGGCGGTCAGCGTGCGCTCGCCGCACAGCGGGTCCATGATGCGTGCGCGCGTGCGCCCCAGCGCCGTCAGCACCACGCAGTGGGAATTGGCAAGGCCCGTCACCGTCTCGCCCGTGGAGGGCACCGTCCAGGAAAAGGCGGACAGGCGCGGCGCTTCACCGTCCGTGGTGATCCACACCAGCACCGGCGTGCCGGACGAGAGATAGGCGCGCAGGCCCTCGGCCGTCACGCCCGTTACGTCGTGTGCGCGCAGGGCGCTGCCCGCCTCGGCCAGATATTCGTTCGCGCCCGCGGCCACGGGCGCGGCAAAACAGTAAAAGCCGAGGCCCGCCGGGTCGCCCGCGTAGGCGTTTTGCGGGCTGGGGCCAAAGCGCGCGCCGTTCACGGTGTAAAAATCCTCGCGGGGGATGTAGGCGTAGGCGAGGTCCAGCATATCGGCGTCCTCGCCCGCAAATTGCAGCGCCGAGGCGAGGCTGGCGGCCTCGCAGCCGTTGGGCAGCAGCGGGTCTTGCAGCACAACGGGCACGTCCAGCGCGTGCAGGAACAGCCCCTCGCGCACGCCCAGCGCCCAGGAGAGGAAGAGGCTGCCCGCCATCAGCACGGCGCACACCAGCGCAATGGCGCAGCGCGCGGGCGCGCCGGCCGCAAAGCCGCGGCGCGCGTGGGCCGGGCGGTAGCGGCGCGCCGTGCGCGGCGCGCTGTACATCGGGGAAACAAAGGGCAGTGTGCGCGTCATACGGCATCCTCCTTCTCGGCGCATGGGCGTTTTTCCTTCTTACAGCCACAGTATTGCACGCGATTGTTGCAAAATTGTCTCGGCTTTGCCCTATTAGACGCAAGGCGGCGCAAAAATGTGACGCGCCGTTTCAAAATTGTGCAAAATGCGCGCGGGCCTTGTAATTTTCTGCCGGATGCGGTACTCTTGTATCAAGGAAACTGTACAGGGAGGGAACCATTTTATGCCGATCACATCGAAGTATTACGGCCGCACGGCCGATGGGCGCGAGGTGTACGCCTACACGCTGGAAAACGCGGCGGGCATGCGTGCCGAGGTCATCGAATACGGCTGCACGCTGACGCAGCTGTGGGTGCGCGACAAGGCGGGCAATCTGCGCGACGTCGTGCTGGGCTACCGCACGCTGGAGGAGTACGAGGCGGGCGACGCGTCCATCGGCGCGTTCGTGGGGCGCGTGGCCAACCGCATCGAAAACGCGCGCTTTGCCGTCGGCGGCAAAACGTACCACCTCGTTGCGAACGACGGGCCGAACCATCTGCACGGCGCGCTGGGGCGCGTGGTGTTCAAGGGCCGCATCGTGCGCGAGGGCGAAGGCGAGGACGCGGGCGAGGCGCTGGCGCTGTTCTACCATAGCCCGGAGGGGGAGGACGGCTTTCCCGGAAATCTCGACGTCACCGTCACCTACACGCTCACCGAGGCCGGCGCGCTTGTGATGGATTACCGCGCCGAGACGGACGCGCCCACCATCGTGAATTTCACGAATCACAGCTATTTCAACCTCGACGGGCACGACAGCCGCAGCGTGCTGGAGCAGACGCTGCGCATCGACGCCGCCGCCTTCTGCGAGGGCAACGAGCAGACCTGCCCCACGGGGCGCATCCTGCCTGTGGAGGGCACCGTGTTCGACTTCCGCACGGCCAAGCCCATCGGGGCGGATTTTGCGCGCGGCGACGCGCAGCTGGCCATGGCGCACGGATACGACCACAACTTCGTGCTCGACAAGCGCCCCGGCATGCTGGAGCTGGCGTGCGAGGCCCATTCCAACGTCAGCGGCATCACGCTGCGCGCGTACACCACGCAGCCGGGCATGCAGCTGTACACGGGCAATTATCTCGACGGCGCGGGCACGGGCAAGGACGGCCGCCCCTTCCAGAACCATCAGGCGTTCTGCCTCGAGACGCAGCACTTCCCGTGCACGCCTTCGCATCCGGAATTCCCGTCCATCGAGCTCTTGCCCGGCGAGGAGTATCACGAGACGACGGCCTACGCCTTCTCGGCGCAGGGGTGACGTATGGCAAAGGTATATAAGCAGATCAACCCCAACCGCCTGCGCCGCCGCGGCATGCGGGCGGGCGCGGCGGTGTGCGCGCTGGCAGCCGCGGCGTGCGTGGCGTGCGCGTGCGTGTTCCGGCGCGAGATTTTTTTGCTGCTGTGCCTGACGGCGGCGCTGGGCTTTTCGGCGTGGAGGCTGGCGGGGCGCGCCGCGGTGCTGCAAAGCGGCCTTGCGGGCGAAGAGGCCGCCGCGAAGGCGCTGGCGGGCCTGCCTGCGTCGTACACGGTGCTGTGCAACGTGCCCGTGCAGGTGGGCGGCCGGCGCACCGAACTGGACGCTGTGGCCGTGGGCCCGGGCGGCGTGTTCATCGTGGAGGTGAAAAACCACGCGGGCAGCATCATCGGCGAGGCCGACGCGCCGCAGTGGCGCCAGACGCGCGCGGGCAAGGGCGGGCGGCCCATCAACAAGATGATGGCAAACCCGCTGGTGCAGAACCGCCGGCAGGTGGAGCTGACGCGTCGGCTTTTGGAGGGCGAGGGCGTGCGCTGCCCGGTGACGGGGTGCGTGTATTTCGCCAATTCCTACATCACGGTGCACGTGCGCGGCGCAGCCAGCGTGTTCACCAGCGCGCGGGAGATGTGCCGCGCCATTGAAAAAACGCCGCGCGCGGTGAGCCCCGCCGAGGCGCAGCGCGCTGTGCGCGCTTTCGGGCGGGCGCATCTGAGCGTCTGAACAGCCGGCGAAAGGCGAAAAAAGAGCGGCCGCCCCGCTTCCCAAAGAGGAAGCGGGGCGGCCGTTTGCCGTATCATGCCATTTGCAGAGCCGTTCTCATGCGTGTGCGGGGGCGGCGTGCGGAGCGTCCGGAGCGAGGAAGCGGCAGCCGGCCAGCTCCTGCCCGAGATTCAGCACGTGGTCGCCGATGCGCTCAAAATCGGTGAGCATCTCGGAATACAAGACGCACACCTCGCCGCTGCACGCGCCCGTGCGCAGGCGGGCCAGCTGGTTCTGGCGGAAGCTGGCGGTCATGTCGTCCACAGCCTGTTCGGCGCTCTCGATGCGCGCAAGGCGGTCGGCGGGGGAAAGGCCGTCCTGCGCCACAAGGTCCAGCGCGGCCAGGCACTGGGCCTGCATCTGGCGGATCTCGCCGCGCGCGGCCTCGGAGAACGACGCCTTCACCGCGCGCAGGTGCGCGGTGTAGCCGCACACGTTCATCGCGTGGTCGCCGATGCGCTCCAGATCGGACGAAGCCTTGAACAGCGCGCTGATGAAGGCCGAGTCCTGCTCGTTCGTCTCGAAGGCGACGGCGCGAGAGATGTACGCCGCCAGCTCGTGGTTCAAATAGTCGATGTATTCCTCGCGCTGCTCCACATTCGCCTTTAAGCGCAAGTCGCCCGTGAGCACCGCGTCAAAGCTCTCCTGCACATTTTCGCGCACCATCGAGAGCATGCGCAGCCATTCGCGCCACAAGCCGTTCGTCAGAATGGCCGAGCCGCCGATGCGGTAATCGTGCGAGGCGGAGGGCGCGGGCAGGTACAAAAGGCGGAAACCCTCCTGCTCCTCGGCCTGCGTGTCGGGAAGGATGCGCCGCGCCAGCGCGGCCAGCTGCGTGCCGAACGGCAGCAAAAGCAGCGTCGTCGTCACATTGAACAGCGTGTGCATGTTGGCGATCTGCGACGCGGGCGCGCCGGGCGTCAGCGAGGCGACCCAGTCCGCCAGCGGCGTGAGGATGCACAGCGCCGTGAAGACGGCCGTGCCGATCACATTGAACGTCAGATGGATGACGGTGGTGCGCTTGGCGTTGCGGCCGGTGCCGATGGACGCCAGCACGGCCGTGATGCACGTGCCGATGTTCTGGCCGAACAGCACGTACACCGAGCTTGCGAACGAGATGGCCCCGCTGCGCGCCAGCGCCTGCAAAATGCCCACCGACGCCGAGGACGACTGGATGATCGCCGTGAACACAGCGCCTGCCAGGATGCCCAGCAGGGGATTGGAAAAGCGCGTCATCAGCGACACGAACGCCTCGGATTCACGCAGCGGCATCATGGCGTCGCCCATCATATCCATGCCGATGAAGAGCACGCCCAGGCCCGCGAGGATCTGCCCCCAGTGCTGCACTTGGATGTTTTTGACGAACACCACCAGCGCCACGCCCGCGAAGGCCAGCGCCGGGGCCAGTGCGCCGACGTCCAGCGCGATCAGCTGGCCGGTGATCGTGGTGCCGATGTTCGCGCCCATGATGATCCACACCGCCTGCTGCAAGCTCATCATGCCGGAGTTGACAAAGCCCACCACCATCACCGTCGTGGCGGAGGACGATTGGATCACTGCCGTGATGGCAGCGCCCACCAGCACGCCGAGGAAGCGGTTCGACGTCAGCTTTTCCAGAATCTGCTTCATGCGGTCGCCGGCGGCGGCCTCCAGGCCGCCGCTCATCATCTGCATGCCGTACAAAAACAGGGCCAAACCGCCCAGAAGGCCCATAAAATCGCTGAATTGCACGTTGTTCCCTCACATTCCCGCCGCAAAACGGCGTATGGCTGATCTTACAAATTGCTCCTTGTATCGGTGTACAAGGGGCTACGGCGGTTTTCGGGCGCGCCATGCAGTGCCGCTGGCTTTGTCATCCTCCTTGCCTGCCGTCAGGCAGGCTGCGTCGTCTTCCTCGCCATCGGCGCCGCCTGGCGGCCGAAAACTCCGAAGGACCGCTGGGCGCGCCCACGGGTGGGCTGGCAAGGCCGCAGGGCGAGAGCAGGCTGACGCCTGCCGAGCCCGAGAACGCAGCCAGCGCGCCTGTGGGCACCCCCAACGGCGTCGTATCCCCTTTGTACACCGATACTTGTAAATTTTAATCAAAATATGAGTAAGAAGCAAGCGGATTTGCGCAAAGTTTATGTAAAGAACAAGTAAAATAGCGGAATCTGCAAGAAATCCGGATTTTTCAAAACATGCGCGTTTATGCGCTTTTCCGGCGCGGCCAGGCGGCGACTGCTTGAGGGCGTATCCTGCCAGCGGGCAGGCCCGTTTTGCAAAGCTCGCCATTTTTTGCGTTTTTTTGCGGAATATGCTATAGTATCGATGTACAAGGGGCTACGTATCCCCTTTGGACACCGATACTACCACAGGCCAAAAGAGGGGAGGCGTTTTGCCGTGACGGTGATCGAGGCCGACGGCCTTGCGCGGCGCTTCGGGCGCTGCGAGGCGGTGGGCAGCCTGACGCTGCGGGTGAAAGCCGGCGAGGCGCTGTGCCTGCTGGGCCCGTCGGGCGCGGGCAAAAGCGCGGCGCTGCGCATGCTGGCGGGCCGCCTGCGGCCGGAGGGCGGCGCTGCGCGCATCGGGGGCGAAGAGGCCCGGCGCGGGGCCGCGGGGTATCTGCCGCAAAGCCTGCCGCGCTCGCTGCGCGGCACGGCCGGGCAGCTGCTGCGCCGCGCGGCACAGCGAGCGGCCGACCCGGACGCGGCACAGCGCCGGGCGGCAGCGCTGGCGCAAAGCCTCTCCATCGACGAGAGCGCGCAGTTTGCGCACATGGCCCCCTGCGCGCGCAAGCTGCTGGCCGCTGCGGCGGCGCTTGCGCCGGATCTGCCGGCCTATTTGCTGGACGACCCGTTCACCGGCCTCGCGCCGCAGGCCATCGACGCGCTGGCCGCGGTGCTGGCCGCCGAGAAGGCGCGCGGCAAAGCCATGGTGCTGGCCTCGCGCTGGTTCGAGACGGCGGCGCTGTGCTGTGAGCACGCCGTGCTGCTGCGCGCCGGGCACGCCGGCAGCCAGCAGCGCGTGGAGGCGCTGCGCGCGGCGGGAAGGCAGGTTGTGTGGTTCACCTTTGCAAGCGAGCGCGCGGCCGTTCTGTTCGCCGGCGGCCTTGCCGGGGCCGTGCGCACGGGCGCGCGCGTGCGCTGCGAAAGCAAAGGCGCGCCGGACGCGCTGCTCAAGCGCGCGGCGCTGTACCCCGTGGCGGGCGTATATGTGGCGAACGAGTCGCTGGAAAAGCGTTTCCCCGCGTTCTACGGCGTATGAGCGCCTCGAAAAGCGAAGAATAAACGAATCGAGGCCCCGGAAGCTCCGGGGCCTCGATGTTTTGCCGCTTTACAGGGAAGCGAAAACTTATTCGATGATGCTCTTGCCCGTCATCTCGGCCGGCTGCGGCAGGCCGAGGATCTTGAGCATCGTGGGCGCGATGTCGGCCAGGACGCCGCCCTCGCGCAGCTTCACGTCGCCCAGGCCCGCCGCCAGGAAGGGCACGGGGTTCGTGGTGTGCGCGGTGAAGGGATGCTCGGGGTCGGGGTCGTACATCTTGTCGGCGTTGCCGTGGTCGGCCGTCAGCAGAACGGCGCCGCCCGCGGCCAGCACCGCGTCGATCACCTTGCCGGCGCAGGCGTCCACCGCCTCGACGGCCTTCACGGCCGCGTCGAACACGCCGGTGTGGCCCACCATGTCGCAGTTGGCGAAGTTCAGGATGATCACGTCATACTTGCCGCTCTCGATGCGCTTGACGCACTCGTCGGCCACAAGGTAAGCGCTCATCTCGGGCTGCAAATCGTAGGTGGCCACCTTCGGGCTGGCGATCAGCGCGCGGTCCTCGCCCTCGAACGGGGCCTCCACGCCGCCGTTGAAGAAGAAGGTGACGTGCGCGTACTTCTCGGTCTCGGCGATGCGCAGCTGCGTCTTGCCGCATTTGGCAAGGTACTCGCCCAGCACGTTCGTCAGCTCCTCGGGCTTGAAGGCCACGTCCACGTTCGGCATGGTGGCGTCGTACTGCGTGAAGCACACGTAGTGCACGGGGAACATGCCCCCGCGGCGCGCAAAGCCGCTGAAGTCGGGGTCGACAAAGGTGCGCGTGATCTCACGCGCGCGGTCGGGGCGGAAGTTGAAGAACACCACGCTGTCGCCGGCGGACACGCGCCCGCCCTCGCAGGTGACGGCCGGCACGACGAACTCGTCCGTCACGCCGTCGGCATAGCTCTTTTCCATCACTTCCACGGGCGCGCCATGCACGCCCTCGCCGTACACCATAGCGGCGTAGGCCTTTTCCACGCGGTCCCAGCGGTTGTCGCGGTCCATCGCGTAATAGCGGCCCGTCACCGTGGCGATCTTGCCCACGCCGATCTCGGCCATTTTGGCCTCCAGCTCTTCAATGAAGCCCTTGCCGGAGTCGGGCGGCACGTCGCGGCCGTCCATGATGGCGTGCACGTACACGTCGGACAGGCCCTGGCGCTTGGCCAGCTCCAGCAGGCCGTACAGGTGCGTGTTGTGGCTGTGCACGCCGCCGCTGGACACAAGGCCGATCAGGTGCAGCGCCTTGCCGCCCTCTTTCGCGGCTTTGCACGCGTTCACAAGGGCCTCGTTCTCGAAGAACGCGCCGTCCTGGATGGCTTTCGTGATACGCGTCAGCTCCTGGTACACGATGCGGCCCGCGCCGATGTTCGTGTGGCCCACCTCGCTGTTGCCCATCTGGCCGTCGGGCAGGCCCACGTCCATGCCGGACGCGCCGATGGTCGTGTGCGGGCAGGTGGCGAACAGCTTGTCGATGTTCGGCTTCTTCGCGGCCACGATGGCGTTGCCGTACGTCTCATTCGGCACCCAGCCGAAACCGTCCAGGATGCACAGCATCAAAGGTTTTTTTGCCATAGTTTCTCGTCCTCTCTGTGTGATTTACTTGCCCGCGGCGGCCACGATGGCGCCGAACGCATCCGCCTTCAGCGACGCGCCGCCGATCAGCCCGCCGTCCACGTCGGGCTTGTGCAGCAGCTCGTCGGCGTTGCCGGCGTTCATGCTGCCGCCGTATTGGATGGTCGTGGCCTCGGCCACGGCCTCGCCGTACATCTCGCCCAGCACCTTGCGGATGGCCGCGCACACCTCTTCGGCCTGCTCGGCGGTGGCGGTGCGGCCCGTGCCGATGGCCCAAACGGGCTCGTAGGCGATGATGACGCGCGTCATCTCCTCGGCCGAAACGCCCAGCAGCGCGATCTTCGTCTGCATGCGCACCAGTTCCTCGGTGACGCCCTGCTCGCGCTGGGCAAGGCTTTCACCCACGCACACGATCACGCGCAGGCCCGCGTCCAGCGCGGCCTTCGTGCGCTTGTTCACGGTCTCGTCGGTTTCGGCGAAATACTGGCGGCGCTCGGAGTGGCCGGTGATGACGTACTCCACGCCCGCCTCGGCGAGCATGTCGGCCGAAATTTCGCCCGTGAACGCGCCGGACTTTTCGAAGTGGACGTTCTGCGCGCCCACGTGGATGTTCGTGCCGCGGCACGCCTCGACGGCGGCGGCGATGTCGGTGAACGGCGTGCAGATCACCACTTCGCAGCCGGCGCCGGCCACGGCGGGGATGAGCTCTTCGATCAGGGCCTTCGCCTCGCTCGCGGTCTTGTTCATTTTCCAGTTGCCGGCGATCACGGCTTTGCGCTTTGCTTTATCCATGCAGATTTCCTCGCTTTCTTTCGTCAAAACAGGGCCGCCGCCACGCGGCGGCAGCCCTTTTGGCCTGTGTTGCTTTACGCGTCGGCGATGCAGGCGATGCCCGGCAGCACCTTGCCCTCGAGATACTCAAGGGACGCGCCGCCGCCCGTGGAGATGTGGGTCATCTTGTCGGCATAGCCCAGCTGCATCACGGCCGCGGCCGAATCGCCGCCGCCGATGACGGTGGTCGCGTCGGCCTCGGCCATGGCCTTGGCCACAGCCAGCGTGCCGGCCGCGAGGGTCGGGTTCTCGAACACGCCCATGGGGCCGTTCCACACAACGGTCTTCGCGCTCTTGACGGCCTCGGCGAACAGCGCCTGCGTCTTGGGGCCGATGTCAAGGCCCATCTTGTCGGCAGGGATGGCGTTCGAGGGGACATACGAGACGTCCACGTCCGCGTCGATGGGGTCGGGGAAGGCGTCCACAATGGCGGTGTCCACCGGCAAAAGCAGCTTCACGCCCTTCTCCTCGGCCTTTTTCAGCATCTCGCGGCAATAGTCGATCTTCTCGTCGTCCACAAGGCTGGTGCCCACTTCGTTGCCCTGCGCCTTCAGGAAGGTGTAGGCCATGCCGCCGCCGATGATCAGCGTGTCCACCTTGTTCAGCAGGTTCTCGATGACGTTCAGCTTGTCGGCCACTTTCGCGCCGCCCAGGATGGCCACGAACGGGCGAACGGGATCGTTCACGGCGTTGCCGAGGTAGCGGATCTCCTTCTCCATCAGATAGCCCACGGCGGTGTCCTTGATGTAGTCGGTGACGCCGGCGGTGGAGCAGTGCGCGCGGTGCGCCGAGCCGAACGCGTCGTTCACATACACATCGGCGAGGCTCGCCAGCTCTTTGCTGAACTCGGGCAGGTTCTTCGTCTCCTCCTTGCGGAAGCGCGTGTTCTGCAAAAGCACCACGTCGCCGTCGCCCATGGCGGCCACGGCGGCCTTCGCGTGCTCGCCCACGACGTTGTCGTCGTCCGCGAACACAACGTCCTTGCCCAGCAGCTCAGACAGGCGCACGGCCACGGGCGCCAGGCTGAACTTGGCCTCGGGGCCGTTCTTGGGCTTGCCCAAGTGGCTGCACAGAATGACGCGGCCGCCGTTTTCGATCAGCTTTTTGATCGTGGGCAGCGCCGCGACGATGCGGTTGTCGTTCGTGATCACGCCGTCCTTCATGGGGACGTTGAAGTCACAGCGGACGAGCACGCGCTTGCCGCGCACGTCCAGATCCTCGACGGTTTTCTTGCCAAGAGAACTCATAGAAAAAACTTCCTTTCTCCATTGTTGACAAACTTTTTCAGCACGGCGCACAAAACACCCGCGCTCTTACACTTTATTATATCTGTTTTCGCGCCCGCGCGCAAGAGCGAAACGCGCGGGGTCGACAGATTTTTAACAAATTTGGCCCCTGCGTGCAAAGCGGCGCAAAAAAAGCAGCCCCGGCCTGCGCCGGGGCTGTGCTTTGCCCGCCAATTCTCAAAAGTAGTCGGAAAAATACGGCGTCTGCTGGTCGATGGCGTCCTCCAGCATCTCCAGCGTCTTTTCGCCGCAGCGCAGCCGGCCGATCTTCGCAAGGTACGCCGGGCGCTTATAGCCCAAAAGCATCGTCGTCAGCGTCTGGATGTCCACGCTGTCGGCCGTTTTCTCCTGCACGCGGCGCGCCTCGCCGCGCCCGTCGGGGCCGATGGTCACGCGGAACGTGCCCTGGTTCCAGGCCAGCAGCGGGTCGTCGAGCGCAAAGGTCCAGCTCCGCGTCTCGGGGTCGGGCTTGAAGGGGTACTGGGCGATGAACTGCTCCAGGTCGACGATGCGCGCCATGAAGTACGGCGAGATGGTCTCCTTGATGTCGGCGTCCTCCAGAAGGAAGGCCAGCGGCTCGTCGATGTACATGTCGCCCACAACTTTCGACACCATGGAGAAATGCGCGCTGATGAAGTTCCAAAGGCCCACGCGCGCGGCCTCGCTGACGAAGATCAGGTCTTTGACGTGGAACACCTCGTCGGCGATGCGGTACAATACGTACCCGTCGGGCGCGCCGTCCTCGTTGTAGTACACGGCGGCCATCATGTCGTCCGGGTCCCACAGGAAATATTCGTTCCACGCGAGGTCGTCGCGCAAAAGCGCGCCGTGCGTGCGCAGGGCGAAGCGCTCGTAGGTGTCGCGCACCTCGGGCCCGTCGATGGCCACGCGCACCACCTCGCCGGGCACGCGCCGGCTTTTGGGCAGCTGGTAGTCGTTGATCTCGTACGACAATTTGTCCGACACGATCTCCCAGCCCTTGCGCCGGTAATAGGGGATCGAGTACGGGTACAGATACGAGATCGACTGCCCCCGCGCGCGCATGTTCGTCAGGCTCTGGTACAGCAGCTTGTGCATCAGCCCCTGGCCGGAGTATTCGGGGTACGTGCCCACGCCCGTCAGCCCGCCCATGTCGAACGTGCGCCCGTAGATGCGCACCTTCATGGGGTATACGGCCGCCTGCGAGATCAGCTTGTCCCCGTCGAACCAGCCCAGCACGCTCGCGCGCTCCAGCGTGGGGGATTTGGCGCGGATGATCTCCTTTTCCTCCCAGCCGATCTCCTGCAATTCGCGGTCGGTCACCTGGAACACATAGCGCAGCAGCTGGTTGTACTGCTCAAGGTGCTCAAGGCCCACTTCCTTCATTTTAAACTGGCGTCTTCTAGCCATAACCGTCTTCCTTTCGCCTGTGTTCGGCCCTTCTATTGTACAACGGGCAAAGGCCGCTTGTCAAAAGGGGAAACGGGCCGTATGCGGCCGGAAAACGGCGAAAACGCGCGTTTTTTCAAAGCGGCAGGCGGAAGGTGCGGTAATTCGGCTCGCCCGCGAGGTAATCCTCCTCGTCCAGCAGGGCGAAGACGGGCCGCGTCGCGCCGCTGCCGTCGTCATCGTCGTCGTCGGCGCGCATCTCGCAGCACACGAGCAGGCCCTGCGGCGTTTTTGCCAGCACGGGCACGGGCGCCATCCGGCCGTCGGGCAGGTACATCTGCAAGGGCAGCTCGGCCAGCGCTCGGCCGTCCCACAAAAGCGCCTCGGTGCGCGCCATTCCCGGCAGCTGGAAGTGCAGCGCGAGGCCGCCGTCCGTCTCAAAAAACTGCATCGGGAAATTCCTGTATTGCACCAGGCTCACGATATTGCCCGCCGGGTCGCGGAAAAATGCGTCGGCGGCCCACTGTGACAGCCAGTATTCGTCGCCCGCCGCGGCCGCGCGCGCCGTCAGGGCGTCCAGCAGCCCTTCGCCCACCGAAAGATCCGCCCCGGCGGCAAAATCGTGCGCCAGCACGCTGCCGGTCTGCTGGTCCAGATAGTAGCAGCGCGTGCCGCCCGCGCCAAGCTCCCAGCAGCCGGGCGGCATCTCCCAGCAAAGCTCTTTTTCGCCGGGCCGCAAAAGCCAGTACTCCCCCTGGCCCTGCGGATCGAACCGGGAATTGCCCTGCTCGTTCGGCGTTGAGCGCCAGCAGACGACGGCGCCGTCCACCGGCTCGATGGGCAACGGATACCACAGCCCTTCGCCGAGCGCAAGGACGCTCTCGGCCATACCGGTGGCAAGGTCCAGACGCACAAGATGCTGCGAGTCGGCGTTGAATGCGGTGCTGACATAATACAGCGCCTCGCCGTCACTGAACACCGCCGGCGAGGAATAGCCGGGCGTGAGGGCGGGGATCATGATCTGCACCTGCGGATCGGAGGCGAGTACCGTGCGCACCTTCTGCGTCTGCCCGCGCCCGTCCAGCGCCATGCGGTAGACGGCGATGTCCCCGCTTTCGGGGCGCCGCCACAGCCGCACGCCGTCGGCTGCAAAAAAGTCAAGGGCTTCCTCCTGCATGGAGTGGCGCGCGGGGCACGCGTCTGTGTCGTGCGCACAGCCGGGCACGGCGCACAGCACCTCCTGCTCGAGCGTGTCCCAGCGAAGGAAGGTGTCGTACCGAATGTCGTTTGGCTCGTACAGCGCGCTGGATACATAGGCCCCTTCAGAGCTCAGCGCCGTGGGGAAGTTGAGAGAAAGGTTCAGCGCCAAAAGCGTATCGCTGCCGACGAGCCGCAGCGCGTGCGCGCCCGGCTGCGCCCAGCCGGAGGCGGCCTCCATGCTGTCGGCCGGGGAAGAAGCGGAGCCGCCGGGCGCGCAGGCAGCCAGCAGCACAGCTGCGGCCAGCGCGGCCGCGGCGCGTTTGCATTTTGCGGGCAATGCCATCACAAAGCCTCCTTCTTGGGGGGGGCGGTACGGAACGCAGACATCGGTGCACAACCGGAATGTTCACGAAAACGTCTGGTACGCCGCTTCTCCGGCGAGCCAGTCGTCAAAATCGATCAGGGCGAATTCGGAGCGGCTGCTTTCGAACGTGTAGGGCTGGCCATCGCTGCCCACGCTGTGCTCGGTGTAGGGCTCCTCCAACTGCACCACCAGCTGGCCGCGCGCAGGCAGCACGCAGCAGATGCTCACCGGGCGCGGATACCCGTTGTGCATGTTCAAAAGCGTGCTTGGCGTCAGCGCGCCGGTGGAAAAATCGAGGTAGCCGCGCTCGGTGCTCTGCTCGCCAGGCGCCGCGTCAATTTTCGTGATGTCGACGATCGCGCCGTTTTCATACAGCGCACACAGGCGCAGCCGGACACCGGCGGAATCGCTCGCATAAGGGGCGAGTGCGTCAGTGACGGCCTCCTCCTCGCCTGCGGGCAGCGTGCGGCGGCGCAGCACGCCGTCCGTTTCCAGCATGTAGTACACGGACGGGCCGGTATCCTCTTCGCAGAATATCTGGAACACGACGTCCTCGGGCGGCGTCCACAGCGGCGTTTTCTCGCCGTTCGCATCGATGGCGTCGTACGCGTCGATGCGCCCGGCGGTCGAATTATAATGCAGGGCCACGGCCTTTCCGCCGGCCGCGTCGCCCGCGATCTGCCAGCTCATGCCCGGCGGCACTTCGCCGCCAAATTCATACACGGGTTCTACCGCGCCGTCCGCAAGCGACATGCGCACGAACCAATAGGCCGTCAGATCGTCGGTCTGGCCGGGCGTCGCGGCGAAATGCAGCGCGCCCGACATGTAGTACAGCGATTCGCCGTCGGTGTACGCCGCCGTGAGGCCCGGCACCAGCGCGCTGTCGCTGCTGCCGAACGTGTACACAAGCTGCGGCAGGCTGGCACCGTCCAGCGTCTGGGTGTACATCTGGGCCGAGCCGTCGGGCTGCGTCAAAAAGAAAACGGCGTGCGTCTCGTCGGGGTAAAAGCAGCTGGGGCGGACGTCCGTCTGCGGCAGCACGGCGGGGCAGACGTCCGTTGTGTGGCTGCACCCCTCCACCGCGCACAGCGGCGCGCGGCGCATCGTTTCAAAATCATAGCGGTAATGCAGCCAGCGGCCAGCCTCGTCGCTGTAGGCAAGCTCCAGGATGCCGTCCTCAAAAAAGCCGTTCTGCCCGACAACGTAGGGATAGCCCTCGCGGGACTGGATGCTGCGCAGCGCGGGGGCCGGCGTCTCGGCCGGCGCGCCGGCGCCGTCTGCGCCCGAAGAGGCCGCGTCTGCGGACACTGCGCCGGGCGCAGCGCACGCGGCCAGCGAAAGGGCGCACGCCGCCGCGCAAAGCGCGGCCAGCGCGCGGCGAGGTATCGTTTTCTGCCGTCTCATATGTCGCTGCCTCCTTCCTGCGTTTTGTCCGCCTCGACCCAATCGGCCTCGTCCCAATAGGTAAAGGCCCGGTACTCGCCGCGGTTTGCAAAATAGTCCTCCTCGCGGATCAGCGCGTATATGGACCGCGTCGCGCCGCTGTCCAGCGTGCGGTACTCGGTGAGGACCACAAGCCCCTGCGGCGTCTCGCACACCACTTCCAGCGGCGCATTTGCCGAGCCCTGCACCATTTCCGCCGCGGTCCTGGTCAGCGTCAGGTCGGTGCGCTCGCCGCCGCCGAGCGGCACGGCGAAGGCCTCTTCGCGCCACGCGCCGGCCTCGTCCGCCACGCCGCGGCACACAACGGCAAACTCACCAATCTGCCGCGCGGTGCAGCTCGTGGATGTTTCGCCTGCGCCGGCGGCCGTGTTTTCCAGCGCCAGCGCCTGCTCGCTGTGCAAATCGAACGCCGTCAGCGCGCCGGTGCCCGTCTCGGCGGCGAACAGCGCGTCCTTCCCGGCACCCACCGCAAGGCTCCCCGCGGGCGGCCGCCACAATTCGCGCATCGTGCCGTCCGCGCGCAGCGCGTAGTAGACGATCTGCATACCGCCCTGTCCGTCCACGTTGTAAAGCTCGCTGCGCACCACGGCCTCGCCCGCGTCAGTGACGCAGCTCTCGGAGGTGAGATACGCCCCTTCGTCCACCGTGAGCGGGACGGCGGTGATGTCGCCGTCGGCAAGGGCGATGCGCACCCATTGCCAGCTTGGCGAGGTCTCGCCCTGCTGCATGGGAAGCGAGGCGAGGCAGTAGACGGCCTCGCCGTCCGTGTAGGAGGCGCTGTCGAGATAGACGCCCATCCACGCCTGGCCCATGCGGGAGGAAAGCGTCTCGCGCAGGCCTGTGCCGTCCAGCGTCTGGCGCTCCACGCGCAGGATGGGCGCGCCGGCCCAGACCGTCTGCGTCGAGGTGCGCACGCCGTCTTCGATCAGCCCGGCCGGGCTCCAGTTCTGGTGATAGGCAGGGCAGTCGTGCCCGTCGTGCCGGCAGCCCTCCACCGCGCAGGCGGGCGCAATGGTCATCGTCTCCAGATCCATGCGCAGCAGCAGGTACCAGCTGTCGTAGATGGGCGCCTCGTCGGAGCCGTTTTGTACAAAGACGTACTGCGGCAGGTATAAAGCGCCGTCTGCAAGCGTCATGTCGCCGATCATGGCCGGGTCGGCCGCGAGCGGGCGCAGCGCGCCCTCCGGCGCGCTTTGCCCGGCGCTTTCGGCCTGCGAAGCGCTTTGCGGCTGCGCCGCGCACGCCGCCAGCAGCGCCGCAGCCAGCGCGGCGCAGAAGAATTTTGAAAAGACTGTCTGTTTCATCGTTGGGTCGCCTCCCTTTACGTATCGGCCTGCGTGCCGTGCTGGACAGCGCCCGCTTCCTCCAGGAATTCCGCGGCCTGTTCGGCCGTCATGTACGAGACGCTTGCCGTCAGATAAAAGGTTTCGAGCGAGGGCGCTTCGCTCTGCGCCATATCGGCCTCGCTTGCGGTGGGGGAGTGCAGCTCGGTGGCCTGCGCCTGCGCCAGCAAAAGCGCGGACGGCGAGTACGCGTACGCGTTCTGCTGGCTGCTGCCCGCCTCGTACATCGGCTCGGCGGGCGCTGCGCTGTACTGCCAGTCGCCCAGACCGTCAAGGCCCAGCGCCGCAAGATAGTTTTCCAGAATGTTCTGCGCGCCGGCCGTCTGCGCCGTGCCCGCCGGCGCGGAAAACTCGATGTGCAGCAGCACGGGCTGCGAATCCGGCGGGCTGAGCGTGAAGCTCGCGGCGATCAGGCGCGGGGAGGCGTACAGCGATTCGCCGCCGCTCCAGGAAATATCCACCATGCGCGCGCCGGCGCTGGTGACGGAGGAACTGACGTAGTGGGCGTAGTAGGCGGGCGCTTCGCGAAGGCTTTCGGCAAAGACGGCGTCCGCCGCGCCGGTCCATTCGGGCGCGAGAAGGCCGACCCAGTCGGTCAACCAGTAGGCCAGCTGCTGCGAACCCGCCTCGTCCAGCCAGTCGGCGTACTCCTGCCAGGAGGCTTTTTCTCCGCCGAGGTATGCGCTGTCGAGGTACAAAATGCGCGCCAGCGGGTAGGCGTTCATGTCGGCGGTGGGCATATCCGGGTCGGGTTCATAGGTATAGACGGCGTCCAGGCGCTGTTCGTCCGCGCGGCGCACGGCGCGCAGGGGCAGCGCCCACACCGCGGCCAGCAGGGCCGCCACGGCAAAAACGGCCGCGGCGTTCTTCCAAAGACGCTTCATATCGCCGCCTCCCTTCGCACGCCGCCCTCGATGCCGGGCGCGTCCTCGCACGGCCCGCCATCCCCGCCGTTTTCGAGCGCGGCGCATTCGGGCAGGGCAAAACTCACGCGCGTGCCCTTGCCCACGCGGCTTTCAAATTCCAGCTGCGTGCCGTGCAGCTCGGCGATGCGCGTGCACAGCGCAAGGCCCAGCCCGCTGCCGCCTGCGCGGCGCGCGCGGCTTTTGTCCACCATGTAAAACGGCTCGATGATGCGGCGCAGCTCCTCGGGAGGGATGCCGCGGCCGTGGTCGGTCACGGTGACGCACACCCCGCCGGGGCGGCGCTTGGCCTCCACGCGCACCTCGCTGCCCGCGTCGCTGGCGTGGACGGCGTTCTCCACAAGATTTAAAACAAGATCGCACAACAGCGACGGCTCGGCGCGCACCCATACGTCGGGCGCGGGCACGAAATGCACGGCACCCTCCGGGAACACGCGGCACGCGCGCCGGGCCGCGGCCAGCACGGCGGCAATGCGCACAGGGACCAGCTCGGCCGGCTTTTCGCCCAGCTCCATCAGCTCCAGCATGCGGCGGCTCAGCACCTCCAGCCGGCGCGATTCATGATAGATGTAATCCGCGGCGCGCCGGCGTGTTTCGCCGTCCACTTCGCGGCTGCGCAGCAGATCGGCGTAGCCCAGCATCGCAGTCATCGGCGTTTTCAGCTCGTGGCTGAACGCGGCCACAAAATCGTCCCGCGCGCGCACGGACGCCTCCAGCGCGTGCACGTTTTTTTCCACAGCGTCGGCCATGCGGTCAAAGCTCTGGGCCGCGGCGCCCACCTCGTCGTCCTGACGCAGGCGGATGCGGCCCGAAAGGTCGCCCCCGGCGATGCGCGCGCTGGCGGCCGACAGACGGCGGATGCCCCGCGTGAGCAGCGCCGATAAAGCCCAGCTGCCCGCCGCGGCCAGCGCCATACCCGCTGCGGCGTACTGCCAAAGCCGGCGCAGCTGCGCCTCGCGCTGGATGAAGGCGGGCGATGCGTCGAACGCGCTCACGAGCCATGTGTCCTGCGACGCAGGCAGGGGTGAGGCCATCACCAGCGCCATGCCGTCGCGCCCGTCAAGGAAGCGGTAGGTGTTCGCGCCGTCCTGGATGGCGCCGGCGCGCGCGGCGACGTCCACGTCCTGCGGCAGCGAAGAGTACAGCGTCGCATACCCGCCGCCCACCAGCGCGAAGGCATCGCCGGGCGCGGCGCGCTGGGCCGCGCGTGCGGCCTCGGCCAGCGCTGAGGGGTCAGCGGCGTCGGCGCCGTCGCTCAGGCATTCGATGCTCACCAGCGCCAACTGCCGCCGGTGCGAGGCTACGGCCTGCTCGCGCGTCTGGGCCAGCGCGGCGTCAAAATTGCTCTGCGTCAGGCTGTAGCCCAGCGCGGCCATCACCGCGCCCGTCAGCGCCAGCGTGCAGAGCGTGATTTTCATGCGCAGTTTCATAACCGTTTCTCCAGCCGGTAACCGATTTTGTAAATGGTGCGGATCTCCTTTTTCCAGCCCAGCTTTTTGCGCAGGCGCTGGATGTGGATGTCGAGCGTGCGGGTGCTGGTTTCGTCGTCGGCCTCGCCCCACACGCGCTCGTACAAAGCGTCGCGGTACAGCGTCGCGCCGCGGCTGCGCATCAGAGCCTCCAGAAGGTCGTATTCGCGCGGGGTCAGCGACAGGGGCTCGCCGTCCTTCGTCACGGTGCGGTTTTCGGGGTCCACCGTCACGCCAAAAGCCGTCAGTACGCTTTTGCCGCGCCCGGTGCGCCGCAGCGCCGCCTCCACGCGGGCCACCAGCTCCGGCGGCTCGAACGGCTTGCAGATATAATCCTGCGCGCCCATGTTCAGCCCGCGCACGCGGTCGGCCACGGCGGTTTTCGCCGTCAGGAAGATCACGGGCGTCTCGTCGCCGATATAGTCCTTCAATGTGTAGCCGTCGTACCCCGGCAGCATGATGTCCAGCAGGATCAGAGCCCAGCGCCTGCGTTCGATGAGGTCGGCCGCGGCGGCCCCGTCGCCGGCCGTGACGTACGTATAGCCCGCGTTTTCCAGCGTGATGGCGATCAGCTGCGCAATGGCCTCCTCGTCGTCCACGATCAAAATCGGGTCCATCCCGGCGCCCCCTTTCCTTTCTTTCCACTTTCAGTATAGCACGGATTGTATCAATTTTTTATCCTGCGTCCAAAAATAAAAATAGAAGGAAGCCGATTTGCAAAATACACAAAAGAGGTGTATAATCCATTTCGTGTAAAATTTCTGCAAAGAAAGAGGGGAGCGCCATGAACTGGCGCAGGCTGCTGCTGATCTACAATACCGAGGCCGGGCGCACGCAGCTGGCCGCAAAGCTGGACGGGCTTTTCAAACAGCTGTATGGCATGGGCTTTGCGCTGACCGTGTGCCCCGTGGGCGCCGACCGCGACGCGCAGGCGCTGTTGCGCGAGGAGGGCGAAAAGTATGACGCCGCCGTGTGCATCGGCGGCGACGGCACGCTGCACCACACGCTGAACGCGCTGCTGAGCCTTGAAAAACCGCCGCTCCTGGGCTATCTGCCCGCGGGTTCCACAAACGATTTCGCGGCTTCGCTGGGCCTTTCGGGAGATTTGGACGAGGGCTGCCGGCGCATTGCGCGCTGGCAGCCGCGCGCGCTGGACGCCGGGCTTTTCGGCGGCGAGGCCTTTTGCTATGTGGCGGCGTTCGGCATTTTTACAAAAGTGTCGTACTCGGCCCCGCGCGAGATGAAAAATTTGCTGGGGCATTTCGCCTATGTGCTCGAGGGCGTGCGCACGCTGGATTTGTTTTCCAGCTGGCGCGCGCGTGTGGAGGTGAACGGCGAGGTGCTGGAGGGCGATTTCTGGTACGGCTCGGTGAGCAACGCCACAAGCGTGGGCGGCTTTGCGTTCCCCGCGGCGAACGCCGTGCAGCTGGACGACGGCAAATTCGAGGTGCTGCTTGTGAAAAAGCCGTCGAACGCGGCCGAGCTGGCCGACCTTGCGCTGCGTCTGGCAAAGCAGGATTTTACCGGCCCGCACCTGCGCCTGTTCCACGCCGAGCGCGCGCGTTTTCAGTTTGAAAAGCCCGTGGCGTGGACGCTCGACGGCGAATTCGGCGGCGAGGTGCAGTGCGCGGACGTGCGCGTGCAGCCCTGCGCCGTGCGGCTGCTGGCCTGAAAAGCTGCGCCGTGCGCCGGCCGGACGGTTTGGCCCGTTTGGCGTCCGGATATAAAAAGAGAGGCCCGCGCGAAGGGGGAAATCTCCCGCGCGGGCCTCGTTTTGTTCTATACGCCGCTGTCAGCCGGCGGCCTGTACGACGGCGAGGGCGGCGTCCTGACGTTCTTTTGCGCCGCGGAGGTCGTCGAAGTCTCCCAGAGCGGCGAAGTCGACGCCGCCGGCGTCGACGCCCATCGCATAGCCGCTGCGCTGCCATGCGCGCAGCGTGGCGGGGTACGTGCCCGCCAGCTGGCCCTGTGCGCTCTCTGCGCGCGCAAGGCACGCGGCGCGCAGCGCGTCTACAGCGAGCCGGTGGTCGGCATAGCCGCAGTACGCGGTGGGGTCGGCCTCCACATACGGCGCGATCATCGCCGAGGTCTGCGCAAGCAGGGCTTCAAACCGCCCGCTGGCGAAATATCCTTCTAGGAATTCGCGCCAGTGGGCGTGGTAGCGCGCGAAGTATCCGTCGTTTTTCATCAGCTCGTGGTACAAAGGCCGCTGCGTCATCACGCTGCCGGGGGCGGGCGTGTCGATGGGATAGTTGATCAGCGCAGCCGCGTCGCGCACCGGGTCCGGCATGCCAAGGGCGTAAGTGCCGAATGCCAGGTTGTAATCCCACGGCAGGATGCGAAGCACGCCGTCCTCCTCGTAAAGATAGTAGTTGTGGCCCGTGTGGCCGAGATAGCTGTCCCAGTTCATCACGAACACCTGCACGACAAAATAGCGCAGCGCGCCGTCCACGTCTACCGCCGTCTCCAGGTCGCGGCCGGAGGCGAGCGTTTTGAGCGCGCCGATGAGCCGCGCGCGGTCGGCGGGAGAAGTCTCGAATTTCGCGTTGTCGAAAATGCCCGGGTAGAGCGCTTCGTCGTCGCCGATATAGCGCAGCGCCACGTCGGCATTCTCGTCGGCGAGGCTGCGGTAATCGGGCTGGTACAGTTCACCGTGATCTGCGCCGAAGTTACGCCGGGCAAAGGCCTCCTCCGGCTCTTCTACTGCGAGGAACAGCCCCCATGGCGCGCCGTTTACCGTCACCCACACATAGCTGCACAGCGGCGCGGGCACCTGCATATAGGCCATCATGTCGTACGCGAGGAATGTCTTCAGATAGCTGTTGTCCTGAAACGAGGCGTCCAGCGAAAATTTGTCCAGCCCATGGTAGCTCGCGCCGGGAGTGAAGTGGTCGAACTCCAGCTTCAGGCTGGTGCGGGAAAGGCCGTATTCTCGCGCAAGGCGCAGGGAATTGTTGCCCTTGGCGCGCACGCCTACCTGATGGAACGCCTCGCCGTCCACCGTGACGGTGCAGGGCATGTACGCCTCTTTATCGGCGCTGGCGACGAACGCCGTCCAGTCGGGCAGGGCGATGTCCAGCGTATGTACGCGCGAGGCGTCGAACAGGCGCTGCGCGTACTGCGGCGAGGAGACAGGCTGCGCCAGCAGGACGGCCAAGGCCGCAAAGAGCGCGGCGAAAACGGCTGCGGCGGCGCACAGGGCGTCGACGCGTTTTGAACCGAGCATATCTTCACCCCATGTAGTCGCCGTTGTACGACACCAGTATCGCGCGGTGCACGCCGGCCAGCTCCTCCAGCGCGTTGACGAAGGCGCTGGAAGCGTCCGGCGCAAGGCGTACCTCGTAGTTCAGCTCCACGCCGCCGGCGTCCACGCTCTTGCTCTTCAGGCGTATGCGGCGCGCGGCCCCGGCCGCCACGGCGTGCGCGCGCGTTTCAGCTGCGGCGTCGCAGTGGATCACAAGGATGTAAGGCCCTTCGGCCGAGCCGCGGCGCGAGAACACAAGCAGTACGCCCGCCACGGCCAGGCTGCCGAACACCGCCAGCGGGATGAGCCCCGCAGCCAGCACGATGCCCACGGCGATGCACCAAAACAGGAACGCGATGTCCATCGGCTCCTTGACGGCGGCGCGGAAGCGCACGATGGACAGCGCGCCCACCATGCCCAGCGACAGCACCACATTGCTGACCACAGCCATCATCAGCAGCGTGGTGATGAGGCACAGCGCAACCAGCGTCACGCCGAAGCTGGGCGAATACATCACGCCGCTGTAGCTGCGCTTATACACAAGAAAGATCAGCAGCCCCAGCGCGAACGCCAGCGCCAGTGCGATGCACATGTCCGTCATCGAGACGGCCGTCACGTTTTCGAGAAAATCGCTTTTGAAGATGTCGCGGAATGTCATGGTCGTCTCCCTTTCGCGCCCGCCGGAGCGCAGGTTCAGTCAAAGCGGCGGCACGCCGCGTATTTGGAGCAAGCGCTGGCTCGCAGCCCATGCGTCTGCACGGCCATACGCACGATATCGGGCAAAAATTCGTCGTACTTGACCTCCAGCACGGCCGTGTCCAGCGCCCTGGCGCAAAGCAGGCCGGCGTTCAGGAAATCCAGACGGCCAAGGCCGGTGCGTACGCCGCGGTCGATCGTCAGGCGCACATTGCCGGGCGCGAAAACAAACGCCTCGCGGTCATACTGTACGATGGCCTTCGGCCGCAGGCCATCGCCGCGCATTTTGGCATACAGCTCGGCGCACAGGGCGCGCCCGTCGCGCAGCAGGAACGAGATGTCCCCCGAGAGCAGGGCTTTTGCCTGCGCATGTGTGAGTACGGCCGAGCGCTTGGCGCACAGGCCGTGCGCTTTGCTCTTTTTTTCCAGGCGGATCAGCCCCGTGTCGCTACCATAGTAGCGCAGGCGGAATTTTTCCCGCCGGTCGGCGCCGTCCAGCTTTTCGCGCAACGCCGTATCGTACGGCGTGTCGAAGTACAGGCTTGTCACGCGGTAACACCCGTCCGGCCCGGCATGCGCGTCGCGGGGAAACAGCGTGCGCAGCCTT
>DXGT01000067.1 GCA_019113785.1 Candidatus Ruthenibacterium merdigallinarum | reverse complement strand
GCAGACGCGGGGGAAGAGGGAGAGACCCGGCGCGCGCACTTGACAACGCGCGTCAAAACCGCTATCCTATAGAGGAAATGGCAACTGCCGTGAAGGAGAGGTTGCCGCGCGTGTGCGCCGCCTGTAAAGAGAGGGAGGGCCCCGGGCTGTAAGCCTTCCCCGGCGCTGTGCGGCATGGTCGCTCCGGAGCAGCGTGCGTGAACCGGCCCCCGTCGCCGCCAGCGCACGCCGTCCACCCCGCGTTAAGGGGGCAAAGGGGCGCACGCGCTTTTTCGGCGCGGCGCAAGCTGAGTGGTACCGCGGTTTTCAAGAAGAGCCGTCTCATGCGAAAGCGTGAGGCGGCTTTGTTTTTTGCGGCCGCAGGGGAAAGAAAGGGGAGAGGCGTATGCAGCCCGCAGCGCGCACACGCTACGACTGGATCGACGTCATGAAGCTCATTGCCATCTGGCTGATGTACATGGCCCATTACGACGGCATGGGCCGCTACGGCATGGTGGGCATGTACACGGTGCTGGGCATTTTGTTTTTCTGTTCGGGCTTTACGTCGTTTGCAAAGCGGGGTCTCGCGCCCGCGGCGTTCTGCCGCGAAAAATTCCTGCGCCTGATCGTGCCGTACTTCGCGTTCGGCGTGCTGGCGCTGGCCGTGCGCGTGTTTTTGTTCGAGCTGACGATCGGCGATATGATCGACTGGATGCGCCGCCTTGTCTGGGGCGCGCGCAACGTCTGCCCGCTGGCGGCGCTGTGGTTTTTGCCGTGCCTGTTCTTCATGGAGCTGTACCACTATTTGGCCGCCCGCTTTTTGAAAAACCGCTGGCTCGTGCTCGCGGCCGCGTGCTGCGTCAGCGCGGCGGTGAAATTTATCCACGAGGGCGCGGCGTTGCCCTGGGGCATCGACATGGCCGGGCGCTTTTGGATCTACTACGCCATCGGCGACGTTGCGTCGCAGCTGTGGCGGCAGCGGCGCGAAGCGGGCGCAAAGCCGTCCGCTGGACTGCGGGCGCTGGGCGTGTGCACGGCGCTTGTCTCGCTGTATGTGCTGTATGTGAACTTTTATTACGGCCTCGGCTATTTCCCCAGCCTTTTCGGCGTGCAGGAGGCGCCGTTCGCGGTGCTCAGCCTCATCACGTTTTTGTATGAGTGCAGCGGCATCGTGTGCGCGCTGTGCGCTTCGCTGGCCTTGCAGAAGGTGCCGCTGCTGTGCCGGATGGGCCGCGCAACGCTCGTTTTGTGCGGCGTCGAGCAGCTCATTAAGGTGCTGGCGCCGCTCGCGCTGGCGGCTTTCGGCCTCGCCATGCCGGACAGCGGTTCTGTGGCCGGCGGCAACGTGATGGCCGTGCAGGCAGCGGCCATGGTATGTGCGGCCTATGTGTGTTTCGCTGTGCCCATCACGCGGTATTTCCCGTGGATGCTGGGCCGGTTTTCCAAAAAACAGAACGATCACAAGGAGGAAAAAGCAGGATGAAAGAACTGGAGAAAATCTACGACCCCGGCCAGGTGGAGGACCGGCTGTACAAAAAATGGGTGGACGGCGGCTATTTCCATACGCAGCGCGACCCGCACAAGCGCCCCTATACCATCGTGATGCCCCCGCCCAACATCACGGGCCAGCTGCACATGGGCCACGCGATGGACGAGACCTGGCAGGACATCCTCATCCGCTATAAGCGCATGCAGGGCTACGCCGCTCTGTGGGTGCCCGGCACCGACCACGCGTCCATCGCTACCGAGGCGAAGATCGTGGCGAAGATGAAGGAGGAGGGCCTGACCAAGCAGGACCTCGGCCGCGAGAAATTCCTCGAGCGCGCGTGGGACTGGAAAAAGCAGTACGGCGGGCGCATCGTCGAACAGCTGAAAAAACTGGGCTGCTCGTGCGACTGGAAGCGCGAGCGCTTCACGATGGACGACGGATGCAGCAAAGCCGTTTTGAAGGTGTTCAAAAAGCTGTACGACGAGGGCCTGATCTACCGCGGCGCGCGCATGATCAACTGGTGCCCGCACTGCAAGACGTCCATCAGCGACGCCGAGGTGGAGTACAAGCCGCAGGACGGCCATTTCTGGCATCTTCTGTACACCGTGCAGGAGACGGGCGAAAAGCTGGAGCTCGCCACCACCCGCCCCGAGACGATGCTGGGCGACACGGCCGTCGCCATCAACCCCGAGGACCCGCGCTATGCGCATCTGCACGGCTGCCATGTCATCCTGCCGCTGCTGGACAAGGTGATCCCCATTGTGTGCGATGAGCACGCCGACATGGAAAAGGGCACGGGCGTGGTGAAAATCACCCCCGCGCACGACCCGAACGACTACGAGGTCGGCAAGCGGCACGATTTGCCGATGGTGCGCGTGTTCACGCTGGACGGCCGCATGACCGGCCCTGCCGACAAGGCGCAGGCCGAGGCCCTGGCCGCGAGCGGCCGCGCCGCCGCCGACGAGCCCGAAGTGCTCGACTGCGGCAAATACGCCGGCATGACCACCGTCGAGGCCCGCAAGGCCATCGTGGCCGATCTCGAGGCCGGCGGCTATCTCAAGGAGACCGAGCCTCTCACCCACGAGGTGGGCACCTGCTACCGCTGCGGCACCACGGTGGAGCCGATGGTCTCGCGCCAGTGGTTCGTGAAAATGGCGCCGCTGGCGGGTCCGGCCATCGAGGCCGTGCGCGACGGGCGCATCAAATTCGTGCCCGAGCGCTTCTCGAAGAACTATTATTTCTGGATGGAAAACACGCGCGACTGGTGTATCAGCCGCCAGCTGTGGTGGGGCCACCGCATCCCGGCGTATTACTGCGACGAGTGCGGCGAGATCACCGTCAGCGAGACGCATCTCGACACCTGCCCCAAGTGCGGCGCGAAAGTGCACCAGGACGAGGACACGCTCGACACCTGGTTCTCCTCGGCGCTGTGGCCGTTCTCGACGCTCGGCTGGCCCGACGACACCGAGGACCTGCGCTATTTCTATCCCACGAACACACTCGTCACCGGGTATGACATCATCACGTTCTGGGTCTCGCGCATGATTTTCTCCGGCCTCACGTATACGGACAAGGCCCCGTTCGACACGGTGCTCATCCACGGCCTTGTGCGCGACGCGCTGGGCCGCAAGATGTCCAAGAGCCTGGGCAACGGCATCGACCCGCTGGAGGTCATCGCCCAGTACGGCGCGGACGCGCTGCGCCTCACACTGGTCATCGGTTCCACGCCGGGCAACGATATGCGTTTCTCGGACGAGAAAGTCAAAGCCAGCCGCAATTTTGCCAACAAATTGTGGAATGCCGCGCGCTTTGTGCTGATGAATCTGCCTGAGGATTTTGCGCCGGGCGCGCCCGCGTCGCTCACCATGGCGGACAAGTGGGTGCTCTCGCGCTTCAACAGCCTCGTGCGGGACGTTACGTCGAACCTCGACAAGTTCGAGCTGGGCCTCGCCGCCCAGAAAGTGCAGGATTTCATCTGGGACACCTACTGCGACTGGTATATCGAGATCGCAAAAGTGCGCCTGAACGGCGGCGACGAGGCCGAGGCGGACAACGCCCGCAAAGTGCTGGTGCAGGTGCTGGCGGGCGCGCTGAAACTGCTGCACCCGTTCATGCCGTTCATCACGGAGGAGATCTACACCGCGCTGCCCGGCGCGGCCGAGACGCTGATCGACCGGCCCTGGCCCGTGTACGACGAGGCGCTGCATTTCGCCGCCGAGGAGGAGGGCTTCGAGAAGGTGATGGACCTCATCAAAGCCGTGCGCGCCATCCGCAACGACATGGGCGTGCATCCGTCGCGCCGCACCAGCCTGATCGTCGAGACGGCTGATCCCGCGCCGTTCCAGGCGGGCGAGAGCTATCTTGCGAAATTCGCGTTCGCCAGCGAGCTGACGTTCACGCAGCGGTACGCCGGCGAGACGAAGGGCCACGTGCAGGTGGTGACGCACGCCGCGCGCGCGTTCATCCCCATGATGGAGCTGATCGACCGCGAGAAAGAGCTGGCGCGC
>DXGT01000066.1 GCA_019113785.1 Candidatus Ruthenibacterium merdigallinarum | reverse complement strand
CATATGCAGACAGAAATTTTTATATCATACTTACTAAGTTCAGGCGTCAAATGATACCTTTCCAGTTGCCGTCAAAACTGCAGTACCATGTGAGTACAGAAATAAATCTCAAAATATTTCTTTTCCCTGTTTGGGATCCATACTTATCATCTGTGAAAAAGCTTTTGCCTTTTCTTCACCGCCAAGTTTCCGGCAAAAGTCGGTTATTTCCGCCCCTCTTATGAGAGCAAGGCAGACGGCGCAAACTGGGTCATCGGCTCACAATCGGGCCAGTCGTCGTGCCTTCTTTTGCGCACCCTCCGCTTGTTTTGGGCGGACGTCATCGCGCTCGTCCCCTTTTGAGGGCCCGGATCATTTCTGGAAGCCGAAATTGTTCAAAAGGAAATCGTTGTCGCGCCAGTCGTCCTTGATTTTCACCCAGCACTGCAAATTCACGCGCGCGCCGAGAAACTCCTCACATTCCGCGCGCGCCTCGCTGGCGATTTTTTTCAGCGTCTGGCCGCCCTTGCCGATGATGATGCCCTTGTGGCTCTTTTTCTCGCAGTAGATGTTGATGTCGATGTCGATCAATTCGCCGCCGGGACGCTCTTTAAAGCGCTCCACCGTGACGGCCGTGCCGTGCGGGATCTCCTCGCGCAAATGCAGCAGCATCTTCTCGCGCACGCACTCGGCCACCAGCGCCTTTTCGGGCATGTCCGTATAGGCGTCGTCCGGGAAATAATGGGGGCTTGGCACCGCGTACTGCGCCAGCTTTTCCAGCAGCTCCTCGCAGCCCTTGTCCTCGCGCACGCTCAGCGCCAGCACGTCGTCAAACAGCTCCAGCGAGCGCAAAAATTCGGCCCGCGCGGCAAAATCCGCCTCTTTTTTCAGCGTGTCCGTCTTGTTGACGGCCGCGATGGCCGGCACTTTTTTGGCGCGCACGTCGTCCAAAAGGCCCTGCTCCGCCTGCGTCAATTCGCCGTACGGTTCGAACAGCATCACCGCCACGTCCACCTCCGCGATGGACTGCACGGCCGCCTTTGTCATGCGCTCGCCGAGACGGGTGCGCGGGCGGTGGATGCCGGGCGTGTCAAGAAAGACATACTGCACGGCGCCGCGCGTCAGGATGCCCGTGATGCGCGTGCGGGTGGTCTGCGGCTTGGAGGTGACGATGGCCACTTTCTCGCCCACCAGCCGATTCAAAAGGCTGGATTTGCCCACGTTGGGCCGCCCGATCAGCGCCACAAAGAGGGATTTTGTCTCGGTCTGCTGCAAAATCATGCTCCTTTTTCTCGAAAAATGAACAGCCAGGAACACACCAGCGACGCGCACAGCGCCGCCAGCGCGGCCGGATGGCCCGCAAAGAAGGCCAGTATCTCACGGAACACCGCGACGTCCCAGAACAGCAGCACGCCGCACACGGCGCAGCCGATGCTGAACACCAGCACGGCCCCCGCCGCCATATCCTTAACGACGCCCGCCGTGCGGTAGCGCGACGGCGCAGGGCGCTCCACCGTGCGCTCCAGGCTGGAATTGACAAGCTCCAGCGCCAAAACGCCCGCGACCATCACCGTCAAAAGGCAGTATTCCGTCTTTGTAAAATCGTAAAACAGGCTGAACAGATAGACATAAAACGCCGCGCACAGGTGAAAACGCATATTGCGCTCCTGCCGGACGGCCGTGCGCACGCCCTGCGCGGCGTACAAAAAGCTGGCGTAAAAAGGCTGCTTGTCCATCGTCAGGGCTCAGGCGTGTACGAGACGGTGCGCGGCAGGCCCAGCTGGATCAGCGTGGCCTCCTCCTTCTCGCGCATGTGCACCGCCGCAAGGCCGCCGGCCTCGTGGTCGTACCCCAACAGGTGGAACATCGAGTGCACTGTTAAAAACGCCACCTCGCGCTGCAAGCTGTGGCCGTACAGCGCGGCCTGCTCCACCGCGCGCTCCATCGAAATGACGATGTCGCCCAGCATGGCGGCGCCCGTCTCCTGGTTGTAATCGTACTGGCCGTTCTCGCCCAGCGGGAAGCTCAGCACGTCGGTCGGCGCGTCCTTGCCGCGGTACTGCTTGTTCAGCTGTGCGATCTGCGCGTCGTCCACGAAATTCACGCTGATCTCGGCGCCGCCTTCAAAGTGCTCGTACTCCAGCACGGCATTGCACGCACGGCGGATCAGGATTCGCATCCCGGACGGGATCTTCACCGCTTTCTGGTTGTTGGTAATGTACACTTTGTGAGACATGACGCGTCACATCCTTTCAGTCGTTTTGTCTCATTTCCTTCTTTTTCAGCTTCAGCGCCCGGCCTGCCGTCTTGCGCGCGCGGCGTTCGCCGCGTCGTAGGCCTTGATGATCTCCTGCACGAGGCGGTGGCGCACCACGTCCTTCTCGGAAAAGCGCACCATGGCGATGCCCTTGACGTTCTTGAGCACATGCAGCGCGTCCACAAGGCCGCTGCGCGCCTTGTCCGGCAAGTCGATCTGCGTGATGTCGCCCGTCACAACCGCCTTTGAGCCCGTGCCCATGCGCGTGAGGAACATTTTCATCTGCTCCGGGCTGGTGTTCTGCGCCTCGTCCAGAATGATGAACGCATCGTCCAGAGTGCGCCCGCGCATATACGCCAGCGGCGCCACCTCGATCATCTGCTTTTCCAGCAGTTTCTGGTAGGTCTCCGGCCCCAGCATGTCGAACAGCGCGTCGTACAGCGGGCGCAGGTACGGGTCGACTTTGTTCTGCAGATCGCCCGGCAGAAAGCCCAGCTTCTCGCCCGCCTCCACCGCGGGCCGCGTGAGGATGATGCGGCTGACCTGGCGCGCCTTGAACGCCTTGACGGCCATCGCCACGGCAAGATAGGTCTTGCCCGTACCGGCCGGCCCCACGCCGAACGTGATGGCGTGGTCGCGGATGCAGCCGATATACTCCTTCTGGCCCAGCGTCTTCGGGCGCACGGGGCGGCCCTTCGCCGTGATGGCGATAAAATCCCCCGTCAGCTCGCGCAGTTTCTCCTCCTCGCCGGAATCCGCCAGCGAGATGCAGTAGCGCACGGTCTGTTCTTCCAGGGGCGTGCCGTTCTCGCGCAATTCCAGCATCGAACGGATGGCCCGGTCGGCCTTGCCGACGCCCGGCTCCTCGCCGGTCAGCTTGATCTGGCTGCCTCGGCACACGGCCGTCACGCCGAACGCCTGCTCCAACAGGCGGATATTCTCGTCGCAGCTGCCGAAGATCGCCAGCGCGGTATCGATCGAATCCACTTCCAGTAACTTTTCCGTCTGTCCTCACCCCGGGTCGCACAATTTCCAACTTGGATACTATTCATTCCTATTATAGCATAATAGTCAAAATTTAAAAGAGGATTTTGTGTATCATCTACACAAATTTTTCCACAACTTTCATGTCAAACCGCCGAACGGGACGCTTTTGGCAATGTTGGCGAGGAAGGTCAGGCGCAGTGTCAGCGTGAGTTCGCCATCCGTCTGCTCGATGCTTTCTTCCTGCGCGAGCAGGCGGAAGGGGCCGAAGTCGCGCCGCACGCGCTCGAGGATGCGCATGCGGGCCGTGTCGACCGCCGCCTGCTGCGTCAGCGTGACGGTGCGCGTCTGCCTTGGGCGCACCGTCACGGTCTCGATTGTCACCGGCAGGCTGAAACCGAACAGCTGCGCGGGTTCCTTTGTCACTGTGCGCTCGTCTCCCGCCTCCCGCCGCTCCTTTGCGTACAGCGGGATGCGCCGGCCGAAGATGAGCAGGCTTTTGTACGTGCGCGCGCCGCTTGCGTAAAGCGGCGCCTCGAACGAAAGCGGCTGCGTGTACTCGTAGGTTTTTTCCACCTCGGCGTACACCTCGCCCTCCGACCGCATATAGGCCACGCGCCCCTCGCCGTTCTCGTCGTTCGCGCCCGTGACAAGTCGCTGGCCCTCGCGCACCGACTGGTTCGCCTGCACCAGATAATAACCGCCGCGCACGTCCATATAGCGCACGATCCCGTCGCTGATGGCCACGAGGTCCGTCACCTCCCGGCGCGCCAGCGACGGCGGCCCTTCCCAGTCGTTTTTCTCCACGACCAGACGCCCGCGCGCAAAATTCAGCGAGATCCAGCTGTAATCCTCCGACTCGGAAACAAGCGACGCCGAGGCGCGCGCCAGCTCCTGCGGGGTGACGAGCGTGCCCTCGCACAGGCCCAGCGCATACAGTTCCCGGCGCATCTCGGTCTGCTCGTCGGGCGTAAAACGGTAAAACTCCACGCTCCAGATCAGCCCCGGGAACGCGCACAGCGCCAGCGCCGCCGCGACAAGGCCGGCAACCAGCCCCCAGCGCCCGCGCAAAAACCACGCGGTAAAGCACAGGCCATATCGCTCGCGCACGCGCAGGCGGCAGCGGTTCTTGCGCGCAAAACGGCGCAGCCGCGCATAGCTGCGCGCCGGCACCTCGGCGCAAAATCCCGCAGGCGACGCGCGCATGTGTGCGAAAGCGATGCCCGCCGCGGCGCACTGCGCAAGGAACCGGTCCTGCCGGCCGCCCTCACAGGCGAACGCCACCGTGCCGGACAAAAAATTCCAAAAGCCACGCCGCACGCCTCACCCCTCCTCCCGGCCGTCGCGCAGGAACGTCACGCGAAAGATGCGCCCGCGCACCGCCGTCATCGTCTCCCGGTACACCTCGACGCACAGTTCGTCGCCCTCGATGCACACGCGCCGTTCGCCGATTTTCAGCACAAGGCTCGTACCGTCGAACCGTTCGATTCCGCGGCAGTTTTCCACCTGTACCCAGCCCGCGGGCGCAATGTGCAGCGCGCATCCGTCCGATGCGCCTTCGCCGGGCAGGCCCAAACCGAACGCACGCGCCAGCGAACCGCGCCGCGCGCGGCGCTCCCGGCTTCCCATAAGCGCTCCCCCCTACTATTCGACGTTCCTTTCCCATATATATCGGCGTGGAGGGATGGATTATGCGCGATCGTACTTCGCTGCGCCGCTGGGCGCTGTGGGCCGTTTCTGCCGCGGCCGCGGCCTGTGTTCTGGCAGAGCCGCAGCGCGCGGCGCAGGGCGTCCGCGACGGTCTTGCGCTGTGCGCGCGCACCGTCATCCCCACCATGTTCCCGTTCCTCGTGTTTTCGCGGCTGGTGCTGGAGGGCCCCGGCGCGCGCTGGCTGGGGCTGCTTTTGCGCCCGTTCACCGCGCTGCTGGGCGTGCGCAGCCGCCGCGCGGGCGCTGCCGTGCTGTGCGGGCTTTTCGGCGGGTTTGCCGCGGGGGCACAGTGCATCGGCGCGCTGCGGCGCTCGGGCGAAGTCGGCCGGCGTCAGGCGGGCCTCCTGCTCATCGCGGCCAGCGTTTCCGGCCCAGCCTTCGTCGTGGGCGGCGTCGGCGGTATGCTGGGCAGTACGGCGGCCGGCTGGCTGCTGTACGCGTCGCAGGCCGCGGCCGCGCTCATCTGCGCGCTGGCCTTTTCGCTTTTCTCCCGCGGCGAGGCGCCCTCGCCGCCCCGCGCCGGCAGCGAGGGGCACAGCGAGGGGTTCGCCGCCGCGCTGGCAGCGGGCGTGCAGTCCACCTGCCTGCTGTGCGGCTATGTGGCGCTGTTCTCCTTTTTCACCGCTGTGGCCCTGCCCGCCAGCCGGCTGCCGCTGGTCCGCTTTGCGGGCGCGGCGCTGCTGGAGGTCACCACCGCCTGCCGCACCGCCGCTGCGCTGGACGGGCGGCTGTACCTGTGCGCCGCCGCTATCAGTTTGCTGGGCGCCTCCGTCTTTGTGCAGGTGCGCGCGCTTGCGGGGTCTGATGTGCCCTTGGCCCCGCTGGCGGCCGCGCGCGTGCTGCATCTTCCGCTCACGCTGGGCTTCACGGCGCTGGGCGCGCGTTTCCTGCCGGGCGCCGTCGCCGCTTCGTCCGGCGAGCGGCTGGTCGCAATGCGCATGCCGGCGGACGCCGCCTGCGTGGTTTTTCTTCTGTGCGCGCTGGCACTGTGCGGCAAAGACGGTTTACGAAAACGGGAAAATGCGGTATAATGGCTGGTACAAAAAGATTGACGCCGCGGCCCAGCCGCGGCCGGAGAGGGATCGCATGCTGTTCCAGAAAAAGACGTTTTTCAAAGGGGATTTCCCCGCCTCCTGCGCCTATTGTCAAAACAGCCGCCCCGCACAGGACGGCTCCGGCGCTTTTTATTGCCCGAAAAAAGGCATTGTGGACGCCGCTTTTCACTGCCGCGCCTATGTGTACGACCCGCTGCAGCGCGAGCCGAAGCGCCGCCCGCAGATGCCCCAGTTCGACCCCGGGGAGTTCCGGCTGTGACCGGGGCGCTGCAACGCCCGCCTGAAGAGGCGCGCGGGACGATACGCCGCATCGAACCGGCCAATGTGCAGGCGGTGGCGCGGCTGATGGCCTCCATCAAACCGGAGTGGTGGGACACAGAGGGCGCAGCCGCCCAGCTGCAGGACGTCGCCCTGCTGGCAAGGCTGGTCGGCTGGTATCTGGAGGAAGACGGCGTGCCCCGCGGGTGGATCCTGTGCGCGGAATTCGACGGATACTCCTGCCTGAGCATTGAAAATCTCGGATACGACGACCAGGGCCGATTTTCCGTGGACTGCCGGCTTGATCCCCTGCTGCGCCTGGCCGAACAGCACGCGCGCACAAAGGGGTACCGCTGTTTAAGATATGTCGTCGGTTCGGCGGGCTTTTCCTGCCACGGCAGGCCGATCGCCGATTACAGCGAAGCCCTGCGGACGCTGCACGCCCACGGGAGGAGCGACTACGACGCCATGACGGCGTTCGGCTTCACCCCCTCCGGCTTTTTGCCCCATTGCTACGCAGAAAACTACCACGGTATCCTTTTGACAAAGCCACTGCTGTGAGGGCCGCAGCGATTTTGTAAAAGGCTCCGCTTTGGCGGCGTCGATGGAGATTCCTTTTTCTTCAAAAAAAGAGCGAACCGGCAAACGCATTTTTGCATATGCCGGTTCGCTCTTTCTCCGTGAAAGCACGGTTGTCCCGTTTCAGTCGCTTGCCGTGTCGGGGCTTTTTAAGATTGTGGGGTTATTCCCACTCAATCGTCCCCGTGGGCTTCGGGGTGAGGTCGTAGCACACGCGGTTCACACCGGGAACTTCGTGGGTGATGCGCTCGGTGATGTGCTGCAGCAGGGCGAACGGCACGTCCTCCACGGTGGCCGTCATGGCGTCGCGGGTATTCACCGCACGGATGATCACCGGCCACTCGAACGAACGCTGGCCCTCTTTTACGCCGACGGATTTGAAGTCGGGCACGATGGTGAAATACTGCCACACCTTACCCTCAAGGCCGTTTTTCGCAAACTCCTCGCGCAGGATGGCGTCGCTTTCGCGCACAACCTCCAAACGGTCGCGCGTGATAGCCCCCAGGCAGCGCACGCCCAGGCCGGGGCCGGGGAACGGCTGGCGGTACACCATATTGTCCGGCAGGCCCAGCGCCTTGCCCACCACGCGCACCTCGTCCTTGAACAGGAGCTTCAGCGGCTCCACCAGCTCGAACTGCAAATCCTCCGGCAGGCCGCCCACGTTGTGATGCGCTTTCACTGGGCCGCTCTCCAGAATATCGGGATAGATCGTGCCCTGCGCCAGGAATTCGATGCCCTCCTGCTTGCGGGCCTCCTCCTCGAACACGCGGATGAATTCCGCGCCGATGATCTTGCGCTTTTTCTCCGGCTCCTCCACGCCCGCGAGCTTGTCGAGGAAGCGGTCGACCGCATCTACGTACACAAGATTCGCGTCCATCTCATTGCGGAACACCTGCACCACCTGCTCTGGCTCGCCCTTGCGCAGCAGGCCGTGGTTCACATGTACGCACACCAGCTGCTTGCCGATGGCCTTGATGAGAAGCGCCGCCACAACGGACGAGTCCACGCCGCCGGACAGCGCCAGCAGCACCTTCTTGCCGCCCACCTGCGCGCGCACGGCCTCGATCTGTTCGTCGATGAATTTTTCCGCAAGCGCGGCAGTGGTGATGCGCTCCATATCGTCCGGTCGTTTGTTCGTCTGCATAGAGATGACCTCCTTGTAGTGAGAAAAATATGTTTGAGCCTGTGAACGAAGAAAAGTCCTGCCGGACATTCCGACACAGCGGCCGTTTGTCCTTTGGTTTCTACAACAAATATTATAGCCGAAAACCAATGCCGGCGCAACTTGCTTTCGCGCAAAATCCCCATTTTTCGCGCTTTGCGCAACCCGCCGCCCCGGCCGCCCCACTCTCTGCCGGGCAATGCAGCGCGAAAGCCATCTCCTCGACTATCGAATCCGAATAAAAAATCCGAACCAATACCCATGCGACAAGGTTCGGACCTTTATGGGTTGTGTTGGCAAAAGAAGATACCCGGCACTGCAATAAAAAAATCGAATTGAAGCCCATCGCAGCGGGTTCGATTCGGAGAGGAGCCGCGACAGAATGAGTGAGAGGTGACTTTTACAAAAAAGTCGCCGCGAACGATATACCGTCCGCGGCGACGTGGTGGAGATGAGGGGAGTCGAACCCCTGTCCGAAAAGAAGTCTGCGCGAGTATCTCCGGGTGCAGTTTATCTACAGGATTCCCTCGGCGTCAGGCGGATAAACACGCCGGCGCTCCGGTAGCTTCATGAGGTCATGACGGCCCGCAAAGCTTGAGGCCGTTCACGTTCAGCGCCTAAATGATGCCCTGGCCCCACACGGCGCTGGAGTGGGCAGGACAGCTGCCTTAGTTAGGCAGCAACAGCCAATTTGTTGTTGTTAGCTATTTTTTTGGAGGCGTTTTGAGTGTGTCCCCCGAACACTACCCGCTGCTCTCGCTTTCCTCTCCCCGTCGAAACCTTTACATCCCCTTATAAAAGCCCGCCCGTGCGGGCTTGTTTACATTTTCAGCGGCGCTGCGTTTTCAGCGCGCGGTCGATATCGCGCTTTGCGGCGCGCGCCGCCATATCCGCGCGTTTGTCGTACAGCTTTTTGCCCTTGCAAAGCCCCAGCTCCAGCTTGACGCGCCCCTGCTTGAGATACATTTGCAAGGGGATCAGCGTATAGCCCTTGAGCTTTTTCTCCTGCTCAAGGTGCCGAATCTCGCGCTTATGAGCCAACAGCTTTCTCTTCCGCATCGGGTCGCGGTTGAAGATATTCCCCTTTTCGTACGGGCTGATGTGCATACCCAGCACGTACAGCTCGCCG
>DXGT01000065.1 GCA_019113785.1 Candidatus Ruthenibacterium merdigallinarum | reverse complement strand
GGCGAAAGGGAGAGAGCGATGGCGGACGCAGCGAGATTTGACCGGAAAATGGCCGCCGACGAAGGCGCGGGCGGCGAATGTGTGTGGTACGAGCCGGCGTGCGGGGAGATCCGCGTGGACGGCCTTGCCTTTTTTGCGCAGGAGCGGGCGTGGAACCGGCTGCCGGCCTCGGCCGGGCCGATGCTGCGCGAGCTTCGCCCCGCGATGCTGGAGCTGGCGCGCCACACGGCGGGGGCGTCGCTGCGCTTTTGCACGGACAGCCCGCAGATCTGGGTGCGCGCCGAGGTGGAGGCGCCCGCTTATATGAGCCACATGACGCCGGCCGCCCAGTGCGGGTGCGACTGCTACGTGCGCGCCGAGGGCGGCGCGTGGATCTTTGCGGGCCTGACAAAGTTTTTGCCCGCAAACAGCCGGTTTTGCTGCCGTCTGGCCCAAAATCTTCCCGGGCCGATGGAAGTGTGCGTGAACCTGCCGCTGTACATCGGGGTCAAATCGGTGGAGATCGGCCTTGCCGCGGGCGCGCGCCTGTGGATGCCGCCGGAGCACCGCCGGCGGGCCGCGGCATTTTACGGCACGTCCATCACACAGGGCGGATGCGCCAGCCGGCCCGGCATGGCGTATCCGGCGATCCTGTCGCGCATGCTGGCGGCGCCGACCTACAATTTCGGCTTCTCCGGCAACGGTGTGGGCCTGCCGGAACTGGCGCCTGTGCTGTGCGCGGTGCCCGGGCTGGGCGCGCTGGTGGTGGATATCGAGCCGAACGCCGGCCCGGAACATGTGCTGGAGAAAAACCTTCCGCGGTTCCTCAGCGCCGTGCGCGCCTGTGCGCCGGCGCTGCCGGTGCTGGTGCTGTCCGGCACGCCGCAGCCGGCCGTGCGCTGGGACGACGAACTGGCCCGGGCGTGCGAACAGTGGGCCGCCTTTGCGCGCGAAGAAGTGCGCCGCCGGAAGGCCTCGGGAGACGCGCAGATCGCGTTCGCGGATGCGCGCGCGCTGGTGGGGGCCGCAGGCGGCGAAGCCACGGTGGACGGCGTCCATCTCACGGATCTGGGCTTTTATGCGCTGGCGCAGGGGCTGGCGCCGCTGCTTGAGACAATGCTGGGGTGAGAGAGCGTGGCCATGATCTTTACAAAGCGGGAGCTCAACCGGCTCGTCTGGCCTTTGATCGGGGAACAGATCCTGTCGGTGACGGTCGGCATGGCGGATACGGTGATGGTGGCGTACTGCGGCGAAGCGGCGATGAGCGGCGTGGCGTTGTCCGACTCGATCTCCTTTTTGCTGCTGCAGATCTTCTCCGCGTTGTGCACGGGCGGCGCGGTGGTCGTCAGTCAGCACCTCGGGCGGGGTGAAGCGGAAAATGCGGCGCGCGCGGCCGGGCAGCTGATGTGGCTCACGGGCGGCATAGCCGTCGTGATGAGCGCCGCCGGCCTCGCCGCGCGCAGACAGCTGCTGACAGGGCTGTTCGGCAGCGTTGAGCAGGCCGTCATGGAGCAGGCCCTGGCCTATTTTACGGTCATCGCCTTTAGCTTCCCGTTCCTCGGCATCTACAATGCGGGCGCGGCGCTGCTGCGGAGCATTGGCGCAACGGATGTGTCGCTGCGCATCGCCATCGCGATGAACGTGATGAACGTGGCGGGCAACGCGTGGCTGATCTACGTCGTGCAGATGGGCGCCGCGGGCGCGGCGCTTTCCTCGCTGGCCGCGCGGGCGGCGGCCGCCGCGCTGGTGACGGTGTACCTGTGCCGGCGCAGCCAGCCGTTTGCGCTGCGCGCAGGGCTGCGCTGCCGCCCGCAGGCAAAGACGGCGGCGGCGATCCTGCGCATCGGCGTCCCCAGCGGCATCGAGAACGGCATGTTCCAGATCGGCAAGCTGCTGGTGCAGCGTCTGGTGGCCAGCTTTGGCACCGTGGCCATTGCGGCCAATGCCGCGGCGGGGAACATCGCATGCATCGCCACCATTCCCGGCAGCGCCATCAGCCTGGCGCTGCTGGCCGTGGTGGGGCGCTGCATGGGGGCGCGCCGCCCCGAGGAGGCGGCGCAGGACACGGCCCGCCTCACGCGCATGGCGTTTCTGTCGATGCTGGCGCTCAATGCGGCGGTGTGGCTGTGCCTGGGGCCGATCGTATCCCTGTACAACCTGACGCCGCAGACCCGCGACACAACGGTACTGCTGATGCAGTGGCACTGCGTATTTGCCGCGCTGCTGTACACGCCGGCATTCTGCCTGCCCAGCGCGCTGCGCGGCGCGGGCGACGTGGCCTTCACGATGAAAGCGAGCATCGCCAGCATGTGGATCTTCCGCATCGGCGGCAGCTACCTGCTGGCCGCGGGCCTGCACATGGGCGTGCTGGGCGTGTGGATCGCCATTTTTCTGGACTGGGGCTTTCGCGCGGCGCTCTTCTTTGTGCGCTTTATGCGGGGCAAATGGAAAACGAGAGAGGTGCTTCGCTGAGCGGCCGCGCGCTCCGCGCTGGGGGAACCGGCGCGCAAGGGGATGCGGGCCCGGTGCGACCGCCCATTTTGCGCGGGGCCGTTCTCACATGGGAAATGTCTGACGCCGTGCCGGTGCGCCCGCCCTCTTTGCGCGGGGCCGCTCTCGGGAGAAAGGCGGGCGCAAACGGGCCAGCGCCGAGACAAAACTGCAAAGGACATTGACGCGGGCGGCCGGCAGGCCGCCCGTGTTGTGCTGTGCGCGGGCAATGCCGCAAAATCACCAAATAGGGACTGCGAAGTTTGTGCAGGATTGCTATTGAAATACTAGTATACAAGATATAGAATAAGGATAACGAAGACGGCGGCGCGCGCCGGCGGCGGTTTGATACCGGCCGCGCGGGCCGCGGCGGGTTTGCACCGGCCGCAAAGCCCTTGCCGGGCGCTCTGCCGCCGCACACACGGAAACGCGCTTTGCGCAGTACAGGAGATGGCATTATGAAAGCAGTACAGATCGTCAAACCCGGAGACCTTCGTATCATCGACATGGAAAAGCCCGTGCTCTCGGGCGAAGTGAACGTACTTGTGCGCATGACGGCCGCGGGCATCTGCGGCAGCGACATGGGCATTTACCACGGCACGAACGCCGCGGCCACCTATCCGCGCGTCATCGGCCACGAGATCGTCGGCGTGGTGGAGCAGGTGCTGGACAGCGCCGCAAAAGTGAAAGTGGGCGACCGCGTGATCATCGACCAGGTCACCGCCTGCGGCCACTGCTACGCCTGCCGCAAGGGCCGGCCCAACGTGTGCGGCAACCTGCGCGTGCGCGGCGTGCACATCGATGGCGGCTACCGCGAGTACATCGCCGTGAACGACAGCGACTGCTACCTGCTGCCGGACAATGTCTCCGATGTGGACGCCGTGCTGATCGAGCCGACCACCATCGCCGTGCAGTGCTGCAGCCGCGCGCAGCTGGAGAGCGAGGACACCGTGCTGATCATCGGCTGCGGCGCGCTGGGCACGCGCATCCTGAGCATCGTCAAATTGTATAATCCGCGCGCCATCATCGTGGCGGACATCGACGACGCAAAGCTCGCCGAGGCGAAGGCAAGCGGCGCGACGCACACCATCAACAGCCGCAGCGAGGACGTGGCGGCGCGCGCGCACGAGCTGACCGACGGCTACGGCCCGACGGTGGTCATCGACGCGGCGTGCGTGAAGGGCAGCCTACTGAGCGCGCTGAACGCCGCGGGCAACGCCGGCCGCGTGATCACGATGGGCTTTTCCGTCGCGCCGGACGAGGTGAACCAGTTCGTCATCACCTCGAAAGAGCTGGACGTGCGCGGCAGCCGCCTGCAGAACCGCAAGTTCCAGGACGTGATCGACCTCGTGAAAGCGGGCAAGGTGGATATCACCGGCGGGGTGTCGCACACGTTCGATTTCCGCGACGCGCAGAAGGCGTTCGACTTCGTCGACAGCCGCGATCCGTCCATCCGCAAAGTAGTGCTGACCTTCCCCAAAAAGGCGTGAAAAACGCGCCGGGGGGATACCATCCGCACGCGGAATGTGCTATAATACTTTTATATGAAGCCGTGCCGGCCGCCGCGTGAAAAACGCGGCGGCGGCGCGCGACCTTTTTGAAATTTTGAAAGAAAAGGAACGATGGACATGCTGAAAATGAATCGTGCTTCCCTGAACGACAAAGCGGCGTGGGACGCCGTGGGCGTCAAGCTGCCCGCCTACGACGTGGCGGCGATGGCCGAGGCCACGAAGAAAAACCCCATCTGGGTGCACTTCGGCGCGGGCAATATCTTCCGCGGCTTTGTGGCGGCGCTGCAGCAGCACCTGCTGAACGAGGGCCTGGCCGACCGCGGCATCATCGCGGCCGACACGTTCGACTACGACATCATCGACAAGATCTACACGCCGTTCGACAACCTGACGCTGAACGTCACGCTGAACGCCGACGCCACCACCTCGCGCGAGATCATCGCCAGCGTGGCCGAGGGCCTGCGCGCCGACAGCTCCGACGCGGCCATGATGGCGCGCTTTAAAGAGATTTTTACGAACCCCAGCCTGCAGATGATCAGCTTTACGATCACCGAGAAGGGCTATGCGCTGTACCGCCCGGACGGCAGCCTGATGCCCGTGGTGGAGGCCGACATGAAGGAGGGCCCCGCCCACGCGCGCCACGCGATGAGCATGGTGGCCGCGCTGCTGCTCGAGCGCTTTGCCGCCGGCGCCGCGCCGCTGGCCGTCGTCTCGATGGACAATTGCAGCCACAACGGCGAGAAGCTGATGACCAGCGTGCTCACCGTGGCCAAGGCCTGGAAGGAAAACGGCTTTGTCGGGCAGGACTTCATCGATTACCTCACCGACGAGACGAAGATCGCCTTCCCCTGGAGCATGATCGACAAGATCACCCCGCGCCCGGCCAAGAGCGTGGAGGAGAGCCTGGCGGCCGACGGCATCGCGGACATGGCGCCCATCGTCACCGCGAAGAACACGTTCATCGCGCCGTTCGTCAACGCCGAGCGCCCGCAGTACCTGGTCATTGAGGACAAGTTCCCCAACGGCCGTCCGGCGCTGGAGAAGGCCGGCGTGTATATGACCGACCGCGACACCGTCAACTGCACCGAGCGCATGAAGGTGACCACCTGCCTGAACCCGCTGCACACGGCCATGAGCATGTACGGCTGCATGCTGGGCTACACGCTGATCTGCGAGGAGATGAAGGACGAGGACATCGTCAAGCTCGTCAAGACGCTGGGTTACAAAGAGGGCCTGCCCGTCGTGGTCGACCCGAAGATCCTCAGCCCGAAGGCGTTCATCGACGAAGTGGTGAACGAGCGCCTGCCGAACCCGTTCATGCCGGACGCGCCGCAGCGCATCGCCACCGACACCTCGCAGAAGGTGGGCATCCGCTTCGGCGAGACGATCAAGAGCTACCTCGCCGCCGGCAAGGACGTCAACGAGCTGAACGCCGTGCCTTTGGCGCTGGCGGGCTGGCTGCGCTATCTGCTGGCTGTGGACGACAATCTCGAGCCGATGGAGGTCTCGTCCGACCCGCTGAAGGACGATCTGCAGGCCCAGCTCGCCGGTATCGAGGCCGGCAGGCCCGAGACCTACAACGGCCAGCTGCGCCCGATTTTGAAGAACGCCTCCATCTTCGGCGTCGACCTCGAGCAGGCCGGCCTCGCCGACAAGATCGAGAAGATCTTCGTGGAGGAGCTGGCGGGCAAGGGCGCTGTGCGCGCCACGCTGCGTAAGTATCTGGCGTAACGGCGCCGCCGCACGGCGCGCCGCGGCAGTTTGAAGAAGGGAGCGGTGCGCCGTGCACATCACGCCGCGTCAGGACAAGGAGACCGCGCGGGACTACGCCCTGCGCACCTTGAAGGACAACATCATCCGCCTGGAGCTAGAGCCCGGCAGCATGGTGAGCGAAAACGTGCTGTCGAGCGAAATGGGCCTTTCGCGCACGCCCGTGCGCGAGGCGCTCATCGAACTCTCCAAGGTGAAGATCGTGGAGATTTTGTCCCAGCGCGGGTGCCTGATCTCGCTGGTGGATTACGCGCTGGTGGAGGAGAGCCGCTTTCTGCGCAAAACGCTGGAGTGCGCCATCCTGGACATCGTGTGCGGGGCCGCGCAGCCCGCGCAGCTTCTGCAATTGCAGGCGAACGTCACCATGCAGGAGTTCTATCTGCAAAATCACGAGTCGGACAAGCTGCTGGAGCTGGACGACCAGTTCCACGAAATGCTGTTCGCCATCGCCAACAAAATGCAGACCTACCACCTGATGAACAGCTTCACCGTGCATGACGACCGCATCCGCAGCATGGCGCTGTACGCCGTGAAGGACCTGAAATCGGTGGAGGACCACCGCCTGATCGCGCAGGCGCTGGCAGACCACGACGCGGCCGAGGCGAAACGCCTGATGGATAAGCACCTGTCCCGCTATAAGGTGGAGGAGCAGGCGCTGCGCCAGCGGTATCCGAACTATTTCAAATGAGCTTCGCCAAAGGGCGGCGCAGGAAAACCTGCGCCGCCCTTTTGTGCGCCGAAAACGCCCGCGCAGCGAGCGGCGGCCGCCCTTTCGGGGCGGCTTTTTTATTTTGTGCGGATGCGCTGCCGCTTTGTACGTGGCGCCCGCATTTCTACGGCCCGGCCCTTACGCCGGGCTTTTTTGTTGAAGCAGCCAAAAACGCGGTGCGCAATTTGTGTGAAACAGATAAAAAGCGGCGCGGCCGCCGTTTTTTCTTGACTTTCCGCGCTGGCAGGTGTATAAAATACTTAAATTGAATTCAATTATAGAATTCATAAAAAGAATGAAAGAAGTGAATTCATTGAAGGAGGACCGGATCGAAAAGCCCAAAGCAGCCCTTGTCACGCTGGGTGACAGCCGGCGCGAATTTTACGCGCAGCGCATGGCCATTGTGACGCAGGAGATGCAAAAGGCCAAGGCGGCGCTCGAAGAGGAGTTTGAGGTGTACCAGAGCCCGATCGTCTACAGCGACGCCGAGGCGGAGGCGGTGGCCGGCGAGATCCGCCGCCGCGGCATCGGCGCGGTGATCGTGCACCTGCCCATCTGGGGCACGCCGGCGCTGGCTCTGCGCATTGCGCAGAGCACGCAGCGGCCCGTGGCGCTTTTGGCGAACAAGCGGCGCGACAGCTCCAGCCTTGTGGTGATGCTGGCCGTGGCCGGCATGCTGGACCAGAGCGCGATGCCCTGCGTGCGCATTGCGGGCGACGTGCAGGAGGAGGAAACGCGCCGGCAGCTGGCGCAGTACATCCGCGCGTGCGCTCTCGTGGACGACGTGCGCAAAAGCGAGTACTGCATGGTGGGCGGGCGCAGCATCGGCATCGGCACCACCGTGGCCGACCCGTCGCAGTGGGCGCGGGTGTTCGGCACGAGCTTCGACCACGCCGACCAGCTCGAGATCTGCCTGCGCGCCGGGGACATCGACGCGCAGCGCGTGCAGCGCCACCTCGACTGGTGGAAAAGCCGCGTGAACATCGAGTTCGGCGGGCGCTTCAGCGAGGAGAGCCTTGAAAAGCAGATGCGCAGCTATCTGGCGCTGCGCGACATGGCCGCCGAGCGCGGGTATGATTTTCTGGGCCTGAAATGCCAGCAGGAGATGAGCGACCACTACGCGCTGCAGTGCCTTGCGGTGGCGCTGCTCAACAACGACTGCGACGCCGACGGGCCGAAAAAGCCCATCCCCACTTCGTGCGAGTGCGACTGCGACGGCGCTCTGACGATGCGCATTTTGTCGCTGGCGAGCGGCGGCGCGCCCTCGTGCCTTGTGGACATCAAGTTCTTCGGCGAGGAGGACCGCGGTTTCACGCTGGCCAACTGCGGCGCGATGGCGCCCTACTTTGCCGACCCGAGCGGGAAGAACTACAAATCGGTGACGATGATGCCGCACACGTTCGGCCTGGCCGGCGGCGGCGCGACGCAAATGATCGCCGCGCCCGGCCCCGTGACGGTGGCGCGCCTGTTCCGCACGAAGGGCGAGTATGTGCTGGGCTGCTTTGAGGGGCGCACGGTGACAAAGCCCATCGAGGAGCTGCGCAAGACCACGTGGTGCTATCCGCACCAGTTCATCGAGGCCGAGGTCGATTACGACCTGTTTTTGCGCACAATGAACTCGAACCATCTGCACTCTGTGTACGGAAGCTGTGCCGGGCTGCTGCAAATGTTCTGCAACATGGTCGGCATTCGATTCATCAATTACAACGTGTGAGAAAGGAAGTAGGTAAACAATGGAATTCGCGCTCGGAATCATTCTGATCGCCTCGCTGTTCTTTATGGCGTGGTACTGCATCAAGGGGTACAACCTGATGACAGGCATGGCGATCATGGCCACGCTGTTCACAGTGCTGGCGCTCATCGGCAACGCGTTCATTCCCAACTCTTCGATGGAGGGCCAGAGCGTCATCGACGTGCTGACGTACGTCTATCAGACCGGCCCCGCCAACTGGTGCTCGTCCATCCTGGTGTACATCTTCTTCGGCGCCTTCTTCGGCCGCGTGCTGATCGAGACCGGCATCGCCGGCTCGCTGATCAAAAAGACGGTCGAGCTGGGCGGCGACCGCCCGGTCGTGACGATGGCGCTGCTGTGCATCGTGACCGCCGTCATCTTCACCTCCATGACGGGCGCCGGCCCTGTGATGAGCATCGGCATCATCGTGCTGCCCATTATGCTCAGCCTGGGCGTGCCCACGCACATCGCGCTGTTCGCGTTCATGGGCTCCATCATGGCCGGCATGCACGCCAACATCATGCTGTTCAACCAGTTCATCGCCATGTTCGTCGAGCTGCGCCCCGAGGCCGCCGACTACACCTATCAGCAGAACTTCCCGTTCGGCATCACCTGCTGGACCATCGCGCTGGTGGTGGTGATCATCGTGGCCAGCATGGCGCTGAAGCGCAGCAAGTCCGGCCACGCCTGGGCCGCGCAGGCCGCGCCCGCGCAGACGCTGGACGCGCCGTGGTACTCCTGGATCGCCGTCATCCTGCCCGTGGTGGGCGTGCTGGCGTTCAAGCTGCCCATCATCCTCGGCTTCCTGATCGCCTCGGTGTACGCGCTGCTCACCTGTGGCCGCCTGAAGGGCAAATTCACCGATGTGACGGGCCTGCTGCAGCGCCTGTTTACGAACGGCGCCGAGGACAGCGCCCCGCTGATCGGCTTCCTGCTGATCCTCGCCATGTTCAACAACGCGGCTGTGTATGCGGCGCCGTACTTCCAGTCTCTCATCGGCCGCTTCATCCCCACGAACCCGCTGGTGCTGTGCGTTGCGTTCGGCCTGCTGTCCTTCCTGGGCTTCTTCCGCGGGCCGCTCAGCCTCGTGGGCTGCGGCGCGGCCATCCTGTCCATCTTCCTGGCCTCCTCGGCCAACTTCCCGGTTGCGTTCCTGTATCCGCTGTTCTCCTGCGTCACGCTGACGATGCAGCATCTGGACATCACGCAGAGCTGGGTGGCCTGGGGCATCGGCTACACCAAGGTGGAGACGAAACCCTTCATGAAGCTGTCCATCCCCACGGGCTGGGTGCTGGGCATCATTCAGTGCATGCTGGTCTACTTCATGTTCGGCAGCCTGGTGACGGGCTGACCGGCCCTGTCCCGACAGGGGCCTTCGCGTGTGCGCGGGGGCCTCTGCCTTTTTGTTTTCGCATTGCGCGGCGGCGGGTTTTATACTATAATACAGATGACAATGGCGTCGGGACGCCCTGACGCCGGAGCAAAGGGGGATGCCGCGTGAAAAAAGAACAGGCTTCACTGGCGGACCAGGCCTATGAACAGGTCAGGAAAAAGATCCTTTCGCTGGAGTTTTTGCCCGGGCAGGTGATCTCGGACTTCAAGCTGCGCGAGGAGCTGGAGATGAGCCGCACGCCCATCAAGGAGGCGCTGATGCGCCTTGAGAGCGACGGGCTGATCCTCGACCTGGGCAAAAAGGGGTACGAAGTGCGCCGCATCACCGCGCAGGACATCGTCGATCTGTTCGACGCGCGCGCGGGCATCGAGTGCGCCGGCCTGACCATCGCAATGCGCAAAGGGATGAGCGAGGCCACGATGAAAAAGCTGCACAGCCTGAACGAAGAGGTGCGCGCGGCCGACGAAGCGGGCGACTACGAGGGTGTGTTCGACCATGACTCCGAGCTGCACGTGGCGCTGCTCGAGGCCTCGGGCAACCGGCGGCTGAACGAGTACTACCGCATGATCCTTTTGCAGCTGCGCCGCATGCGGCTTTTAACCTACTTTGAAAAGAGTCTGCCGCGCGTGGCCGTGCGCCTGCACGCGCAGATTTTTGAAGCCATCGAGGCCGGCAAAAAGGCCGAGGCGCTGGACGTGCTGAGCCGGCACATCCTGGACACAAAGAACGATTACCTGCGCGTGCTGGCGACCAGCATCCACGAGGACGCCGACTTCGCCGTGCTGCGCTATCTGATCCGCAACAATTTGCAGGTGACGGACAGCTGAACGGAGGCGCGTATGGAAAAAACAGAGCGAACGGCGCTGGCCGAGGGCCTGCGCGCGCTGCTGGATGAGGGATTGCCGCTGGTCTCCAATTTGAGCAACGCGGCGGCGTACCTGTATGCGGCGCTGGACGGCGTGAACTGGGCGGGGTTTTACCTCGCGAAGGAAGAGACGCTGTTCCTGGGCCCGTTCTGCGGGCTGCCCGCGTGCACGTGCATCCCGTTTTCGCGCGGGGTGTGCGGCGCGGCCGCGCGCGAAAAGCGCACGCAGCTGGTGCCGGACGTGCACGCCTTCGCCGGGCACATCGCGTGCGACGCGGCGTCCCGCTCGGAGGTGGTGACGCCCCTTGTGCGCGGCGGCGCGGTGCTGGGCGTGCTGGATGTCGACAGCCCGCACGCGGGGCGTTTTTCGCAGGAGGACGCGCAGGCCCTCGCGGAGTGCGCGGCGCTCCTGGCCGCGCTGCCCGGCTGGGGGCAGGCGCTCGTGTAAAAATCTACATATTGTGCGCAAATTTTTGTGCAGCACAACAAATTGCGGGAAAATCCTCAAAAAATGGGGTTTTCCCGCATTTTTGTGATTGACTTCGCGCGCGCGAGGGCCTACAATAGACCTATCGCACCGCACGGCGCAGCCGGCGGTGCGCGCGTGTTTGCTGGAGGAAATACGAACTGGATAATATTGCATCGTTTATTCGGGAAGTATAACGCTGGCGGCGCTTGACAAAACTATACCGCGAAGGTATACTTAGAGCGCGGGGAAGGGCAGCGCCTCCCGCAAAGCCGGCAGGTCTTGCCGTAAGAGGGCCGCCCGCCGCAGGCGGGCCGACAAAAAGGAGAGAGTTATGAGACAGGAATGGACGAACTTCCGCGAGGGCAACTGGTGCCGCGAGATCGACGTGCGCGATTTCATCCAGCGCAACTACACGCCCTACGAGGGGGACGAGTCGTTTTTGGAGGGGCCGACTGAGGCCACGAGCGCGCTGTGGAGCCAGGTGCTGGAGCTTTCGAAGCAGGAGCGCGAAAAGGGCGGCGTGCTGGACATGGACACGAAGGTCATCTCCACCATCACGTCCCACGGGCCGGGCTATCTCGACAAGGAGAAAGAGACGATCGTCGGCTTCCAGACCGACAAGCCCTTCAAGCGCGCTTTGCAGCCCTACGGCGGCATCCGCATGGCGGTGAAGGCCTGTGAGGACAACGGCTATCACGTGGACCCCGAGATCGTCGATTTCTTTACGAAATACCGCAAGACGCACAACGACGGCGTGTTCGACGCCTACACGCCCGAGATGCGCGCGTGCCGCTCGAGCCACATCATCACGGGCCTGCCGGACGCCTACGGCCGCGGGCGCATCATCGGCGACTACCGCCGCGTGGCGCTGTACGGCGTCGACCGGCTGATCGAGGACAAGCAGCACCAGAAGGACACCACGCGCACGATCATGTATTCCGACGTCGTGCGCGAGCGCGAGGAGCTGAGCGAGCAGATCAAGGCCCTGAAAGAGCTCAAGGAGCTGGGCCATATCTACGGCTTTGACATCTCGCGCCCGGCGGCGAACGTGCAGGAGGCCATTCAGTGGCTGTACTTCGGGTACCTGGCCGCCATCAAGGAGCAGAACGGCGCGGCGATGAGCTTGGGACGCACCTCGACCTTCCTCGACATCTACGCCCAGCGCGACCTTGCCGCCGGCACGTTCACCGAGCGCCAGATCCAGGAATTCGTCGACCACTTCATCATGAAGCTGCGGCTTGTGAAGTTTGCGCGCACGCCGGAGTACAACGCCCTGTTCTCGGGCGACCCCACGTGGGTGACCGAGTCGATCGGCGGCATGGGCGTGGACGGGCGCAGCATGGTGACGAAGATGTCGTTCCGCTATCTGCACACGCTGGAGAACCTGGGCACCGCGCCCGAGCCGAACCTCACCGTGCTGTGGTCGACGCGCCTGCCGCTGGCCTTCAAGCGCTACTGCGCGAAGGTGTCGATCGAATCGTCGTCCATCCAGTACGAGAACGACGATCTGATGCGCGTGACGCACGGCGACGACTACGCCATTGCGTGCTGCGTATCCAGCATGCGCGTGGGCAAGGAGATGCAGTTCTTCGGCGCGCGCGCCAACCTCGCCAAATGCCTTCTGTACGCCATCAACGGCGGCGTGGACGAGGTGACGAAGAAACAGGTGGGCCCGAAGTTCCGCCCCATCACGAGCGAGTACCTCGACTATGACGAGGTGATCGACCGCTTCAAGGACATGATGAAGTGGCTGGCGGGCGTGTACGTCAACGCGCTGAACATCATCCACTATATGCACGACAAATACTGCTATGAGCGGCTGCAAATGGCCCTGCACGACAAAGAGGTGACCCGGTGGTTCGCCACGGGCATCGCGGGGCTGTCCGTCGTGGCCGACTCGCTGAGCGCCATCAAGTACGCGAAAGTGCGCACGGTGCGCGACGAGAACGGCGTCGCCGTCGACTACGTCATCGAGGGCGATTTCCCGAAATACGGCAACGACGACGACCGCGTGGACGAGATCGCCTACAACGTGGTGCACCAGTTCATGACCTATATCAAGGGCAACCACACCTACCGCGGCGGTAAGCCGACGACGTCGATCCTGACGATCACCTCGAACGTGGTGTACGGCAAGAACACGGGCTCGACGCCCGACGGACGCAAGGCCGGCGAGCCGTTCGCGCCCGGCGCGAACCCGATGCACCGGCGCGACAGCCACGGCGCGGTGGCCTCGCTCAGCTCGGTGTCGAAGCTGCCCTTCCGCGACGCGCAGGACGGCATTTCGAACACGTTCTCCATCGTGCCCGGCGCGCTGGGCAAGGACGACGCGGTGCTGCTGGGCGATATCGAGTTCGACCTGCCGCGCGACTGCGCGTGCTGCGAGCCGAACCTGCCCGTGGACGACGAAGCCTAAAGGCGCGGCGAAAAACCGCCGCGCATAAAAGAAAAGGAGCACAGTATGCAGATCAGCAATGCACAGATCGACAACCTCGTGGGCCTGCTGGACGGCTATGTCGAAAAAGGCGGGCACCATTTGAACGTCAACGTCTTTACGAAGGAGACGCTGCTGGACGCGCAGGCGCACCCGGAAAAGTACCCCCAGCTGACGGTGCGCGTGTCCGGCTATGCGGTGAACTTCAACAAACTCACGAAAGAGCAGCAGGACGAAGTGATCTCCCGCACGTTCCATGACGCCATGTGAAGCGCCGCGCGGGCGCATCCACTCCATCGAGAGCTTCGGCACGGTGGACGGGCCGGGCATCCGCTATGTGGTGTTTTTCCAGGGGTGCCCCATGCGGTGCCGCTTTTGCCACAACCCCGACACCTGGGTCTTTTCGGGCGGCAGCCTGATGACCGTGGACGAGGTGCTGGCGGGGTACGAGAAGAACCGCGTGTTCTATAAAAGCGGCGGTCTGACGGCCACGGGCGGCGAGCCGCTGGCGCAGCTGCCGTTTTTGACAGCCCTCTTCGCCGAGGCGAAGCGCCGGGGCATCCACACGTGCCTGGATACGAGCGGCGCGGGCTATGCGCCGGCGCGCAAAGCGGCGTTCGACGCGCTGCTCTGCGTCACCGACCTCGTCCTGCTGGACTTCAAGCACTCCTCGCCCGAGGGCCATCTGGCGCTCACCGGGCAGCCGCAGGCGCCGTCGCTGGCCTTTGCGCAGGCGCTGGCCGAAGCGGGCGTGCCCATGGTGGCGCGCCATGTGCTGGTGCCGGGCGTCACGGACGGCGAGGCGCACCTGCGGGCGCTGGGGCGGCTTTTGCGCCGCTATGCAAACCTGAAGGGGCTGGAGATATTGCCCTACCACACGATGGGCAAGGCAAAGTACGACGCGCTGGGCCTCGACTACCCGCTCGAGGGCGTGCCCGCCGCCGAGAAAAAGGACGCGCAGCGCGCGCGGGAGACGATCCTGCGCGAACTGCGAAAAACCGAATAAGCGAAAATAGCGCCCCGCCCGGCGAAGGATGCGCCGGGCGGGGCGTTGCTGTGCGAAAGCGGGTGGAGGCATAAGCCGTCCAAACACGCGCAAAACGAAGGCAGACGAAAAGCCGCTTTGGGAGCTCCCAAAGCGGCTTTTGACGTCCAAAGTTTACTATTGTTTTTGATAGAGAAAAAATAAAGGAAAAGCGCGCGGCGCGCAGCTTCACAGCATCATGACCCCGTACAGCGTATCGGGCTGCACGCTCCACCACAGCAGGAACACGATCAGCGCAAGGAGGGCTGCGCCGCCGAGAAAGCAGCCGAGCGCGCCCATCCAGCGGCGCGAGGGCTGCCCGGCGCTGCGCGCCTTGCAGTAGCCCGCCAGCAGCACGAACGCGCCGATGAGAAGCCCCAGCCCCGCCGCGGCCAGCAGGGCCAGAACGACGATGAGGAAGATGAAAAACAGGATGACCATGACCACGTATCCGAGCGCCACGGAAGAACACCTCCTGCGGGCCGCGCCCCGTCGGCCTGTGCATGAAACGGCGCGCCGGCCTGTCTTTTGTGTTCAGCATACCGGGTTTTGCGCGCGCTGTCAAGCCGCGCGGCGTTTCCCGCGCTGTTAGCGCGCGAGGCTCTCGATATAGCGGCCCATCGCCGCAAGGCCCGCTTCGAGCGTGTCCGTCTCGCAGGCGTAGCCGATGCGCATGCAGCGCTCCTCGCCAAAGCACGCGCCGGGCGTGACGAACGCGCCCGTGGCATGGTACATGCCGGTGCAGAATTCATAGGAGGGGATGTCGAGGTCGTAGTGCAAAAGGGCGGTGGTGCCCGCCTGCGGCTTGACATAGCGGATGTGCGGCTGGCGCGCGACCCAGGCGTCCAGCACGGCGAGGTTTTTGCGCACGATGGCGCGGCTGCGCGCAAGCAACTTGTCTGCGTGGGCCAGCGCCAGCGCGGCCACGGCTTCGTCCAGCATGCCGCAGCTGATGAGGTCGTAGTCGCGGTGGGAGGCAAAGGCCTTTTTGGCAGCTTCGTCGTGCGTGGCGATCCACCCCAGGCGCAGCCCGGCCAGCGAGAACACCTTCGACATGCTGGATACGCTGATGCCCTTTTCGTAGAGGTCGGCCGCGCTGGGGCTGTAGACCTCGTCCTGCGTGAGGTGGCGGTACACCTCGTCGCACAAAAGGTACGCGCCGGCCTCGCGCGCGATGGCGACAATTTTTTGCAGCGTCTCCTCGTCCATCAGCGCGCCGGCGGGGTTGTTGGGATTGTTGATGCAGATCATCTTCACGCCGCCTTCGCACAGCGCGCGCAGCCGGGCGAGGTCGGGCAGATAGCCGTCCTCCTCCCGCAGCGGCAGGATGCGCACCTCAGCCCCCAGCGAGGCCGGGATGGCGTACAGCTGCTGATAGGTGGGCATCACGCTGACGACGACGTCGCCCGGCTCGACGAGCGAGTAGAACACATGGTGGTTCGCCCCGGCCGCGCCGTGCGTGGGCACGATGTCGGCGGGCGCAAGGGTTTTGTACAGTTTGCAGATGCCGGCGAGGAAGTCCGGCCGGCCCTCAATGTCGCCGTAGGTCAGGCGCCGCGCGCACAGGCCGTTCAAAAAAGCGGCTTTGTCCGCGCCGGTCAGCGCGAACAGCTCGTCGAGCGAGACCGAGTCCACACAGGTCTCGGCGATGTTGTAGCGGGCGCCCGTCTCATAGGCGTTCATCCACTCTTCCACCAAAAACGGCGCGATCTTCATACGTCTTCCTCCTTCAAAATGGCCGACAGTTTTTCAAAGCGGCGCAGCACCTCGGCAAGGCTCTCCTTGCTGCGCGCGAAATGCAGGCGGATCAGATGGTTCACCGGCTCGCGGAAAAAGCTCGAGCCCGGTACGGCGGCCACGCCGATCTCGCGGATCATCCATTCGCAGAACGCAAGGTCGCTCCAGCCGGCAAAGCGCTTTTTGAGGAGGAAATCGGAGATATCCATCAACAGGAAATACGTGCCCTGCGGCACGGTGTGGCGCAGCCCCAGCTTCGACAGGCCCGCGCAGAAAAAGTCCCGCTTTTCGCGGTACATGGCCGCGAGGCCCTCGTAATACTCCGCGGGGAACTGCACGCCCACGCACGCGGCCTCCTGCAGAGGCGCGGGCGCGCCCACCGTGAGGAAGTCGTGCACTTTTTTCGCGTTTTCCAGCACGCTCTCGGGGCCGATCATCCACCCCAGCCGCCAGCCGGTGATGGAATAGGTCTTGGAGAGCGAGTTGCAGGTGATCGTGCGCTCGTACATGCCGGGCAGGCCCGCCATGCGCACGTGCACGGCCGGGGCGAACACGATGTGCTCGTACACTTCGTCGGTGATGACCCACGCGTCGTACCGTTCGGCCAGCGCGCCGATGGCGGCGAGCTCCTCGCGCGTGAACACCTTGCCCGTCGGGTTCGAGGGGTTGCACACCACGATGGCCTTCGCGCCCGCGCGAAACGCGTTTTCCACATCGTCCAGCGCAAAGGTGAAGTCGGGCGGGGTGAGCGGGATGTACACCGGCTGCGCGCCGGACAGGATGGCGTCCGCGCCGTAGTTTTCGTAAAACGGGCTGAACACGGCCACCTTGTCGCCGGGGTTGCACACGGTCATCATGGCGCACATCATCGCCTCCGTGCCGCCGCACGTCACCAGCACCTCGCGCTCGGGGTCGACGGTGCGGCCGATGGCGCGCCCGTGCTTTTCGGCCAGCGCGCGGCGCAGGTTCTCGGCCCCGTACGTCACAGAATACTGGTGCGGCCCTGCGTAGGCCACCTCGGCCAGTTTGTCCAGCATGGGGCGCGGAGGGTCAAAGTCCGGGAAACCCTGCGACAGGTTGATGGCGCCGTATTCGTCGCTGATGCGCGTCATGCGCCGGATGACCGAATCGGTGAAGCGCCCGACGCGCTGTGAGATCTGCGGCATGAAAAGACCTTCTTTCTAAATTTTAAGGGGGAATCGGCGTGCGAAGCGCGCCCTGCGCTCAGCGCAGGCCGGCGAGGTCCTTGATCACCTCGCCCGCGAGGATCATGCCCGCGACGCCCGGCACAAAGCTGACGGAGGCGGGCGCTGCGCGCCCGGCCGTGCCTTTTTCCCCGGTGCCGGCAAGCGGCGCGCGCGGCGTCTCGGCGCTGTACACCACCTTCAGGCGCTGCACGCCGCGCTTTTTCAGCTCCCTGCGCATGACGCGCGCCAGCGGGTCGGTGTCTGTTTTGTACAGGTCGGCCACGCGAAAGGCCGTGGCGTCCAGTTTGTTGCCGCAGCCCATCGCGCTGACGATGGGCACGCCCGCGGCCGCGGCGCGCACGGCCAGCTCGATCTTGGCCGAGACGGTGTCGACGGCGTCCACGATATAATCGTACGCGCCAAGGGGGATCTCATCCGCGTTTTCGGGCAGGTAGAACACGCGGTGCGCCGTCGCCTGCACGCCGGGCGCGCACTGGCGGCAGCGCTCGGCCATGGCCTGCGCCTTGCCCTTTCCCAGCGTGTCCAGCGTGGCGACGATCTGCCGGTTCAGGTTCGTGGCGGCCACATCGTCGCCGTCGAACAGATCCAGCGCCCCCACGCCCGCGCGCGCCAGCGCCTCGGCCGCGTGGCCGCCCACGCCCCCCAGGCCGAACACCGCCACGCGCGCGCGCGCCAGCGCCTCGACGCCCTCGTCGCCCAAAAGCGCGCGCGTGCGCATTTTCCAGTCCTCCATCCGGCGAGCCCCCTTTGCGGCCTTTTCCTCTTATTATAGCGGCCCGGGCGTGGCGTGCAAGGGGGGAAGATGAAAAAATTTGCATTTTCAGCACGCAGGGGCTTGACATTTCGGCGAGGTCTGATAGAATAGTGCTTAAATAATTTTATTTAAATTATTTTAACTAAATTCTTTGAACAATCAAGAAAGAGGGAACGAATATGTTTGAGAAAGTGCGCGATATCATGGTGGATACGCTGAGCTGCGACGCCGACAAGGTGACGATGGAAGCTGTGCTGACCGAGGACCTGGACGCCGACAGCCTGGACGCTGTGGAGCTGAACATGGCCATTGAGGATGAGCTGGGCATTGCGATCCCCGACGAGGAGCTGGCCAAGATGAAGACGGTCGGCGACATTGTGAACTATCTGGAAGCCCATGCCTGAGCGCGTGAAAAAGGAGGGGACGGCCATGACGAGCGAAACGCTGTTCCGCCTGGTGGAGCTGTTTGAGAAGGGGAGCATCGCGCGCCTTGCGTTTTCGCAGGGCGACTGCCGGCTCGAGCTGGAAAAGCCCGCGCCCGCCGCGGCCGCGCTGCCTGCCGCGCCCGGCGCTCCTGCGCCCGCGCCGGCTGCGGCCGAGGAGAAGGCGGACGGGGGCGAGACGATCTCTTCGCCCCTTGTGGGCACGTTCTACGCGGCCCCCTCACCGGGCGCCGCGCCGTTCGTCACGCCGGGCGAACGCGTGAAAAAGGGCCAGACGGTGTGCATCATCGAGGCCATGAAAATGATCAATGAGGTGCCCGCGCCGCACGACGGCGTCATCGGCGCGTGCCTTGCCGAGGACGGCGCGCTGGTGGGCTTTGGCGACGCGCTGTTCACCCTTTTGGAGAATTGAGATGTTCAGACGCATTTTGGTTGCGAACCGCGGCGAGATCGCCGTGCGCATCATCCGCGCGTGCCGCGAGATGAATATTGAGACGGTGGCCGTGTACTCGGCCGCGGACGCCGACGCGCTGCATGTGCAGCTGGCCACGCGCGCCGTGTGCATCGGCCCGGCCAAGGCCTCGCAGAGCTATCTCAACGAGGCGGCCGTGCTGTCGGCCGCCGTGGAAAGCGGCTGCGAAGCCGTGCATCCGGGCTACGGCTTTTTGTCGGAAAACGCCGAGTTCGCGCGCCTTGTCGCGCGCTGCGGCCTCGTGTTCATCGGGCCCGGCGCGGATGTGATCAGCCGCATGGGCAACAAGGCGGCGGCGCGCGCGCTGAT
>DXGT01000064.1 GCA_019113785.1 Candidatus Ruthenibacterium merdigallinarum | reverse complement strand
CCGCGCCCCTGCGCGCGCTTTGCAGGATGCCGGAGACGCCGTGGCTTATGCCGGACGCGCCTTTGCCCGCCGCGCCGACGTCGAACACATCGCCCGCCGCTGCGAGCACCCCCGTGCCGACGTCGGAGCTGTTGCATGTGACCAGCCAACAAGGAACCTACACAGCGAAGCCGCCCCGGCTCTCTTTCGAGAACCGGGGCGGCTTCACTTGATCTTACGTTGCTTCAACCATTTCCGTACTTATTTCGCGTGGCGGAAGGCTTCTTTTACTTTGGCGAGTTTTGCGTAGACGCGCTGTTTTTCCTCCTGCGGCCTGTTGGCAAAGTGGCAATTCGCGCAGTCCTCCAGATAGGCGTAGTATTCATCCAACGTCAACCACTGGTGCATTTCCTCCAGCGATTCAGGCGGATAAACGCTTACCTGCACACCGCTGTCGCCGAAATACTCCTCGTCGTCCGGCGTGTACTCCGCCGCCAGTTCTGCACAGGCATAAGGGCTCACCCCAAAACCTTTCAATTGAACATTCGTTTCCAAGAGCCTTTCAAAATCTTTAAGGCTCATCATTGTACGATTCATAAACTTCTCAATCGCCTGAAGACGTTCTTCGGACAAATTACTGTACACACGATATGAGCGCATTTTTCTCCCTCCTTAAACTTAGAAAATTAAAACATGAAATAGAAATTGTCAAGTAATGCTGGATTATCTCGATTCAAGTATCCGACAAATTGCAATCCGTTTGATGCCGTGCCCCGAATTGTGCGTTCTTTTATTACCACTCCCGGCCCAGTAAACGCCTCCATCGCCCAGTCATAAATCTGCTGTGGCGAGATCACTGCCGGATCGTACACTGTTTTCGGATAGCCAAACGTTTTGTATTCGCCTGTGAAATTGCCTTTTCCGTCCTGCTTCGGTACGCGGTAATAAATATTGTAGATGCCCTGAATGGTGGGGTGTTCCGTCCGTGAGACGATCAACTCGTCCGGGTCGTCCGTCAGGTGCGGCAGCTGTTCGTGAATGTACGTCAAAAGCGAATTCATATCGTGGCCGCCACTGATTCCCAAAAGGCGACTTCTCTTATACCCTTCCACATTCTGCAAATGGGGCAGGGCTCTGTCCGACACCGTGAAATCCTCCGGCGCGTGCCACGGCTGCGCGCCTTCGGTGAATGTCTGCGCCGCATCGCTCTGCGCACTTCCATTATTGCCCGCCGCCGGCTCTGTGTCAAGGCCCTGCGTCGTGTTTGACGGTTCGTTCGTTCCACCGAGCCACTCCTCCACGCTGCGCATCCCGCGGCCGAGGGCGTCGGACATGCCGCCCACAGCGGCGCTTTCCAGAAAACCTGTGGTCAGCTGTGAAAGCGTCTCCAGCGCCACCTGTGCCGCCGCATCCTGCGACGAGAGCCCGTCGCCCAGCAGCGCGTTGTAGCGCTGTGTCAGCGCCGAGTCTTCTCCCAGCGTCAGCTGCTCCCATAAAAGGTTCACCACGTTGCTGGCCGTATCGGCCAACGCGCTGTCGCGCGCGCTCTGCAAAATTCCGGAGATGCCCCGGCTTGCACCGGCCGCGCCTTTGCCCGCCGCGCCGACGTCGAACACATCGCCCGCCGCCGAGAGCAGCCCCGTGCCGACACCGTACCGCAGCGCCTCGCTGTCGCTTGCGCCCTGCGTGTGCGCCTGCTGCGCTGCGCGCACGCCGTCGCCGCTGCTCAAAAGCACCGTACCGGCGCCCGTGCCGACGCCCATGACGCTCGCGAGCAAATAGGCCGCCGCGGCGTCCATCGCGCCCATGCCGACGCCGTACATCCCCGCCGCCCACGGCCCGGCGGCCTCGTTCAGCTGTTGGCCCACGTCCCCGCGCACCACGTCGCTGTACTGCCCCATCTGCAAGAACGGCGTGTTGTAATCCACCGGCGCCCACGCGCCGAGGCCGAGGTTGTTGCGCGCGTTCTGCCATGCGAGGTCGACGCCGCCCAGCACGCCGCTCGCCAGGTTGTTTGCCACCGTCAGGCCGCTCGCGAGGATCGGATGCTGTGCGGCCGCGGCCTCCGCCTCCTGCTGCGTCGAGGCGCGGCGCACCGTAGCGTTGTACTCCTGCTCCAGCGCCGTCAGGAGCGCCGGCGGCAGGCCCAGCTCTTCCAGCAGCGCTTTTGCGTGGATGTACCGCTCGGTGATGTCCCGGCCCTCCGCCATCCACGCGCTGCGCGCCGCTTCGTCCACCGGCATCGTCTCCGAATCGTACTCCATCTTCGCGTACACCGCGCGCCGGATGTTCTGCATCTGCTCCCAGCTCAGTGCGTCCTCCGCCTGTTTTACCTGCGCCGCGTACTCCTCCTGTTTGCGCTCCTGCGCGAGGCGCTGCTGCTCCTCGGCGTATGCGCGCCAGTAGGCCCCGTCCTCGAAGCTCGACGGGTTCGGCACCGCCGCGCCCTGCGCGTTGCGCATCCAGTGCGCCGGGTCGCTCTCCGGCGTGTAGATGGTTTCGTCCGGCGCCTGTGCCGCTTCGTACCCGGCCAAAACCGGGTCGAGCGGGTTGAAGCGGCCGCCATTCATCCCGTTATTGGGCTGATTCGACGGCAAATAGGCGGTGACCGGGCGCGGGGCAGTGGGTTTGGCGGTGGTTTTGCCTTTGCTGGACGATGTGCGCCCTGTGCCGGACGATGTGCGGTTCCCGGACGGCGCGCCGGTTGTGCGGGCCGCCGGGTGCGCGGCGCGGACGGGCGCGGACGCGCTGCGCACAGTCAGCGTGCCTGCGCCGGACGCGCCGTCCACAGACGTGGGCAGGCCCTTGCCCGTGCCCGGCAGCCCGGCCGGCAGCCCGCCCTCCAGCGCCGTGCCCGCCTGCACGGCGGCCTGCGCCGTTTGGGTGGCGGTGGGGGCGGGGGCGATTTTCGCCGTGGTGCCTGCCGTTTGGGTCTTGCCTGCGGGCGTGCCGGAGGCGCTCGCTGCGCCCGAGGTTTTGTTTGCGGACGAGCCGCCTGTGCCGGACGCGCCGCCGGTGTTTGCTGCGCCCGAAGCGCCCGACGCGCCCGCGCTTTTTGCGCCGGACGCGCCGCCGGTTCCCGTTTTTCCTGTTCCGATTTTGCCCGTTTCGCCGGACGCTTTCTTCTTTTTCTTCTTGCCTTCCGCGGAACCTTCCGATGCGTTTTGGATCATCCGTCATCCTCCTTTTTACAGGCCGGAGGGCGCGGCGCGCCGCGCCCTCCGCCGTGTTCACGCAAGGCCCGCCATCTGGGCCGCGAGCTGCTGGCGCAAGGCCAGAATCTGGCTGTTGTAGTTCTGCTGCAGGGCCTGACGGCGCGCGATGCTCTCCATATCCCAGTTGCTGATATAGTTCGTCATGGCCTGGCGGTACTCGGCCAGACGCGCCGCCTGCTGCGCCTGGTACTCGTTGACCATCTGCGTATAGGCGTCCGCATAGCCCTGCCGGCGCTGGTTGTACTCGCTCTGGCGCGCGGCCTGGTTTTCCGCCAGCTGCAAGGCCAGCTGGGCCAGCTGGTCGCTGCGGGTGCGCTCCAGCGCGCCGCGGTTGTTGCCGTACTGGTTTGCGAGACCCAGCAGCGCCGTCTCGCTGGCGCCGCCGCTGCGCCCCGTGGCCGCCATCTGCTGGCCGAAGTTGCGCTTTGCCATCATGTTCTGGATGTACGCCTGCTGCAAGCTGCGCGCCGTGTTCGCGTTCACCGTGCCGGTGTTCTGCTCGTACCCGCGCTGCAGCCCGGCCAGCGCGGCGTCGTAATCCTGCTGCGCGCTCGTCAGCTGGTTCTGGTAGTTCTGGTTGGCCTGGCTGTACAGGCGGGTGTAGTAATCGTTCGTGGAGGCGACGTTCTTGTTGTACGCCGCCTGCTGCGCCGCCACCATCTGCTTGCGGTAGTCCTCCTCCGCGGCCAGCTGCGCCGCCAACGTGCTTTGCAGCTGGCTGGCGCTTGCGTTGTACGCGTTCTGGTACTGCGCGCGCTGCGCCGCGAGCTGCGCTCCGCGCTGGGCGGCCAGCTGGGCGGCGGAGACGGAGCCCAAAGACCCGCGGGAGCCGGTGGAACCGCCGCCGGCGCCGGAGCCGGAAGTGGAACCTCCCGGTGCTTTCCACCCGGCACTCGGTTCCGGCGCACGGTCAGGATTGCCCCACGTAGCCCAGTACTCGCTTCTTTTCTGCTTCCACAAAGGCTGTTCATTTCCGCCCATGCTCTGATGTGCCATATAAAATTCCTCCTTCTGCCGCCCCCGCTTTTCGCGGGGGCGGCGTTTGTGCGTTTTTCTCTCTGCAAATCCTGTTTGCCGCGCGGTCACTGCGCCTTGCCGGTGCGGGCGGCTGCGGCCGCAGCGCCGTCCGCGCCCGCTGCAGCCCCCTGCGCGCCCGCCGCGCCGGTCTGCACATTCGTCATATCGCTCTGCGCGCGGCCGCGCTTGCCGTCCTGCGTGCCGAAGTAGAACGCCATCACCATCGTCACGACGCTCATCACCACGTCCGGCTGCAAGCGCCCGGCCAGCGCCAGCGCCGCGAACACGCCCGTGACGGCCAGCGTCACCAGCGTTTTCACCTTGAGCAGCGCGGCCAGATTCTCCCAAAGCTGCTGCATCGTTTACGCCTCCTTTGCCCCGGCCCCGCCGAGGATCGCCTGTGCCTGCTGCGGCGTCAGCACGCCTTTTTCCGCGGCATTTTGCACCTGCTCATCGCCCCACAGGCCCATCTCGTACCATTTTTCGATTTTTGCAAACATCGTCTCCATCCTTCTCGCCTCCTGTATCGTTTCGCCGGTGCGTCAGCTTTCCAGCAGCGTGTCCGTCATCATGGCCGTGTACACGGCCTGCGCCTCCACGCGGTCGAGCTGGGTGGGCGCGCCGGGGCCGCGCGCGGCCAGCTCCGCCGCTTTTTCCTGCTGCGTGCGCAGCGCGGGCGCGCCGTTTTCCAGCTTGTAATTCGCGCAGCCGTCCGCGTCGTACAGGGGCTTTTCGAGATAGTGCCCCTGCGCGTGGAAATACCGCTCGCCCGTGCCCGCGCCGACGGCCGTCCACCCCGCCGGGTCGGCCACAAACGCGCTGCTGTTCACCGCGACGATGCGCCCGGCCTCGTCCGTGCGCACATACACCGTATACTGTTCCATTCCGCTCCTCCTTACAATTCCGCCGAAAAGCTCTCGATCTTCGACACCATCATCGCCCGGCCGCCATACTCGTCAAGGCTCTGCGCCGGCGTCAGCGTGAGATAGACCGTATTCTTGTTGCTGTTAAACCCCTGGATGTAATTCAGCGAGAGGTTCACCCAGCCGGCCGGCGTGTACACCTGCGCGCCTTCCATGCTGACGGTGGGCGACGTGCGCATCGCCATGGGCAGGCTGAACGGCGCGATAAGCCCCCAGCCCGTGATGAGAAACGCCGGGTTCCAGGAGCCGTCGTCCACGCGGTAGAAGTAGCGCTGGCACACCGCCAGCTCCTCCTCCTTGCGGGGCGCCTGCCACGGCGTGGCCGTCCCGCCCTTTTCCCACTTGATATAGTCCAGCGAGATCGACTTTTTCGGATAGATGCACAGCTTGTAAGAGCCATTTACGACCATATCCGTACACAGGACGATCTCGAAATCGCCGCAGGAGTAGCCGGCGGGCACGTCTGCAAAGTCGCTGTACTGGCTGCGGTCGAGGATGGGCATGGACGCGGTGTGCAGCTGCCCGTCCGCGCACAGCGACACCGTGACCGTATCGCCGATGGCCAGGCCGTCCTCGGCGAGCATGTTCACCTGCCAGATGCCGCAGGCGCGCGCGGCGTAGCTTTCCGCGATCAGCGTGTGCGCGGCCACGTTGTAGGTGGCGTTTTCCTCGATGTGCCAGCGGTCGATGCAGCAGGGATTGCCCGCGTTGCCCGTATAGCTCGCCTGCCCGCGCTGGTTCACCGGGTCGCGGAAGTTTGTGTTGTCGCCGAGGTTCGGGGCGGGGATGGCCGCGCGCACGCCGGCGTCCACCTCGTCCAGCTTTTCGTCCGTCTCCCCCTTCGTGTAGGCCCCCACGTCGCCGGCGGTGTAATCGCCCGCCTGCGGCTCCACCGCGCCCGCGCGCCCGGCAAAGCTGACAACGCCCCCGCCCGTGCCCAGGCTGTGCCACGCGCCCTGCGCGTCCTTCCATTCGAGGCTGCCCAGCGTCCCCACGCGGATGCCGCGGATGTCCTCGCTCGTCACGCTCTCCTCCACGCCCAGCGCTTTGAGCAGCTCGCACAGCGCGTTGTGCTGCTGTTTCACCTCGTCGTCCGTGCGCGCGTCGAACTGGGCCTTCAGCCAGTCGGCCTGGTTCTCGATCTTGTCCGGCAGGTTCTTGATGCTCACCGCATAGCCGGTGATCTTGCAGTTTTCAAGGCTTTGTGCCATGCCGCTTCCTCCTTTTCGTCCTGTTTTCCGTCTGCGGCCGCTTCGCTTTGCGCGGCCTGCGCGCCGCCCGGCCGGATGGGCAGCGCGCGGCATTTTTCCACCAGCCCCGCCACCGAGCCGTCCCCGTCGCCGAGGTCCCGGTAGGCCGTGTAGTAATTGATCAGGTTGTCCAGCCCGTACGGCGGGATGCTCTGCTTTTCCAGATAATGCAGGCCCAGATCGATGATCTGCCCGCGCAAAAGGCTTTTGACGCCCTGTTCAACGGCTTTTTCCCGCTTTGCGCCGCTTTTCAGGCGCGCCGCCGCCCAGCCCGCAAACGCCGCCAGCAGCGGCGTCAGCGCGGCCATCCATTCCTCCATCGTCTGCCTCCTTTTCTCTTCTTGCGGCGCGGCGGCGGGTCTTCGCCCCCGCCGTGCGCCGGGTTGCTTTTTCGCGGCGCGGCGGCGGGCGGGTTTCCGCCCCTGCCGTGCGCCGGGTTGTCTTTTTGCGACGCGGCGGCGGGCGGGTTTTCGTCCCCGCCGCGCGCCGGGTTGTCTTTTTGCGGCGCGTCAGGCGTTCTTTTGCAGCACGCACGCCTCGATGCCCTCTTGTGTCAGCGCGGCGGCCAGCGTCTGCGCGTTCTTCTTTTCGGCGAACGCGCCGGCCTGCACGCGCCAGTATTCGCCCGACCGGTGCACCCAGCAGCTGACGCCGCGCTTTTTCAGCTCCTCGGCGTACACGAGGGCGTTGCCCTTGCTTTTGAACGCGCCCGCCTGCACGATGTACGCGGGGGCCGCCTGTGCGGGCGCATCGGGGCCGGGGCGGCACAGCGTGTCGTAAAAGGCGCGCGTGTGCGCCAAAAACGTGCTCCAGCCGTAGGGCTTGCCCGCGCGGATCAGGTGCGGGCAGTCCTTGCCGCTCCAGTGGTTGTGCTGCACCACGCGCTCTGCCGGGATGCCCCAGCGCTTCATCAGTAGCGCCGTCAGCTCGGCGGCGTTGTCCGTGGCCTTGCGCAGATCGCTCTCCGGGTTTTCGCAGATCTCAATGGCAAGGCTCTTGCGGTTGCCCGTGCCGTTTGCGCCGTCGCCCGCGTGCCAGGCGGTCTCCGTCTCGGGCAAAAGCTGCACGATCAGGGCGTCGTCCACCACAAAGTGGTAGCTCACCTGGCTGTTCTGCCCGCCGTTTTTCGTCATGTACAAGCCGTGGCTCTCGGCGCCCGCGCCCTTTGCGGCGTTGGCCGTGTTGTGGATGGTGATGTACGCCGGCGCGAGCACATAGCCCGGCCGCGCGGCCGAACCTCTCGGGATCGGCATGCTTTTGATGTCTGTCATAATGACCTCCTTTGGATGTGTGTGCCGGACGAAGGACGTCCCGCCCGGGAAGGGGGAACGCCCTTCGCCCGTTTCGTTTTGGACGGATGCGGAGAGGGGGATGGGAACCGAGGATAGCGGACTGGGGAGGCGGGCGGGGGCGCGCCTTGCGGCGGGCCACAGGCCGCTGCATACAGCGGGGTCAAAATCTTCCTTCCCGCTCTGCAAGAGCGGGCCAACGCTCACCGGAGCGCGTCCTGCAAACGCCGCCCATACTTGCAGCGCACCGGACGCGCCTGCGGCGCGGGGCCGTCCCACCGGGACGGCAAGGAAAAATCCCGAATTGCGCAAACAGCTTTTTTCGCGCACTTCGCAGCGCGGGCGGCGATGCTTCGCACGCCGCGCCAAACTGC
>DXGT01000063.1 GCA_019113785.1 Candidatus Ruthenibacterium merdigallinarum | reverse complement strand
TGCCTGCAAAGCGGCATCTGCTGCGTTATCGGGCCTTGCATTCCACCAAGGAGTGCTGCGCCCCTCTGCCTTGCATCTGCCGCTTTGCAGCGGTTTTGCGGTGCTTCGCAGTTTTTGCAAAACCTTTGTTTCCTTATTGCACCGCGCTTTTCCCCGGCCGTTTTTTACAGCCGGTCTCCTTCATTATATTTTATCCGCCCAAAAGGCGCAAGTATCGGCGTGCAAAGCACAGGAAAAACAAAGCCGCCGGCGGCCCGCGCCCCGTGCGGCAAGGGAAAATTCGCGCCGTGGGGCGGCTGTCGATTGACGCGGCGACGCAAGTGCTGTACAATCAAATCAGCGCATTGTCAAAATCGCGCAAATGTGGTATTTTTAAGGTACTATGCGGCCTTTTGCCGCCGCGGGAAAGGATGGAACGCCCTATGGATAAAAACATCGCCAGACTTTTGCAGGACCTCGCCGACACCGCCGCCAGCGCGGCCGACACCGCGCGCAGCGCCATGCTCAGCGCCAAGGAGGCCGTGAGCGAAAAATACGACAGCGTCAAGCTGGAGTTCGCGCTCTCGCGCGCCGAGAGCGAGCAGGAGGACGTGTTCAGCGACATCGGCCGCATGCTGTTCTTGATGCACAGCGGCAAAGTGCAGGACACGGTGGCCACCGACGAGGGCGATAAAAGTCCGCAGCAGGTGATCGACTCGCTCTTACTGGAGGCCGAGCAGCTGCAGCAGCAGATCGACCTGTTCGAGCAGCGCCTTGCGTACAACGACGATGACGAGGACGACGAGACGCTGGACGCCGTCGTGTGCCCCAAGTGCGGCAACGTGTGCGTGGAGGGCGACTGCTACTGTTGCGCCTGCGGCGCGCGCCTTGCGCCGCAGCCGGAAACCACGCCCGCGCCGGAAGCGGTCGAGAGCGCCGCCCCCGCGCAGGAGGAGCCGGCGCATGAGTGATCTCTCCGTTTACCATCTTCTTTGGTACTTCGCGGTCTACTCGTTCCTCGGCTGGTGCCTCGAAGTGTGCTTTTGCTCGATCAACACGGGCAAATTCGTCAACCGCGGCTTTTTGAACGGGCCGCTTTGCCCCATCTACGGCTTTGGCATGGTGGCGGTGCTGCTGGTGCTCACGCCCGTGGCCGACAATCTCGTCGTCCTGTTCCTCGGCGGCATGGTGCTGGCCAGCCTTTTGGAGCTGCTCGGCGGCTGGGCGCTGAAAAAGCTGTTCCACGCCTCCTGGTGGGATTACTCCGACCAGCCGTTCAACCTGGGCGGGTACATCTGCCTCAAATTCAGCCTGGCGTGGGGGCTTTGCATCGTCGCGGTGATGCGCGTCATCCACCCGGCCGTCGCGGCCTTCGTGCATATGGTCACCACCGCGGGCGGCGGCTATGTGGGCGGCGGGCTGATCGTGATTCTGGGCGTGTGCTTTGTGTGCGACCTCGCCGTCACCGTCAACACCGTCACGAAGCTGGACCGGGATCTCGGCGCCATCGACGACGTCGCAAAGCTGCTGCACGCGGGCAGCGACGCCATCAGCGAGACGCTGGGCACCACAGCGCTGGCCGTGGACGAGAACGTGGACGAGTCGATGCCGGCGCTGCGCGCGCGGCTGGATCTGCTGCGCGCCGAGATCGTGGACGAGCGCCACTTCATCGCGATGCGCCTGCTGCGCGCCTTCCCCGACATGAAGCATCTGCGCCACGCCGAGGCGTTCGAGCAGGCCAAAGCATGGCTTGCCGAAAAACACGGCCAGTGAATACGCAACAAAAGGAGTTAACACCGCATGAAAACCGCCCCCCTGAAAGGCATGAGAGACTTTTTGCCCCGCGAGATGCGCATCCGCGACTATGTGCAGGGCAAAATTCTGGAAATTTACCGCGCCAGCGGCTTTGAGCGCATCTCCACCCCCATTCTGGAGGACATGGAGAACCTGGACAAATCCGACGGCGGCGACAACCTGAACCTGATCTTCAAAGTGCTCAAGCGCGGCGAAAAGCTGGAGAAAGCGCTGGCCGCGCACGACGAGGCCGGCCTTGCCGACATGGGCCTGCGCTACGACCTGACGCTGCCGCTCTCGCGCTTTTTCGCGGCGAACAAAGAGCAGCTGCCCGTCCCGTTCAAAGTGATCCAGACCGACCGCGTCTACCGCGCCGAGCGCCCGCAGAAGGGCCGCAGCCGCGAGTTTGTCCAGTGCGACATCGACATTCTGGGCGACGAGAGCGCGAACGCCGAGATCGAGCTGATCGACGTGACGGCGCGCGCGCTGCTGGCGCTGGGCTTTGAAGATTTCACCGTGCACATCAACGACCGGCGCATTTTGCGCGGCATGCTGGCGGGCTTCGGCTTTTTGCCCGAGACGCTCGGCTCCGTCTGCGTCAGCTTTGACAAACTCGACAAGATCGGCCCTGCGGGCGTGGCGGCCGAGCTGCGCGAAAAGCAGTGCCCCGAGGCGGCCGTGGCCGCGCTCGAGGCGTTCCTTGCAGAGGGCGGGCTGTCGCTCGAGCGCGCGGGCGCGCTGTGCGGCGACGAGGCCCTCGCCGGCGAGGTGCGCCGCGTCATCGAGACGTCGCGCGCGCTGTCCGGCGAGCGGTACGGCGTCGAATTCACGCCCAGCCTTGTGCGCGGACAGGGCTATTACACCGGCATGGTGTTTGAGGTGACGTGCGCGGGCTTTTCCGGCGCGATCGCCGGCGGCGGCCGCTACGACGACATGATCGGCAAGTTCCTGGGCCAGAAGGTGCCGGCCGTGGGCTTTTCCATCGGCTTTGAGCGCATCTGCGCCATCCTGTTCGAGCGCGGCTTCACCGTGCCCGAGGAGAGCGCGCGCCTGGCGCTTTTGTACGGCGCGCAGGACGATTTCGCCGACGTGATGCGCAAGGCGCAGACGCTGCGCGAGACGTACGCCGTCACCATCCTGGCCGAAGCGAAAAAGCTGGGCAAGCAGCTGGACCGGCTGCAGCAGGCCGGCTATGCCGCCGTGTGCCGCGCTTCGCAGTATCCCGAAGTAAAAGTGCTCGCTGCGCGCTGAGCGCCGCGCGGCGCATCCGAACGGGCCGCCCCGCCGGGCGGCCCTGCTCGTAACGCCAAAAACCGGAAAGGACGTGAACGCCATGCCCGACGACGCCCGGCAGCACCAGCAGGAAGCGCACTACCGCTTTATGACGCAGACGCCCATCCCGCGCCTTGTCACGCGGCTGGCCGTGCCCACCATCGTCAGCATGCTGGTGTCCAGCATCTACAACATGGCCGACACGTTCTTTGTCTCGCAGATCAGCACGGCCGCCGCGGGCGCGGTGGGCGTGGTGTTCAGCCTGATGGCCATGATCCAGGCCATCGGCTTCACGCTGGGCATGGGCGCGGGCAACCTTGTGGCGCGCCATCTGGGCGCGCGCGAGGAGGCGCGCGCCACGCAGGCCGCCGCCAGCGCCTTCTGGGCCAGCATCGCGCTGGGCGCGCTGCTGGGCGGCGCCGGCCTTGCGTTCTGCGAGGAGCTGATGCGCTTTCTGGGCGCCACCGAGACGATCCTTCCCTACGCGGTGGCCTACGGCGATTACATCCTGTATGCCGCGCCCGTGATGTGCGCATCCTTTGTGATGAACAACATCCTGCGCGGCGAGGGCAAGCCCGCGCTGGCCATGGTGGGCATCGCCACGGGCGGCGTTTTGAACATCGGGCTCGACCCGCTGTTCATCTTCACCTTCGGCTTCGGCACCGCGGGGGCCGCCATGGCCACGGCTCTCAGCCAGCTCATCAGCTTTTTGTTGATGCTTGGCATGTTCCTTACAGGCAAAAGCAATGTGCGCCTGTCGCTGTCCGCCATTGCGCGCACGCCGCGCGTGTACGGGCAGATCGTGCGCATTGGCCTGCCCTCGTTCTGCCGGCAGGGCCTCGCCAGCTACGCCACGATGCAGCTGAACGTCGCCGCGGCCGTGTACGGCGACGCGGCCGTCGCCGCCATGAGCATCGTCGCGCGTGTGTTCAACTTCATGTTCAGCGTGCTGCTGGGCCTCGGACAGGGGTTCCAGCCCGTGTGCGGCTTCAACTACGGCGCGGCGCGCTTTGGCCGCGTGCGCAGCGCCATGCTGTTCACCTCGGCGCTGGGCTGCGTCTCCATGCTGGCCGTGGGCGCGGCGGGCTTCGCCTTCGCCCCGCAGGTGATGGCGCTGTTCCGCGCCGAGGACGCGCTCGTCATCTCCATCGGCGCGCTGGCCTTCCGCGCGCAGTGCTGCGCCATGCCGCTGTTTGCCGTCTCCACCGTCACGAACATGGCGCTGCAGTGCACGGGCCAGTCGCTGGCGGCCACGCTGCTGGCGCTGTGCCGGCAGGGGCTGTGCTTTTTACCGCTGGTCTGGTTCTTGCCGGGCCTTGTCGGCCTGGCCGGCGTGCAGCTGGCCCAGCCGCTGGCCGACCTACTCACGTTTTTCGTCAGCCTGCCGTTCTGCATCCGTTTCATCGCCCATCTGCGCCGGCGCGAGGCCGAGGCGGCCCCGGCGCCCATCTGAGAAAGGACGCTTTATGTCGACGCTGTATATTTCCGATCTGGACGGCACGCTGCTGGGGCCGGACGCACGCCTGTCCGACGAGACGGTGACCACGCTCAACCGCCTTCTCGACGCGGGGATGCTGTTCACCGTGGCCACGTCCCGCACGCCCGCCACGGTCATCGACCTGTTGTCGCGGCTGCACCTGCGTCTGCCCGCCGTGCTGATGGCCGGCACGCTTTTGTACGACATCCCCACGCGCCGCGCGCTGGCCATCACCTGCTTTCCCGACGAGGTGGCCGCCAGCGTGTGCCGCGCTTTGCAAAACGAGGACAAAGAGGCGCTTTTGTACGTGGTGCGCGGCGAGAAGATGTTCGTGTACTACCGCGAGCTGACCGGCGAATTTGAGCGCACGTTCGTGGCCGAGCGCCGCCACTCGCCCTACAAGACCTTCTCGCAGACGCAGAATTACGCCCAGAGCATCCTGGGCGGGCAGCTGATGCGGGCGCTGCTGTGCCTCGAGGACGAGGCCGACGCCCGACGCTGGTTTTCGATCTTCGGCGCGATGCCGGGCGTTCTGTGCTATCTGTATCCGAACGAATATGGCGCGGGCTTCACCGTGGAGGCCTACCCCGACGGGTGCGACAAGGCGACCGGCCTTGCGGCCGTGCGCAGCCTGTGCGGCGCGCGGCGCGTGGTGGCCTTCGGCGACAATTTGAACGACCTGCCGCTGTTTGCGGCGAGCGACGAGTCCTGCGCGGTGGGCAACGCCGTGCCCGCCGTGCGCAAAAACGCCTCGTGCGTGATCGGCTCGAACGCGGACAGCGGCGTGGCCCGCTGGCTGGCGCGCCACGCCGGAGGGGAGGGCGCCCTTGCAGCCGACTGAATTTTCCGCGCCGCTGCTGCGCTGGTACGATGAAAACAAGCGCGTTTTGCCCTTTCGCACCGAGCCGACGCCCTACCGCGTGTGGGTCAGCGAGATCATGCTGCAGCAGACGCGCGTGGCCGCCGCACTGCCGTATTACGAGCGCTTCATGCAGGCGCTGCCCACGGTGCAGGCGCTGGCCGAATGCAGCGAAGAGCAGCTTTTGAAGCTGTGGGAGGGCCTCGGCTACTACAGCCGCGCGCGCAACCTGCAAAAGGCCGCGCGCATCGTTGTGCAGCAGTACGGCGGGCAGCTGCCCGCCGACCTCGCCGCGCTGCGGGCGCTGCCGGGCATCGGCGAGTACACGGCCGGGGCCATCGCGTCCATCGGCTTCGGGCTTGCCGCCGTCGCGGTGGACGGCAATGTGCTGCGCGTGTTCTCGCGCCTTTTGTGCGACGAGGGCGACGTGACGCGCCCGGAGGTGAAAAAGCGCCTGGCCGCCGAGGTTGCGCGCTTGCAGCCGCCGCAGCGCCCGGGCGACTACAACCAGGCCCTGATGGAGCTGGGCGCGCTGGTGTGCACGCCGGGCGCGCCCGCGTGTGAAAGCTGCCCTGCGGTGCATCTGTGCCGCGCGCGGCAGGCCGGCTGCGCGGCGCAGCTGCCGCACAAGGCCCCGAAGGCAAAGCGCCGGCGCTGCGAGTGGACGGCCGCGCTGGTGCTGCGCGAAGACGAGGGCGCGCGGCGCGTGCTGCTGACGCGCCGGCCCGCGGACGGCCTGCTGGCGGGGCTCTGGCAGCCCGTGCTGCTGCCGGGCCGGCTCTCGGACGGCGAGACGCGCGCCGCGCTGGACGCCATGGGCGTAGAGGCCGAGCCCGTGCGCGCGCTGGACGGGGCCAAGCACGTGTTCACCCATCTTGAATGGCACATGACGGGCTGGCTTTGCCGCTGGCGCGCGGGCGCGCCGGCGTGCGAGCACGCGTGGGCGCTGCGCGGCGAGCTGGACGGCCGCTACGCGCTGCCCAGCGCCGTGCGCGCCTTCGCCGAGCAGGCAAAGAAAGTCTTGTAATCCGCGCGCGTTGCGCTTATAATAAAAGCATGATCCACAGGGAGGAAGCACCCCATGCGCACGATCGTTTCCGGCCTGCGCGCCGCGTCGGCCCTGTGCTGGCTGGCCGGTTCCCTGCGCCGCTTGCGCCGGGGCCGCGCCAAACAAAATCAGGAGGAGATCACCATGAAAAAATCCACGCTTGTCGCCATCATCGCCTTCTTGTCCGCCGTTGTAGGCGCGCTGGGCGCCATGTTCTTCTATCTGCGCCGCCGCGAGGCTGAGCTGGACGAGTATGAGCAGCTTCTGTTCAGCGAGGAGCCCGTCGAGGACGACGCGCCCGCCGAGACGCCGGACGCCGCCGAAGAGGAGACGGAAGAATAATCTTTGAATACGCCCGCGGGCCGCTGCGTTTGCAGCGGCCCGTTTTTTGTCCATCTCTCTTTACACAGATTTTTCCTTTCCCCGCTGGCGTTTTGGGCGCGGGGCGTGGTACAATAAGAAAAAACGCAAGGAGGCTTTCTGTATGCCGCCGCTCAAGCTCAACTACAAGCGCACGTTCTTCGTCGGCCTCGCCTTTATGTCGATCTCGGCGTTCTGGCAGCTGTACGACAACGTCATCCCCCTGATCCTGAAATACACGTTTTCGATCGACGACGCCAGCATCGGCGTCGTGATGGCGATGGACAACGTGCTGGCGCTCATCATGCTGCCGCTGTTCGGCAAGCTGAGCGACCGCACGCGCACGCGCATCGGCCGGCGCATGCCGTACATCCTGTTCGGCACGGCGGTGGCCGTGGCGTGCCTTGTGCTTTTGCCCGAGGCCGAGCGCATGAACAGCCTGCCTCTGTTCTTTGTGGGGCTGGGCCTTGTGCTGGTGGCCATGGCCACCTACCGCAGCCCCGCCGTGGCCCTGATGCCGGACGTGACGCCCAAGCCCCTGCGCAGCCGCGGCAATGCGGTGATCAATTTGATGGGTGCCGTGGGCGGCATGCTGATGCTGCTGACCATGCAGCTGGCGCTGCCCGCCGCCGTGGCCGGCGAGGCGTTCCGGCCGGATTACCGGCCCGTGTTCTTCACGCTGGCCGCCGTGATGGCGCTGTGCGTGGCCGTGCTGTTCTGGAAGGTGAAGGAGGTGCCCTTCTCGCAGGAGGCCGACCGCGTGAACGAGCAGCTGGCAGAGAGCGACGCAAGCGCCCCCGCGGCCGCCGGCGGCCGCCTGCCGCCCGCGATGCGCCGCAGCCTGCTTTTGATCCTCGCCAGCGTGGCGCTGTGGTTCATGGGCTACAACGCCGTCACCTCCGGCTTTTCCCGCTACGCCACCGAGGTGCTGGGCGGCAGCTTCTCGCTGATTTTGATGGTGTGCACCGCGGCGGCCATCGTGTCGTACATGCCGGTGGGCGTCATCGCCAGCCGCATCGGCCGCAAGAAAACCATCCTGCTGGGCGTGGCCATGCTGTTCACCGCCTTCTTTGCCGGCGCGTTCTTCCGCGCGATGTCGGCGCTTTTGTACGTGTTCTTCATTCTGGCCGGCATGGGCTGGGCGTTCATCAACGTGAACAGCTACCCCATGGTGGTGGAGCTTGCCAGCCACGGCGACACCGGCAAGTACACCGGCTACTATTACACGGTGTCGATGGCCGCGCAGATCGCCACGCCCATCCTCTCCGGCTTTTTGATGGACCGCGTCGGCTACTGGACGCTGTTCCCCTACGCCGCGCTGTTCGTAGCGATGAGCTTTGTGACCATGCTGTTCGTGCGCCACGGCGACGCGCGCCCCGAGGCCAAAAAGGGCCTGGAGGCGCTGGACGCCGGAGACGATTGAGAAAATCCCGCCGCGCAAAAAGCGCCGCCGCCCGTTTGGCCGGGCGGCGGCGCTTTGTCTTTGCCGTTTTGTCACGGGAATAGCTTTTGCAGCAGGCTGCGCCGCTTGACGGGCGCGTACAGCGCGTCCAGCAGATAGTCGTACACGGTTTCGAGCGCGGTCTGCGAGAGGAAGCTGACCTTGTCGCGCGAGCCGCCGTGCAGCGTGGACATGACCTCCATGCGGGCCAGCTGGTCGCGCAGCTCCGGCGGCAGGCCCAGCGCGGAGAACACGCCCGTGTAATCGCGCATGGAGGCGATGATCGCCGTGTCCCAGCGCGGCATCATCGCCACGCTCAGCGCGGGCACATGGCCCTTTGTGAACGTGACATCGTCGCTCTCGGGCAGATAGCACACCGCCTGCCCCGCGTGGGCGGCCAGGCGCTTTTTGTCGAGGAACGGGCCCAGCGCGTCCACGCGCTTGCGCGCGCGCACGCACAGCGTGTCGCCGTAGCCGCACACGTCCAGATTGACCATCGCGCTCGCCGCGCCCTCGGCCAGCTGCGAGAGATAATATTTCGAGCCGGCGCGGCCCGTCTCCTCGCCGTCGAAGAACACGATGTCCACCGCGGGCGCGTCGCCGCGCTGCGCAAGCTCGCCCGCCAGCGCCAGAAGCACGCCCGCGCCCGAGGCGTTGTCGTTCGCGCCGGTGCTGCCCTCGTGCGTGTCGTAGTGCGCGCCCAGCACGCGGCGCGGCGTCTGCCCCGGCTGGAAGGATACGACGATGTTCTCCACCGGCACGGCCTTTTCCTCCTCCGGCGCGCGCGAAAACAGCACGAACTGGCCGCGCTCGGGCACGGCCTCGCCCTGCTGCACCGTGTACGGCACGCCGAATTTCTCCAAAATCGCCTTCACCGCCGCGCGCCGCTGCGCATTTTCGGGCTGCGCCAGCGCGTCCACAATGCTCAGCAGCCGCTGTCTGTATTCACCGCTCATCGTATCTCTCCTTTGGCCCGGCGCGCCGGGCGTCCCCTTTAGCATAGCAGGCCGCGGCGCATTTTGCAAGCGCCGGCCTTTTCAGCCGCGCAGCGCGGCGTCCTGCCGTTCGATCCACGCGCCCACGGTCTCGGCCACGCGCTTCATCGTGCCGTCCCGGAACGGGCTTTCAAAGCCCGCCGCGGCCACAAGGCCCGGATAGGGCAGCGTGCCCGCGCGCTTCACAAGCGCCATGTAGCGCTGCCAGGCGTCCTCTTTATCGGCGAGGTGCGCCGTGAAGAATTGCAGCGCTACCGTCTGCGCAAGGCAGTAGTCGATATAATAGAACGGGTACAGATAGATGTGCAGCTGGCGCTGCCAGCCCGCGCCGCGGCCGTAGAACGGCAGGGCGTCGAAATCGATCCACGGGCGGAACTCGCGCTCGAGCTGCGCCCACAGAGCGTTGCGCTCGTCGGGCGTCATGTCGGGGTTTTCGTACACGCGGTGCTGGAACTCGTCCACCATCGTGCCGTACGGCAGGAAGTACACGGCGTCCTCGGCGTGCGACAGCTCGTATTTGGCGGTGTCCTCCTTGAAGAACAGCTCGTGGTACGGGCCCGTCAAAAACTCCATGCTCATGGAGTGGATCTCGCAGCTCTCCATGCCCGGCTCGCGCAGGATGGAGGGGATGGGCTGCGCGTTCGCCATCCAGTCGGCGAAGGCGTGGCCGGCCTCGTGCGTCAGCACGTCGACGTCGCCGGCCGTGCCGTTGAAGTTCGAGAAGATGAACGGCAGCTTGTAGTCCGGCAAAGAGGTGCAGAACCCGCCCGGCGCCTTGCCGGGCTTTGCCAGCACGTCGAACAGGTCGTTTTCGAACATCATGTCGATGAACTGCGCCGTCTCGTCGCTCAGCGCGTGGTACATCTCCTTGCCCGCGGCCATGATCTGCTTCGGCGTGCCCTTGGGCGCGGGGTTGCCGTCGGCAAAGCAGAACGCGTCGTCGTAGAACTTCGCGTCCGCAATGCCGGTGCGCGCGTGCTGCAGCGCCTTGAGCCGCGCCACGACAGGCACGACGTCGCGCCGGATCTGCGCGCGGTAGGCTGCCATGTCCGCGATGGAATAGCCGATGCGCCGCATGCGGATGGCCCCCAGCGGCGCATAGTTTTCATAGCCCATGCGGCGGGCCTGCTCGGTGCGGTTTTTCACCAGCTTGTCGTACAGCGTGTCGAACTCCTCGCGGTGGGCGTCGAACCACGCGCCCTCGGCCTCGTAAGCCGCCTTGCGCACGGCGCGCTCGGCGCTCATCTTGTATTTGCCCAGCTGGGCGATGGTCAGCGTCTGGCCGTCGAAATCGATCTGCGCAGAGGCGTACAGCTTCTGATAGGCGCTGCACAGCGCGTTCTCCTCGGCCATCAGGTCCAGCACCTCGGGCGTCTGGGCCTTCACGTCGATCTCCATCTTCTCCAGCGCGACCGCGCCCAGCGCCTCGCCGATCCCGGCGCGGTGGGGCGAGGCCAGCAGCGCGCGGTACACGTTCAGCGCGCGGTCGCTGATGGCCGGGCCGTTCTCGTCGAAGAACGCCTTCTCCGCCTCGTAGAACGCGTCGCGCGTGTCGATGCTGTTGCGGATCTCGGTGAGCGTGGCCATTGTGGTCAGATGGTCTTGCAGCGTTTCAAAGCGCTTGTACGCCGCCAGCGCCTCGTCGGCGCTGTGCGCGCCTTCGATATCGCGCACGACGCCGTCCATCTCGGCGAACGCGGCGTCAAGATCCGGCCGCTCGTAAGGGATCTCGGAAAATTTCAAGGCAATGACCTCCTTTGCGTTTGCCTTTATTATAGCACACGAAACCGCCCGTGCGTCGCCTGTGCGCAAAATTTCCTTTGTATCGGTGTACAAGGGGCTACGGCGGTTTTCGGACGCGTACCCCATGCGGGGCACAGGCCATTGCAGCACCCCTGGCTTTGTCATACTCCGGCCTAAGAGCCGCCCTGCGGGCGGTTGGCCTTGAGTACGCGCCTGCGGGCGCAGTCCTCCTTGCCTGCCGTCAGGCAGGCTGCGTCGTCTTCCGCGCCATCGGCGCCGCCTGGCGGCCGAAAACTCCGAAGGACCGCTGGGCGCGCCCACGGGTGGGCTGGCAAGGCCGCAGGGCGAGAGCAGGCCTCTCCGCGCTAAGAGCCGCCCTGCGGGCGGTTGCGCTCCGAGACGCCTCGCTGCGGCTCGGTGTGACGCCTGCCGAGCCCGAGAACGCAGCCAGCGTGCCTGTGGGCACCCCCAGCGGCGTCGTATCCCCTTTGTACACCGATACTTGCGTTGACTTTGCCCGCGCGCGGGCGTATCATGGAGAAAACGGCCTATCCTATAAATGAAAGGGTAAAAGGGGGACTTTGTATGGATCTGAAAGATTACTGTTTCGACGGCGAGGGCGCGCTGCATCTGGACGAGCTGCCGCACTCGGCGCGCGAGGCCGGCGTGGACAAGGAGCAGCGCCCCGCGTACGAGGCGCGCACAGCCGAAAACCTCGCACGCATCGCCGCGCTGCAGGAAAAGCTGTACGCCGAGGGGCGCGAGGGGCTGATCGTGCTTTTGCAGGCGATGGACGCCGCCGGCAAGGACAGCGTCATCAAGCACGTGATGGGCGCCGTCAACCCGCAGGGCGTGGACGTCGTCAGCTTCAAGCAGCCCAGCAAGGAGGAGCTGAGCCACGACTATCTCTGGCGCGCCGCCTGCGCGCTGCCCGCGCGCGGCAAGATCGCCATTTTCAACCGCTCGTACTACGAGGACGTGCTGGTGGTGCGCGTGCACCGGCTGCACAAAAGCTACCAGATGCCCGCGCGCTGCCTCGACGAGGACGACAAGGACTTTTTCGAGCGCCGCCACAAGCAGATCCGCGGCTTTGAGGAATACCTGTACGACAACGGCTACCGCATCGTCAAGCTGTTTTTGAACGTCTCGCGCGAAAAGCAGAAGGAACGCTTTTTGGAGCGCATCGACGACGAGGCCAAGAACTGGAAATTTTCCTCGTCCGACTTGAAAGAGCGCGCCTTCTGGGACGAATACCAGCGCGTGTACGCCGATGTGCTGCGCGACACCGCCAGCCGCCACGCGCCGTGGTATGTGATCCCGGCCGACCAGAAATGGTACACGCGCTGGCTGGTCAGCGAGGCCGTGCTGCGCGCGCTGGAGGAGATCGATCCGCACTTCCCCGAGCTGCCCGAGGGGGATCAGGCCATGCTGTCCGCCTGCAAGCGCCAGCTGCTGGACGAGGACGGCGGCGAAGCGTGACAAAACCTTCCTGCGGCGCTTGCATTGCGCCGCGCGCGGGGGTATAATAGGGGCACGCCTTTCTTGAGGAAAGGCTTTCGCAGAGTAGAGACTTGCGCGTCAAGTGCCGGCCCGACGGGGAGTTGCGGGCCGGACGAAAAGCGCATCGCTTGCGGTGTGAGTCTCGCATCCCGCTGCTGCATAAATTCGCGCATCGCGCCTCTTTGTGCGGCATACAAACGCACAAGGAGGCGTTTTTATGTCCCATTCCCTCTCCCTTTTCGCCCGTTTGAAGCTGGCCGCGGCCGAGCTTCGCAGCACCAAAAGCCTCGTCGGCGCGTCGATGATGGCCGCGCTGAACCTGGTGCTCAACCAGTTCACCATCATGGTCAGCCAGATGCTGGAGATCGGCTTTGCCTTTCTTGCCACGGCGGCCGCCGCGTACCTGTACGGGCCGTGGCTGGCCGGCCTCATGGGCATCGTCACCGACACGGTGGGCTATTTTCTGCGTCCGAACGGGCCGTACTTCCCCTTCTGGGCGCTGAATGAGTTCCTGCTGGGCTTTTTGTACGGGTGCTTTTTCTATAAGCGGCCCGTCACGCTGGCGCGCACGGCGGCGGCGTACGGCACGGCGATGGTGGTCATCAATCTGGGGCTGTCGCCGCTGTGGCTGCACATGATGTACGGCAACGCGCTTGTCATCACGGGCGCGCGCCTTATCAAAAACCTCGTGATGTTCCCGCTGAACACCGCGCTTTTGTACGCGGTGCTGCGGGCGCTGCAGGCGCGCCGCCGCGCGCTGTAACGCGAAAAACGCCCCGCTTTGCGCGCCTTTTGTCCGCCGGCGGGGCAAAAAACACCTCCTTTGCAACGGGCCGCACAGCGCGCGCACACAGCGCATACGCTGGCGCAGAAGGGGCGCGCAGCGCGCCCCTTCCCAAAGCAAAGGGGGCTTTTTTATGCAATACGACATTCCCACCTATCCCGGCGCGGCGCTGCGCACGGGAAGCGCGGGCAGCGAGGTGGCCCGCGTGCAGAAATACCTCAGCGCGCTGGCCGCGCTGTCGGAGCCGCTGCTCTCCGCCCGGGTGGACGGGCGCTACGGCGCCGACACGCGCCGCGCCGTGCGCGCGTTCCAGACGCAGCAGGGCCTTGCGGCCGACGGCGAGGTGGGGCCCGTCACGTGGGCCGCGCTGATGGAGGCGTACGGCCGCGCGTTCGGCGGCGGGGCCGACACGAACCCCGGCGTCACGCTGCGCGCGGGCGCGCGCGGGCAGGATGTGCGCCAGATGCAGCGCCATCTGAACACCATCGCGTCCGTGTACACCGGCGTGGGCAGCGCCTCGGCCGACGGGCGTTTCGGCGACGCGACGGCCGGCCAGGTGCGCCGCTTCCAGCGCCAGTTCGGCCTTTCGGCCGACGGCGTCATCGGCCCGGCCACCTGGGCGGCCATCACGCGCGTGGCCGCGGCGCTCAAGCAGGGCCAGCGCCCGCACGTGTTCACGCCCTACCCCGGCACGCTGCGCGAGGGTTCGTCCGGCGACGCCGTGCGCTTTCTGCAAAGCTATCTCAACCGCCTGCACGGCACGCCCCTCCTCGCGGTGGACGGCCGCTTCGGCGCCGCCACAAAGCAGGCCGTGAAAGGCTTCCAGACGAACAGCGGCCTTACGGCCGACGGCATCGTGGGCCGCGCCACGTGGGAGAAGCTGATCCCGCTGTACAACGCAGCCAACGTCTGACGCGCGTTTTTCCGCATCAGACAGAAAGGCCCCGGAGGGCGGCGCTGCCGCCCTCCGGGGCCTTTTTCACAAACGTCACTTGTTCTCGAACTTCTCGCGCAGGGACTTGAAAAAGCCCTTGCGCTTTTCGTAGTTCTCCTCTTTGAGGCTTGCCTCAAAGTTTTTCAGCGCCTCGCGCTGGGTGCGCGTGAGCTTTTTCGGGATCTCCACCTCCACGCGCACGTACTGGTCGCCGCGGCCGCGGCCGTTGACATACTGGATGCCCTTGCCGCGCAGGCGGAACGTGGTGCCGCTCTGCGTGCCCTCCGGCACGTCGTACTGCACCTTGCCGTCGATGGTGGGCACGACGATCTCGTCGCCCATGACGGCCTGGCTGTACGTGATGGGCACAGTGACATGTACGTCATAGCGGTCGCGCTCGAACATCGGGTCGGGGCGCACCGTGATGATGACGATCAGATCGCCGCTGGGCCCGCCGTTCGCGCCCGCGTCGCCCAGGCCCTGCAGACGCAGGCTCTGGTCGTCGTCGATGCCGGCGGGGATCTTCACCTCTACGCGCTTGGCACTGGAGGTCTTGCCCGTGCCGTGGCACTTCGAGCACGGCGTCTTGATGATCTTGCCCTTGCCGCCGCAGCGCGAGCACGGCCGCGAGGACTGCATCACGCCGAACGGCGTGCGCTGCTGCACCGTCACAAAGCCGGTGCCGCGGCAATCCGGGCAGGTCTCGGGGCTGGTGCCGCGGGCCGCGCCCGTGCCGCCGCACTCGGCGCACGTGTCCTGCCGGTTGACGCTCACGGTCTTGGTGCAGCCGTGCACCGCCTCCATGAAGCTGAGCACAAGGCTGACGCGGATGTCCGCGCCTTTGCGCGGCGCGTTGGCATTCGAGCGGCGCTGCGAGCCGCCAAAGCCCCCGAACCCGCCGAAGCCGCCAAAGAAGTCGCCGAAGAGGTCGTTGATGTCCACGCCGCCGAAACCGCCGCCATAACCGCCGGCCCCCGCGCCGTAGTTCGGGTCCACGCCCGCGTGGCCGAACTGGTCGTACCGGGCCTTTTTGTCCTGGTCGCTCAGCACTTCGTACGCCTCGACCAGCTCCTTGAATTTCTCCTCGGCCTCTTTGTCGCCGGGGTTCAGGTCGGGATGGTACTTCTTCGCCAGCTTGCGGTATGCTTTTTTGATCTCGTCGGCGGACGCCGTTTTCGGCACGCCGAGGACCTCATAGTAATCGCGTTTTTCTGCCATAATCTCTCGTCACCCTATGAAAAGCACAAGAGCCGAGGACGGCAGGCCCGCCCTCGCTCTGTGCGTTTTTACTTTGTTCAGACCTCGCGGTAGTCGGCGTCGACGACGTTGTCGCCGCCGTCCGTCTGCGCGCCGCCGTTGTTCGGCGTCTCCTGCGCGCCGCCCTGCGCGGCCTGCTGAGCCTGCGCGGCCTCTTTGTAAACTTTCTCGCTGATGGCGTAGAAGGCCTTCTGCAGCTCCTCCTGCTTGGCCTTGATGGCCTCGACGTCGCTGCCCTTGAGCGCCTCTTTCAGCGCCGCGACCTTCGCCTCCACGTCGGCCTTCTCCGACGCGGACACCTTGTCGCCCAGCTCGTTCAGCGCCTTCTCGGTCTGGAACACCATCTGGTCGGCGCCGTTGCGCAGATCCACTTCCTCGCGGCGCTTCTTGTCCTCGGCGGCATACTGCTCGGCCTCGCGCACCGCCTTGTCGATGTCCTCCTTGCTCATGTTCGAGGAGGCCGTGATGGTGATGTGCTGCTCCTTGCCGGTGCCCAGGTCCTTGGCGCTGACCTTCACGATGCCGTTGGCGTCGATATCAAAGGTGACCTCGATCTGGGGCACGCCGCGGGGAGCCGGTGCGATGCCGTCCAGGTGGAAGACGCCCAGGCTCTTGTTGTCGCGGGCAAACTCACGCTCGCCCTGCAGGACGTTGACCTCGACCGAGGGCTGGTTGTCGGCCGCAGTGGAGAACACCTGGCTCTTGTGGGTGGGGATGGTGGTGTTGCGCTCGATGATCTTGGTGCACACGCCGCCCAGGGTCTCGATGCCCAGGCTCAGCGGGGTGACGTCCAGCAGCAGCAGGCCCTTGACGTCGCCCTGCAGCACGCCGCCCTGGATGGCGGCGCCGACGGCCACGCACTCATCGGGGTTGATGCCCTTGAAGGGCTCGCAGTTCAGTTCCTTCTTGACCGCGTCGTAGACGGCGGGGATACGGGTGGAGCCGCCCACCATCAGGACCTTCTTCAGGTCGGAGGCGCGCAGGCCGGCGTCGGCCAGAGCCTTGCGGACAGGGGTC
>DXGT01000008.1 GCA_019113785.1 Candidatus Ruthenibacterium merdigallinarum | reverse complement strand
AGCGCGGCAGCGGCCCGAGTACAGCACCGTCCCGTCCGAGAGGTGCGGCGCGCTGGCGGCGTGCAGGTCGGCCCGGGTGCAAAAGCACTCGTACACGGGCGCTTTTTCCCGCAGCGTCTTTAGGGCCGCGGCGTAAAGATGCGCGCACTCGCTTTGAAAGTACGGCCCGTTTGCGCCGCCCGCCTGCGGCCCCTCGTCCCAGGAAAGGCCCAGCCAGGCAAGGTCGTCCATCAATTGCAGCGCGTATTCGCGGCGGCAGCGCGCGGGGTCAAGATCCTCGATGCGCAGCACGATGCGCCCGCCGCGGCTTTTCGCCGACAGCCACGCCAGCAGCGCGCACAGCGCGTTGCCCAGGTGCATGCGCCCCGACGGGCTGGGCGCAAAGCGCCCCACAGGCTCACTGCTCATCGGCGGGCCAGGGCAAAAAGTCGCGCAGGTACACCTCGGCCGAACGGCTCATCTCGCGCGAGAAATCGCTGTTGTATTTGCGCTCGCAGAATTTGCGGATCCAGGTGTCGTAGTCCGTTTTGCCCAGCGAACCCTCGGGCGAGCGCTGCGCCTGCGCGGCGGCAAAGCGCTGCGCGCTCACGGGGCGGTAGACGTCCTCGTGGACGATCACGTCCTCGGCAAAGCGGCCGGGCTTTTCGCGCTCAAGCTGGCCGGGCGCGGGATGGCCGATCACCAGCATCGCCGCCGGCACCACGTAGCGGGGCAGCGCCAGCAGCGCGCGCATCTCCTCGCACCGCTCGAGCACGTCGCCGATGTAGCAGCTGCCAAGGCCCAGGCTCTCGGCCGCGACAACGGCGTTCTGCGCGGCGATGCACGCGTCGGCCACGGCCAGCAGCAAATCGCCCGGGCCGGGCCGGCGCGGCGCGCAGCCGGCCGCGGCAAAGGCGTCCAGCCAGCGCTTGCAGTCGGCCGTGAACACCAGCACCAGCGGCGCGGTGGCGATGAAGGGCTGGTGGTCGCACAATTCGGCCAGCTGTTCCTTGCGCGGCTGCTCGCGCACGTCGATGATCGTGTACAGCATCTGGCAGCCTGCGGTGGGCGCCTGCATGGCGGCCTTCAGGATGGCGGCGCGGTCCTGCGCGCTCACTTGCTGCTGCGTGAAGGCGCGCACCGAGCGGCGCGCGTACAGGCTTTCCAGAATCGCATTTTCGGACATCTCCGGTCCCTCCTCTTCATTTCAGCGGATGTCTTTTGCGCGGCGGGCAAAAACGCCGCGCACGTACGCGCCGTCCAGCGCGCCGACGGCCATGGGCGGCACGGGCCTTGCCGTGCGCGCGCGCAAAGGCCGCTCGCAGATGCTCAGATCCAGCCAGAGCCCCAGCTTGAAGCCGGCGGCCGGCAGGCGCGCCTGTTCGGCAAAGCCCAGCGCGGCGAAGAACGCCTCGCTCTCGGGGTGCGGGTGCGAGACGCACGCGTAGCACGCGCAGTACCCCTGCGCGGACAAAAGGTCGCACACGGCGTTCACCAGCGCGCTGCCGATGCCGCGGCGGCGCTCGTCCGGCGCGAGATAGGCCTGCACCTGCGCGCTCCACAGAGCGCCGCGGCGAACGGCGAACGGCTCGGCGAACGCAAAGCCCAGAAGGCCGCTGGGGTCCTCGGCCACAAGGACGGGCAGCCCCGCGCGGCCCAGCGCCTCCATGTGCTGTGCAAGCTGTGCGCGCGTGGGGGCCCCGGAGGCCCACACAGCGACGGAATCCCGCGCGTACGGAGCGAGGACCGCCGTCAGCCGCCCTGCGTCCTGCAAAGCGGCAAAACGCAATTTAGCCAATGCCATACTGTTTTCCTCAAGAGTGCGGCCGCGCTGTGGGAAACCGCCGGGGCGGCCGCGTCCCGGTCGATATCATCTTTTTCCATTATAACGGCATACAGCGCCGGCGCGCAACATGTCCACTGGGTATTTTTTGCACTTTTTATAAAAACTTCACACTCCCGGCGCCGAAAAACGGCTGCGGCGCTGTACAAATTCTGTCATTTGCGGTATATTTATTAAGAAACTGGGAATGGGGCCGCCGCGCGGCGGCCCAAAAGGGGATATGCTTCATGGCGCTTTTGCGCACCATCGTCTGGTTCGGATATTTCTTCGGCGCGCTCATCGCGCTTTTGCCGGTGATGGCGAAGGCCAGGCGGAAAAAGGCCGCGGGCGACGCGGACGCGCAGGCCTACATCCACAAATATGTGCGCATGTGGGCCGGTACGCTGCTGCGCATCGCGGGCGTGACGGTGACGGTGCGCGGCGCGGAAAACATCCCGCAGGGCCGCGCGGTGATGTTCACACCGAACCATCAGGGCGACTACGACATCCCGCTGATGCTGCTGTATCTCGACCGGCCGCATGGCATCGTGGCGAAGATCGAGACGAAGAAGATCCCGATGGTGCGCACGTGGATGGAGCTGCTTGACTGCATCTTCCTTGACCGCAAAAACCCGCGCCAGGCCGTGGAGGCCATGCGCGAGGCCGAGGAGATGCTGGAAAAGGGCGAGAGCGTGATCGTGTTCCCGGAGGGTACGCGCTCAAAGGGCGACGCGATGGGAGAATTCAAGGCCGGGGCGTTCAAAATGGCCTGCAAGGCCGGCGCGCCCGTGGTGCCCGTGGCCATCGACGGCAGCTATCGCGTGATGGAGGCCAACGGCGGCCTGATGAAGCCCGCACATGTGAACATCACGATCCTGCCGCCGGTGGAGACGGCCGGGCTGGACCGCACGCAGAAGAAAGAGCTGGCGCAGCGCGTGGCCGGGGCCATCGCCGCCGCGAAAGCGCACAGCGCCGGCAAAGAGGGATAAACATGGCAAGCTATCGCTACACACGCAATATCACCCCGCAGGACGAGCGCCCGCCAGAGCCGCCCGCCCCGCCCAAAGGGCGCAAAAAATGGGAGAATTTCTGGTTTTATCACAAATGGCACATCCTGGCCGCACTGGGCGTGGCGCTGCTGGCGGTGTTTTTGCTGCGGGACATCGGCAGCCGCGTCGAGCCGGATTACGTCATCGGCGTCATCACGGTGGACGAGGCCGTGCCATCGGGCGCGTTCACGCCTCTGGAGGAGGCGCTGGCGCCGCTTGCGGACGACCGCAACGGCGACGGGCAGACGGTGGTGGAGGTGCTGGAGTACGACTTCACCAGCGAGGACCCCACGATGGTGATGGCCAACAGCACGCGCCTGGTCGGCGACGTGCAGACGGGCGAGAGCTCGTTTTATCTGGTGGACGACCTCGCGGCCGCACAGGCGCGCTTCGGCGGGATGTTTGCGAACAACGACGGCGAGGCGCTGGACGAAGAGGCGACGGATGTGAGCGGTGTGGGCGTGGCGTGGAGTGCGTGCCCCCCGCTGGCGCAGCTGGAGCTGGGCGACGTGCAGACGATGATGGGCGCTTCGATGGGCCCGCTGCAGCAATTGCTGGACGGCTATACGCTCGTGCGCCGCGCGCCGCTGGAGAAGGCCGACGAGGACACGCAGGCGTATCTGGATGCCGGCACGGCGCTGTTCGAAGCGCTGACCGCCGGCGCCGGGCGCTGAGAGGGGGCCGCCCCGTGCGCGCATGGGCCGCGCTTGCCGCCGCGCTGGCGGTGGGGGCGCTGGGGGGCGTCGCGCTGCGCCGCCGGCGGCGCAGCGCGCATCCGACGCCGACACAGCAAACGGCAAACCCGTATCGCCGGTTTTACCCGCATCCGCCGCGCTGCCTGAAGGCCGGCGCGCCAAAAACCACACAGGGGAGAGAGACCGATGGGACTGTTTTCATTCAATTACAATAAGCCCGGCCCGGGCGTCGCGAAGGACGCGCCGAAGAAAAAGGGCGTTTTGCGCTATTTCGAGATGTTTACGCGCGATTTCGGCACGCTGTGGAAAACGGGGATGATGCTGTTCGTCTGCGCCATCCCCACCGTCGCCGCCGCGGTGTTCACCGCGCTGTCGGCGCAGTATCTGCTGCTGGTGTTCGCCGGCGTGGCGGCCATCGCGCTGTCGGGGCTGCTGCTGGGGCCGGCGCTGTGCGCGTGCCACGCGGTGATCATCAAGATCGTGCGCGACGAGCCAGGCTTTTTCTGGCACGACTTCAAAAAGGCCTGGCGCTCGTGCTGGAGGCAGAGCATGGGCCCGTCCGCGCTGTTCAGCGCGCTGCTGGCGCTCGACGTCTACACATTGTATCTCAGCTTCCAGATGGGCAAGCCGAACGCCATCGTGCTGGGCTGCATCTTCTTGAGCCTCCTCATCATCGTGGGCGCATGGCTGTTCTTCTGCTTCCAGATCGTGTTCATGACCATCCCGTTCGCGGGCATGCTGAAAAACAGCCTGCTGCTTTTGTTCGGGCGCATCCAGCGCTCCATGCCGGCCACGCTGGTGATTTTGCTGTGCGCCGCGGCGCTGGTGCTGCTGGTTCCCATCCCGTTCTGGATCCTGGTGCCGCTTTTGGGCGTGCCCGCGTGGATCATGCTGTGGGCGGATATGCTGGTGTGGCCTGTGGTCGACGAGGTGTTCCGCATCGACGAGCAGCAGAAGGCGCGCGAGGAGCGCCGCCGCGCCGAAGAGGCCGCGCCCCATACGGATTGACCGCCGCGCCGCAAGGCTGGCGATGGGCGGCAGGCCCTGCCGCCCAATGACGCTGCAACGGCTTGCAAAGCAAAAAGAGAGCGATTAGAAAAACCGCCCCTCGCGAGAAGCCGCATTCGCTTCTGCGGGGGCCGGTTTTTGTGCAGAAGGGGAGGCAGACCCGTTTTGCAGAGCCCGCCGGGGACGGCGGGCAAAAGGCAAGCCCCGCGCACGGCTGTGCGCGGGGCTTGTCCGTTTGGGCTTTCAGCGCGCCCGCTGCTCTCAGCGGCGGAGGCGGCGGCGCACCAGCGCCAGCGCGGCCAGGCCGCCGAGCGACGCCGCCATCAGCAGCACCCATGCGCCGGCGTTGGCCGGGTCGGAGGTCTGCGGCGTCGCGGGCGCGGACGGCGCCGCGGGCGTTGCGGGCGTGACAGGCGTCACGGGCGTATCCTGCCCGCCGCCCTGGTCCGGATCGGCCGGCTGGTCAGGGGTGGTGTCGATGGGCTTGAGCGCGGCGATGGCGTCAAGAATGGCCTGCGCCATGCCGTCTACCTTGTCCTGGTTGCGGCTGCCCATGCCGTAAACCACGGCGTCAACGGCCTGCGTGAGCGCCTGCACGCTCTCGGGCGTGTAGGCGGAGATGTCGGCGGGCGCCTGATCGAGCGCCTGCATCACCTTTGTGTAGTCGGCGGGAGCGTCGTACAAAAAGACGAATGTCGATGTGCAGCCGGCCGCGTCGGTGACGGCGACGGTGTTTTCCGCGCCCGCGCGGAGCAGGGCGGTATCGGGCGCGTAGGTCTCGGCAGCGGCGCTGTAGGCGTTGTCCGGCTGGCCGTTGACGAGCACGGAGGCAATGCCCTGCGCGTCGGTGACTGTCAGAAGCAGCTCGGTGTAATACCCGTCGTCCTGCACGCTGCCGGGCGCGGCGGCGATAACGGGAGCCAGGCTGACTTCAAAGGCGAGATTTTCCTCGTCCCACAGCAGCACGGCGCCCTCGGGCGCGTTTGCCAGCGTGTAGTCGGTTGCGGCTTTATTGCTGTTGCCCGGCGCTTTCACCAGCACATGGCCGTCCGCCAGCTGGCCGGTGACCCAGACGGGGATCTGCTGTTTGTGGACGCTGTACTTCTCGCTGACGGTCAGCGTGGCGTCGGCGGGCATCCACAGTTCGAAGGCGTCGCCGGCGGTGACGGAGAGCTTGTGCAGCTGCGCGTTGCCCTCCAGGACAAGGCCGCCCACGGCGTCGCCCGCGCTGTTTTCGGTGCGGATCACGCCCAGCTGCGCGGCGTCGCCGGACACGCGCACCCAGCTGCCGTTCAGCTCGGTGGCGGCCAGGTTTTCGATGCGGCCCGCAAGGTCGATGGGCTCGTCTTTTGTTCCAAAGCCCGTCAGGATGAGGTCGGTCAATTTGCTGCCAATGCTGCTGACCGTACCGGTCACTTTGCCGAACTGCACGCCGTCGCCCAGGAAGACGATGTCCAACCATCGGGAGCCGGAGACGTCGGCGATGGAGCCGACGCTGCCTTTGGCGCTCTCGGCAAAAGTGAGGGTCTTTTCGCCGTTTTTGCTGCGCATATATTTGATGGCGGCCTCGCCCATGTCGAGCGTGATGTCCTGCACGGTCAGGCTGTTTTGCACTTTGAGCACGCCGTTTGCGGCGAGGTGCAGCGTGTGCCCGCCGCCGATGGTCAGCGCGACGTCGGGCAGCGTGCTGTCAGCGGGCAGCGTCACGTCCGTCAGCAGCGCGACGGTGTACTCGGCATTTTTGTCCGCGGCATCCAGCGCCTCGGTCATCTCCTGCCAGGTGGCAAAGCCCTTATTGGACCACTCGCCGCCCGTGACGGTGACGATGGGCTCGCGCGCGGTCTGCAGCGTGAAGTTGCCGCTCTCGTCGCGCAAAAGTTCCAGCCCGGCCGCCTGTTCGGCGGCGTCCTCGGCGAGCACAAAGGCGTCAGGCGCGGCTGCGGCGGCGGTCACGAGCGTCGCCTCTTCTTTGACGAGCGCGCTGCCCTGCGCGAAGTGGATCTGCGTGTTGCCGCTCACCGTGCCGCTGCCCATCACGGTCAGCTTGCCGCTTTTTAGGGTCAGGTCGGCGGTGGCGCCCTCGGCGACCTGCCAGCTTCTCACGGTGAGATTGCCGGTGGGCGCAAGGCCGCCGGCCTGCCGCACCTCGACGGCACCCCAGTTGATCGGCGTGCCGGCGGGCACGAGCCAGGAGTTTTGCAGAATCAGCGCGCCATAGCCCGCCGTATTGATGGAGGGGTATTTGGAAGCAGGCGCGTCAGGGCTGCCGTAGCCGGCGAGCGTCACCGCGATCTTCTTCCCGCTAGTGCCGCCGACCGCGTCGACGACTTTGTCGCTCACGGGCGCTTCGAGCACCGCATAGACCTGCGCGGCCTCGGCGGAGATTTTCTCCAGCCCGTAAGCTGCGCCGGAGGCGGCGGTCACGCTGCCTTCCACAGTGACGGTGATGCCGTCGGCGCGAAGGCGCAGATAGGTTTTGGGCATGTTCAGCTGCACGTCGGCCAGCGTCAGGTCGGCGGTGGCGTCGACGTAATTGCGCGTGCGCTTGTCGCCCGCCGTCAGCGTGTGGCCGTCTCCGTCGATGGTCAGCGCTCTGGCGGGCAGAGTCACTACGTCATAGGCGCCCGACTTGCCGTCCGCCTCCAGCGTCACGTCCGTCAGCAGCGTGACGGTATACGCGGCATTTTCGTCCGCGGCATCCAGCGCCTCGGTCATCTCCTGCCAGGTGGCAAAGCCCTGGGGAGTTGTCCACGCGCCGCCCGTGACCGTGACGATGGGTTCGGCTGTGGGCGCGGCGATCGCCTCGCCGTTTTGATTGGTCAGCGTCACTTCGCTGCCGGCGGGCAGGGTGAGGCGATCGCCGTCCAGCTCCGTGCCCGCATACTCCATCAGCGCGAAAGAGCCTTCGGCGCTTTCGGCGACGGCGAGCGAAGCGCCTTCGGGGATGCGCAGCTCGCCCTCGCCGGAAAGGGCGGCGAGCGTGGCCTCGCCGGTCACGCGCAGGCCGCCCGCGTTGAGCGCGACGGACAGTCCGCTGCCGAGCGCGTCTGCCTCGAGGTAAGCGCCGTCCAGCGTCAGTCCGGCAAAGCCCGTCATGGCGGGCAGGTCATAATAATACTCGCTGCGGCCGATGCCGGCAAAAGTGACGCGGGCGTTTTCGCCCGTACCCACAAGCCGCACGGCCTGTCCGCCGCCGAACGCGCCGCCGGGCAGCTGTTCCGTGAACGTCAGGTCATTGCCGCGGATCTCGGCGAAGCCGAAGCTGCCGCCGCCGATCATCGCAAAGGCATGCTCGCCGGCGTCGAGCGTGGTCAGCACGCCGGTGTCGGAGTTGATGTTGGTGATGTTTTTCAGCGTCAGCGGGGCCCGCAGGGTCAGGCTCGCGGGCAGCTGCACGCTGGCGCCGGAGAAGTCGATGACCGTCTCCTTGTTCGGGACGGTGTTTTCCGGCCATACAATGGTGCTGTTTTCCAGCACGGTGAGCGTGAAGGGGCCGGAGGCGGACGAGGCGTTCACCACCTCGATGGCCTCGCCCAGCGAGGCGCAGCCCGCGGTGGCGCCCGCGCCGTCTGTGATGGTGACGAGCGGCTGCTGCGTGCTGCCGCCGTACAGCTGCACCGTGACGCCTTTGCCCGCAAAGACCCCGGCAAAGTGCTCCACATCAGCCTGCTCTTTGAGGTTCAGCGTCACATTCTGCGTGCTGCCGAACGTGGTGGCCGCGAGCGCCGTGCTGGAGACGTCGCACAGCAGGTTGAGCGTGAAGCCGTCCGGCATATTGTTGAGCAGGTACGCCTGGATGCCGGCGCCGTTCAGCGCATAGACGGTCAGCTCCTGGATGGACGAACCTTTGAAGGCGCTGTTATTGTATTTACTCGAGAGGTTCAGGCTGGGGATGCTCAGCTTCGTCAGCGACGTGCAGCCGGAGAACACGCCGGCCTCCAGCATGTTCGTGACGGAGTCCTCGGCGAAGCGGACGTCGGCCAGCGCCGTGCAGCCGCGGAAGCAGTATTTGCCGATGGTGCTGACGCTGCTGGCGCTCATGTCGACGGACGTCAGCGCCGCATTGCCGTCGAAGGCGCTGTCGTCCAGCTCGGTGACGTCGTATGTGCCGCCCTCGTACTCCATGCCGTCGGCCAGCACGAGCGCGCCGGTATACGTTTTGCCGTCGGTCAGCGTCAGCGCGCCGCTGCGCGTGCCGCTGGGAAGACGCGTTACCTCATAGGTGATGCCGCCGATGACGATCGTATCGCCGACCTGCGGCGCGGCTTTGGGCTGCGGAGCCTCTGCCGGCTGTGCGGGCGCGGCCGGGGCTTCACCCGGCGTGGCGGCCGTGAGGGACTGCGCGGCGGCAGGCTGCGCGGCATTTTCAGCTTGCGCGGGCTCTGCGGGCGTTTGGGCGTCCGGTGCCTCTTCGGGCTGCCCGGCGGCGGGGCGCTGCTCGGGCTCTGCGTCCGGCTGCGCTGTCTCCGTGACGGCCGCCGGGGCGGCGGGTTCACCGGCCTCTTCGGCCAGCGCGGGCATCGGCAGCGTGCCGGCGGCCAGCGCCAGCGCCAGCACAAAGGCCAGCGGCCGGCTCAAACCGTTTCTGCGTTTCACAAGATCCTCTCCTTTTCAAGGGCGATGACAGGACGGCGGGCCCGTGCGGCCCGCTTGTCTCACCATTTATTTTAGCGCGCGCCGTGCGCGGCCGATACCATGGCGCCGTCAAAGATGCGTAAAGCGTATGTCGGCAAAGGGCGTATCGGTGTGAAGGTTGCGTAAAGAACGTGTGCGTGGCGAGCGGCTGCGCGCCGCCAAAGGAGGCTTGACAGGGCACTGTGAAAAACGGAGACAACAGAAAGGCTGGCCCTCCCCCGGAAGCCTTCATCGTTTCTGGGGAGGGCTGGCCGTCTGTGTGCTTTGGGGGAATGTGAGGTTGACGTTGTTTTGTGCGTGCGCATAAAAAAGCGCCGGAGCAAAGCGGACTTTGCTTCGGCGCGGAACATCGCAGCACGATAGATGCTGCGGCTTTCAGGTTTGTGCCCAAAACCAAATCGAAGCCCGGCGCAGCGGGTCGATTGGGAGAGGAGCCGCGACAAAATGGGTGAGAGGCGATTTTTACAAAAAAAGTCGCCGCGAACGATAGGACGTCCGCGGCGACGTGGTGAGCCATCGGAGATTCGAACTCCGGACACCCTGCTTAAAAGGCAGGTGCTCTGCCGACTGAGCTAATGGCTCTTATGAAAGCTTTCTTATTATACCAGCGAGAAAGGGGCTTGTCAACCGTTTTTCGCGCGGCGGCGGGCAGAAAAACGGCGCGGGGAAATTGTAAAAAATTTTTCCGGCACTTTACAAGAGGGCCGTTTTTCGGTATAGTATATAAAAGTATAACCGTATATTGCGGCAAGAAATCACAGCTTTTAGGAGAGATGACATGAAACGACTGGGTTCGATCCTTCTGGCGGCGGCTATGGCCGCGGGCCTTCTGGCGGCGTGCGGCAAAGACGATTCCGCCACGGCGCAGGTGGAGAGCACGCCCGCGCCCTCCAGCGCCGCGCCGGTGGAGGAAGAGGACACATACGACCCCGCGCTGCTGACCGGCCTTGAGAAGGGCGAGGATTACCCCGAGGGCCAGCGCTTTGTGGCGGTGATGGTGAACAACATGTCCAACACGCCGTATCAGCAGGCGCGCCCGCAGGCCGGCCTGTCGGACGCCGACGTGCTGGTGGAGATCAAAGTGGAGGGCGGCATCACCCGCTTCATGGCCCTGTACGAGAACTATGAGACCATGCCCCGCGTGGGCCCCGTGCGCTCGGCGCGCGACCAGTTCTTCCAGCTGATCCTGCCGTTCCACCCGCTGTATGTCCACGTGGGCGAGAGCATTGTGCAGAAGGAGTACAAGAACAACTACGACTACGACGACTTCGACCTCAACGGCGACGTGTACGCGAGCCTGGGCCATTACGATTCCGAGTTCCAGGCGCGCGGCGTGGCCAAGGAGCACACCTACACCACCAGCGGCGAGCAGATCGCCGCGACCATCGAGAGCGCCGGCAAAGAGGCGACGATCCGCCCGTACGAGAGCACGATCTTCGACTTTGTGCGCTACGACGAGGAGCCGCGCGTGCTGGAGGGCCCGCGCGCGTCGTCCATCACCGTGCAGCACTCGTCCACGTACCGCACCTATTTCGACTGGGACGAGACGGCCGGCAAGTACATGATGAGCCAGTATTCGAACGCGACGGGCACGGTGTCGCCGTCTGTGGACGCGAACAACGACGAGCAGCTGGCCTTCGACAACGTGCTGGTGCTTTTGACGGACATCCACGTGTATCCCGGCCATGAAAAGACGGACCTGCAGGAAGTGATGTACGACACCGTGGGCTACGGCTACTACTTCAGCGGCGGGCGCGCCGAGCCGGTGCGCTGGACAAAGGGCGCGCCCGACCAGGTGCTGCGCATCGTGCACGACGACGCCGAGATGTCGAACGTGAAGATCAACCCCGGCAAGACGTATCTGGCCGTAGTGGATCTGGACGAGGCCGAGAACTTTGCCTTCGTGGACCCGGACGCCGCGGCGTCCGCCTCCTCGCAGGCTGAATAAACGGCGCGCGCCGGCGCACCCTGACACTGGGCGCCGCGCGCGGGAAATGCAAAACACGCGGCCACCTGCCGGCAGACGCCGGCAGGTGGCTGTTTGAGAGTGAACCGGAAGGGAGAGGATGCGTACGAGACGCTTGATAGCAGCGCTTTTGGCGGCCGCCATGGCGTTTTCGCTGACGGCATGCGGGCGGGAGGCGGCCTCCTCGAGCAGCTCGCAGCCCACGGCGGGCGGCGAGGGCATCGTGCAGCCGGAGGACAAGCCCACCCCGCAGGTCAACCTCATCACCGGCGAGGCGCTGGGCGAGGGGATGACGCCCGGCCAGCGCCCGGTGGCCATCATGATCAACAACGCGCAGGCTGCGCTGCCCCAGCGGGGCATCGGCTCGGCCGACGCCATTCTGGAGATGGAGACCGAGGGCGGCGTGACGCGCTTTCTGGCGCTGTTCGCAAACGCCGCGTCCATCCCGCAGGTGGGGCCGGTGCGCTCCTCGCGCGACCAGCATTTGCAGTTCGTGCTGCCGCTGAACGCCATTTTTGTGCACATCGGCTCCAGCATTTACGCGCAGAACCTGCTGAACCAATATCAGTATCAGGACATCGACGGGCTGTACCTCGGCGTGACGTCCTTCCTGCTGGATGAGGAGCGGCGCAAGACCCGCGGGCAGGAGCACTGCTGGTACACCGACGCGGCGCTGATCGCCGCCGGCATGGAGCAGAACGGCCTGGCCGCCGACGGCGCGAAGAACACGCTGCTGCCCTTCCTCTCGCCGGACGCCTCATCCATGACCCCGCAGGACGGCGACGCGCCGGACATCTCGTTCAACGCGTCGGCCACCACCAGCGTGCAGCTGACGTACGACGCCGCCAGCGGGACCTACCTGAAAAACGCTTACGGCTCGGCGCAGATCGACGAGAGCACGGGCGCGCAGCTGGCGTTCCGGAACGTGCTGGTGCTGTTTGCGACGGTGACGCTCAAGCCGGACGGCAACTGCACCGACTTCGATCTGACCGGCGGCGAGGGGTATTACTGCTGGGGCGGGAAATACCAGAAGATCCGCTGGGAGAAGGGCGACGTCACCGAGCCGCTGCGCCTGTTTGACGCGGACGGGAACGAGCTGAGCGTCAACACGGGCAAGAGCTATATCGCCGTGATCAGCGAAACGCGCCGGGCGGACATCGCCTTCGGCGGCCTCAAGGTGGAGGCCGCGCCCGAGGCGGCCGCTTCCGGCAGCGCCGCGCCGGCATCCGGCAGCACGGCCGAATAAAAACAAAGAACGGCAACGGCGCCGCACGCCGTCCCCCGCAAACGGGGACGCGCTGTGCGGCGCCGTTTTGCGCGCTGCGCGCCGGCCGCGGCCGCCCTGCGGCAAAAAAAGACAAAACTCGAAATAAAAATTATATAATATGCTTGACGAATTATATTTACGGTGGTACAATAAATGCGGCGAACGGAAGGAGGCGGCCGCATGAGAAAAAGCGTATACAGCCTTGTGCTGATGGACGACGTCGTCGAGGCCGTAGACCGGCTGGCCTATCAGGAGGGCACGAGCCGCTCGAATATGATCAACCGCATTCTGGCGCAGTACACGCGCCTTGCCACGCCCGAGGAGCGCATCCAGGACATTTTCAGCGCGGTGAACGCCGTGCTGGACAGCCAGAGCGCGCTGCAGCCGCTGCTGACGGCAGGCGACGCGGTGCTGGCGCTGCGCAGCGCGCTGCAATACAAATACAACCCCAGCATGCGCTACACTGTGGAGCTGAACCGCAACCTCGGCGAGGAGCTGGGCGTGCTGCGCGTGAGCCTGCGCACGCAGAGCCCGGCGCTGACCTTGTATCTGGGGCAGTTTTACAAGCTGTGGGCCCAGCTGGAGGCCGCGTGCCTGCCGGGCCCCGCGCGCGAGGCGCAGGCGAGCGGCGCGCGCTACACGCGCGTGCTGCGCACGCCTGAAACTGCGTGCAGCGCGCAGCAGCTGGGCGGCGCCATCGCGGATTATGTGCGCCTGTTCGACGCATGCTTAAAGCAGTACTTCAGTGCGCTGGACGACGCGGCCGACGCGTCGCGCCGCGTGCAGGCGTGCTACACGCAGCATCTGGGGGCGCTGGCGGCGCAGCTGTAGGCGCCGCCCGCCCCGACCCTTATTTTTCGACACACAGCGTAAAGGAGTGTGAACCAAATGAACGCACAGAAAATGACACAGAAATCCCTGGAGGCTTTGCAGGCCGCCCAGAGCCTGGCCGTTGAATATGAAAATCAGGCGCTTGCGCCCGAGCATCTGTTCTGCGCGCTTTTGAACCAGCAGGACGGGCTGATCCCGCAGCTGTTCCAGAAGATGGGCGCAGAGCCGGGCAACGTGGCGGCCGCCTTTGCGAAAAAGGTCGCCGAGCTGCCGCACGTCACGGGCTCGGGGCGCGAAGCGGACAAAGTATATCTCACGCCGGAGCTGGACCGCGCGCTGAACGCCGCGGAGAAGGCCGCCGACACGATGAAGGACGAGTACGTCTCGGTGGAGCACCTGGTGCTGGGCATGCTGGACGCGCCGAACGCCGCCGTGCGCGACGTGCTGCGCATGTTCGGCATCGACAAAAACGCCTTTTTGGAGGCGCTGAGCAAGGTGCGCGGCAACCAGCGCGTGACGAGCGACAACCCCGAGTCCACCTACGACGTGCTGGCGAAGTACGGGCAGGACCTGGTGGCGCTGGCCCGCGCGCAGAAGCTGGACCCCGTCATCGGGCGCGACCAGGAGATCCGCAACGTCGTGCGCATCCTGTCGCGCAAGACAAAGAACAACCCCGTGCTGATCGGCGAGCCGGGCGTCGGC
>DXGT01000062.1 GCA_019113785.1 Candidatus Ruthenibacterium merdigallinarum | reverse complement strand
AAAATGTGAAAAATATTTTTTGTTTTTGCAAAATCTCGCCGCGCGCGGCCGCCCGGCTTGACGGCCCGGCCCCGGCGCGGTACACTGAGAGGGAAAAACGGACGGGGAGGCCTTTTCGATGATCTGGATCGCACTTGCCGCGCTTTTGCTGGCGGCGCTCGTTTGCTTTCTTGTGTGGCCCGGGCGCGCTTTGCCCGCGCAGAAAGCCGCTTTCGCGGGCGTCAACTGCGCCCACCGCGGCCTGCACACAAAGGATAAAGCCGTGCCGGAAAACAGCCTGGCCGCCTTCCGCGCGGCGGTGGACGCGGGCTACGGCATGGAGCTGGACATCCAGCTCTCCAAGGACGGCGCGGTGGTGGTGTTCCACGACGACACGCTCGAGCGCGTGTGCGGCGTGCGCGGCCGCGTGGACGCCTTCACGCTGCAGCAGCTGGGCGAGATGCGCCTTTGCGGCACGGCCGAGCGCATCCCGCTGTTCACCGAGGTGCTGGACGCGGTGGCCGGACGCGCGCCGATGATTGTGGAGCTGAAAAACGGCCCGCGCAACGACGAGCTGTGCGAAAAAGGGCTGCGGCTGCTGCGCGGCTACCAGCAGCGCTACCCGCAGGCCGCGTTCTGCGTCGAGAGCTTTGACCCGCGCATCGTCGCGTGGTTCCGCAAAAACGCACCGGACATTCTGCGCGGCCAGCTGGCGCACCCCGCAAAGGAGTATGCGCACATGTCTTTTCCGCTGCGCTTTGCGCTGGCGAACCTTTTGGGCAACGCCGCCGCGCGCCCGCAGTTCGTCGCCTATGAGTACGGCCCCAAAGCGCCGGGCGCGCGCCTGTGCGAAGCGCTGGGCGCTGTGCGCGTGTGCTGGACCGTGCGCAGCGCGGCCGACGGCGACGCGGCGCAGCGCCAGAACGACACCGTGATCTTTGAGCACTACCGCCCCGCGCCCCGCTGGCGCTGAACGGGCTTTGGCTGAACGGGCTTTGCAATAAGCAGGACAAAGGCCCCCGCGTCTTTGCGTGCCGCGGCACGCCGGGCGCGGGGGCCTTTTGTCCGCGCCGGGGCAAAAGGGCGCGTCCCCTTCGCCCCGGCGCTCCCTGTCCTGCCGGGTGATCGGTTCACTCGCTGCCGCGCACGCAAAGCTCGGGCATCAGCGTCACCTGCGTGGGCGGCGCGTCCCTGCGCCGCACGATCGCGCGCTGCAAAAGCTCCACGGCGTAGCGGCCCATCTCCTCGCCGGGCCGCTCCAGCACCGTGATGGGCAGCCCCAGCGCCGGCAGCACGCCGGCCCCGTCCACACCGACGACGGCCACGTCCTGCGGCACTTTGCGCCCCGACGCGTGCAGCGCCTCCAGCGCGCCCAGCGTGATGCTGTCGTCCGTCAAAAACAGCGCGTCCGTCTCCGGGTGCTCGGCGAACACGGCCTGCGCCTGCTCGCGGCCGCCCTGCACGGTGTAATCGCTGTAAAAAATCAGCCCGCGGTTCAGCGCCGCGCCCGCGTCGGCGTGCGCCGCACAGTAGCCGTCCAGCTGCTCGCGGCCGCGCTTCGTGCCGTCCGGCCCGGCGATGATCGCAATGTTGCGCCGCCCCGCATCCAAAAGCAGCTTGGTGGCCGCGTAGGCGCCGGCCGTGTTGTCGATGCTGACGCTGTCCAGCGCTGTGCGCGCGGCCTCGCGGTCGGCCAGCACCACACAGATATCCTGTTCGCCCAGGCGCTGCAGCGCCTCGGCCGTCACGCTGGCGTCGTCCGCGCCCGCGGGCGCCAGCACCACGCCCTGCACGCCCGCCTGCGCCAGCAGCTCTAAATAGCGCGGCGCGCGCGCGTCGTCGCCGCCGAGGTCGCACACGAACACGCTCATGCCGGCCTGCGCGGCAGCCCGCTGCACGCCGGCGGCCATCTGGCGGAAAAACGTCTCGCGCAGATCGGGCACCACCAGCCCGATCAGCGTGCACTGCCCGCGCGCGCCGCGCGCTAAGTCCTTCGCCGTGTAGCCCAGGCGCTGCATGGCCTTTTCCACCAGCTCCCGCGTGTGGGGCGTCACCTGCTCCGAGCGGTGCAGCACGCGCGAGACCGTCGCCACGGACACGCCTGCCTGCTCGGCAATTTTTTTGACGGACATGGCCTTCCCTTCTTTCCGGGGCCTTATTTTGTCCCTGCTGCTTTAAGCTAATCACAAACGGCGCGCAAATAATACTGGCGCTTTTTACAAAATTTTTGAAAACTTCTGCGCATACTAGCTAGTTTTCAGCCCTTTTTGGCCGAAATTCGCGTCCGCAGAGGCAAAAAGTTTCCGAAGCCGGAAACAGCTTTCCCCGCTTTGCGCCGTTTTGGCGTCTTTTGGCGCGGAGCGGCCGCGCGCCGGCAGGCTTCGCCCGGCCGCCGGGCCCTTGCTTTTTCCTTTCGCCTCTGGTAGTATCAAAACAGGAGTTCTCATCGCGCGAAAGCGCACAGGAAACGAGTACGGGAAGGGAGCGGTTTTTATGGACGCACGCGCATTCAACGCCTTATCCTGCGGGGTGTATATCATTTCCGCCGCCGCGAACGGCAAAAACGCCGGCTGCATCGTCAACACGGTGACGCAGGTCACCGCGCAGCCCGCCAAGCTGCTGGCGGCCGTCAACAAGGACAATTACACCGCCGGCGTCATCCGCGCCGCCGGCGCGTTCGAGGTGTCCGTCCTCACGCAGGACGCGCCGATGGCGCTCATCGCCGCCTTCGGCTTTGCCTCCAGCGCCGACGCCGACAAATTCGCCCAGGCCGCCCACCGCTTCGACGCGCAGGGCATGCCCTACGTCACGCAGGACGCGTGCGCCCGTTTCGCCTGCCGCGTGACGGACGTGATAGACGCCGGCACGCACCTGCTGTTCATCGGCGAGGTGACGCAGGCCGAGCGGCTGAGCGACGCGCCGCCGATGACGTACGCCTATTACCACGCTGTGAAAAAGGGAACCACGCCGCCCAAGGCCTCCAGCTATCAGCCCGCCGCCCCGGCCAAGGCCGCCGCGTGGCGCTGCACCGTCTGCGGGTACATCTACGAGGGCGAGGCGCTGCCCGCGGGCTTTGCCTGCCCGGTGTGCGGCAAGGGCGCGGAATTTTTTGAAAAAGTGTGAGGGCCGCGGCGGGCCGCCGCACGGCGCAAAGCGCGCAAAAGGGCGCGGGGAACACTCCCCGCGCCCTTGTCTGTCTCTCGGCCGCTTTTGGATGAAGGGCCTCTCACTCGCCCTCGCGCCAGCCCTTGCACACGTCCACCCAGCCCAGCGCCTCGCTGGCTTTTTCCAGCTCCGGCAGATGCAGGCGCACGGCGCTATTGGACGTGCCGGCCGCCGGGTACACGATGTCGAACCGCCGCAGCGACTCGTCCAGATACACCCGCACGCCCTCGTTCACGCCGAACGGGCACACGCCGCCCACCGCATGGCCCACCAGCTGCTCCACCTGCGCGGGCGGGATCATCTTCGCCTTCGTGCCGAACTGCGCCTTGTAGCGCGGGTTGTCCACCTTGGCGTCGCCCGCCGCCACCACCAGGACAGCCCCGTCGCCCACAAGGAACGACAGGCTTTTGGCGATGTGCGCCGGCTCGCACCCCAGCGCCTGCGCCGCCAGCTCCACTGTGGCGGAGGACACGTCAAACTGCTGCACGCGCTCCTTGAGGCCGTAGCGCGCCAGATGGCGCACCGCTTTTTCCAAAGACATTTCCATCCCCTCCGTTTTTCCCTTCCGCTTTTTCATCCGTTGTTTCAAAAAAAGGCCCCGGGCAGGGGCCTTTTTGTCTGCGTCACTCGCGCACGCGGGAGACGGCAAGTGTTTTTTGAAAATTTTTTGCTATTTTAACTACGTCACTCGCGCACGCGGGAGACGGGGAACTCCTCGCGCGCCGCCGAGGCGTCGATCTCCATCGCCTGCGCCGCGGCGTCCGTCTGCTCCTCATAGCGCGCGCTGAGGATCTCGGAGGCCACGGTGTCGCGGATCTCGTCCAGCGCCTCCTGCGTCTCGTAGTTCGAGATGCGCACATAGGCCGTGCGCGCGCCGTACGCGTCCTCGGCAATGCCCGCATCGCCGATCTCCGCCTCGCGCACCGCCTGCACCAGCGGCGCGTCGGAGTCCTGCGGCTGCACATCGTAGAACGCCTCCAGGGCGTACGTGTCCAGCAGCTCCTCGTCGTAGGTGCGGCCCGCCGCCTCGCAGGCCTTCTCCAGCATCTCGGCGGCCACGGTGTCAAAATCTTCCCCCGCGGCCAGGCGCTCCGCGGCCTCGTCCAGGCAGCTGTCGACGGCCGCCTGCGCCTCGTCGTCCAGCGCCGCGCCCTCCTCGTCGGTGCTCGGCAGCGTCAGCTCGCGCGCGTGCACGTACGTCTCGTCCAGATAGGCCTTCAGCTCGTCGTCCGTCAGGCCGTCGCTGTTCTCCTCGATGTACGCCTCCACCAGCGCGCTGTACATCGTCTCGGTCTCGTAATACAGGCGGTAGCTCTCCTCGCCAACGCCGTTCTCGGCGAGATAGTCCTCCATGGAATCGTACAGCCGGGCGGCGTAGTCGTCGATGGAGGCCTGCTCCTCCTCTGTGAAGGACAGGCCCTGCTCGCCGAACGCGCGGCGCACATGCACATAGCGGCCCATGTCCTGCGCCGTGGCGTCCTCGATCCAGCCGCGCACCGTCGTGTCCTCATAGGCGGCGTCCAGATCCATGTCGAGCCCCTCGTCCGAGAGCGCGCTCTCCACCGTCTGGTAATTTTGCAGCTGGTACGCCAGATACACCCCCGCGGGGATGGCCTCGCCGTCCACCGTCAGCGCCGTGTCCGGCGTGGAAAATGTGCAGCCCGCCAGCGTCAGGGCCAGCGCCCCGGCGGCCAGCGCCGCCGTCGTCCGTTTTGCGTTCAATGCCGTTTCCTCCCTCTTGGCGCGCCGCGCGCGCCCGCTTATGCGCTATTATACCGCGCCGCCTGTGCGGATTCAAGCGTTCACACAAAAATCACACAGGACGCGGGATCACATTTTGTAATATCAAATCAAGATATTACGTTTCGTTGTTTTCTTTCTCCGCGCCGGCGCGCCCCTCGTCCAGGCAGCGCAGCGCGCGGCGCATCACATCGACCGCCTGCTCGCCCGCCTCCACGCGCACCGCGAGATAGGGCTTGCCGGAGGCGTTGAGCATCACGCGCCGGCCCATCTGCTGCAAAACGGGGCGCAGCGTGCGCATGTCGTACCGGTCACAGTACAAAAGCAGCGTGTCTCCGCGCTGCGTGATCTCGTAAATGCCCAGCCGCGCCGCCGTCACGCGCACAAGGCTGATGTCGATCAGGCCGGACACGCTCGGCGGCACGTCGCCGTAGCGGTCCACCAGCTCGTCGATCACGTCCGAGGCGTCGTCCTCGTTCGCGATGGCCGCGATGCGCTTGTACGCCTCGATGCGCCCGGCCGGGTCGGGGATGTAGCGCTCGGGGATGTAGGCGTCCACGGTGATGTCGATCAGGCAGTCGCTCTTGTCGGTGTCCACCGCCTCGCCCCGCGCCTCGGCGATGGCCTGGTTCAGCAGCTTGACGTACGTCTCGTAGCCCACGGCCTCCATGTGGCCGTGCTGGCTCTGGCCCAGCAGGTTGCCCGCGCCGCGGATCTGCAAATCGCGCATCGCGATGCGAAAGCCCGACCCGAAGCTGGTGAACTCGCGGATGGCCGACAGGCGCTTGGCCGCCACGTCGGTGAGCACCTTGTCGCGCCGGAACGTGAAATAGGCGTAGGCCTTGCGTCCCGAGCGGCCCACGCGCCCGCGCAGCTGGTACAGCTGCGCCAGGCCCATGCGGTCGGCGTCCTCGATCACCAGCGTGTTGCAGTTGCGCACGTCCACGCCCGTCTCGATCAGCGTGGTGCACACGAGGATGTCGATCTCACCATTCAAAAGCTGCTGCCACACGTCCGACAGCGCGGCCTCGTCCATGCGGCCGTGGGCCACGGCGATGCGCGCGTCCGGCAGCATGGCGGAAAGGTGCGCGGCGCACTTGTCCAGCGTGTCGATGCGGTTGTGGATGTAGTAGGCCTGCCCGCCGCGGTCCAGCTCGCGGCGCAGCGCCTGCATCAGGATGCCGTCGTCGTACTCCAGCACATACGTCTCCACCGGGCGGCGCTCGTACGGCGGCTCCTCGATGGTGGACATGTCGCGCAGCCCGCTCATCGCCATGCTCAGCGTGCGCGGGATCGGCGTGGCCGACAGCGTCAGCACATCCACGCCGACGAAATTCTCCTTGAGCTTTTCCTTGTGCTTGACGCCGAAGCGCTGCTCCTCGTCGATGATCAAAAGCCCCAGGTCCTTAAAGCGGATGTTCTTCTGCAGCAGCTTGTGCGTGCCGATGACAAGGTCCACCGAGCCGTCGGCCAGCCCGCGCGCGACGGCCTTTTGCTGCGCGGGGCTGACAAAGCGCGACAGCATGGCGATCTTCGCGGGGAAGGCCTCCATGCGCGCCAGCGCCGTCTGGTAATGCTGCCAGGCCAGGATGGTGGTGGGCACGAGGATGGCGCACTGCTTGCCGCCCATGATGCACTTGAACGCCGCGCGCAGCGCCACCTCGGTCTTGCCCACGCCCACGTCGCCGCACAGCAGGCGGTCCATCGGGTGCGCCTTTTCCATATCCTTTTTGATCTCGGCGGCGCAGGTCAGCTGGTCCTCGGTCTCGTCGTATTCAAAGCGCGTCTCGAAGTCGCGCTGCCAGTCGCCGTCGGCGGGGAACGCAAAGCCCTTGGCCTGCTGGCGGCGCGCGTACAGCTCGATCAGCTCCTTGGCCATCTCGCGCGTGGCCGCGCGCACGCGCGACTTCGTCTTCGCCCACGTCTCGCCGCCCAGGCGCGACAGCTTCACATGCTCGCTCTCGCCGGGCGCGGTGTAGCGGCTGATGACGTCCAGCTGCGTCACGGGCACGTACAGCGTGTCGCCCTTTTCGTAGGTGATCTTCAGATAGTCCTTCACGACGCCCTGCAAATCCAGCCGCTGGATGCCGGCGTATACGCCGATGCCGTGATTCTGGTGCACCACATAGTCGCCCGGCGCGATGTCGGACAAACTCGCCAGGCCCTTGGCGTTCTTCTTGGCCTGCCGGCGCTTCGCGCTCTGGGCGTGGCGGCGGCTGGTGAACACGGCAAAGCGCGCGAACGGGTATTCCACGCCCGCGTGCAGGTGCCCCGGCAGCACGGCGACGGCGCCCGGCGCGATGTGCTGCGGCGCCGTGGGGCTGGCCATGGCGCGCAGCCCCGCGCGCACAAGGTCGCGCGCCAGCGCGTGCGCGGCGCGCTCGGTGCCCGCCAGCACGGCCAGCGCATACCCCTGCGCGGCCAGCGGCGCCAGCTCCTCGGCCAGCGCCGACACCTCGCCCGCCCACGCCGGCAGCGTGTTCGCCGGCAAATTCGCCGTGGCCGTAAGGCGCACGTCGGGCAGCGCGCGCGCAAACGTCTCGCAGTAGACGGACGTGCGCGCGTCCGCCGCGCGCCACAGATCGGCCGCCTGCGCGTAGAACTTGTCCAGCCCCGCGCACAGCACGCCGGCCTCCAACAGGCCCTTCGTCTCCTCGCCGAAGCGGTATTCCAGCGCGCGCGCCGCCTCGCGCACGGCGGACGGCTCGCTGAAAAACACGATCGGCCGCTCGAGATATTCCAGCACCAGCCCCGGCCGCTCGTAGCGCAGCGCCAGGTACTTGTCCATCGCGCCGGGCATCGTGCCGGCGTCGAGGTTTTTCAGGTCGTTTTCCATCACGGCCGCCAGCGCGCTGCGCGCCGCGCCCTTTCTCTTTTGCAGCGCCGCGCGCAGGCAGGCGGCCGTCTCGGCCGTGTCGCCGAACAGCACCTCGCGCGCGGGCGAAAGATAGATCTTCTCCACGGCGTCCTCGCGGCGCTGCGTGGCCAGGTCGAACGTGTGGATGGTGTCCACCTCGTCGCCCCAGAACTCGAGGCGGCAGGGCCGCGCCATGTCCGGCGCGTAGATGTCGGCGATGCCGCCGCGCACGGAGAACTGGCCCGGCCCCTCCACCTGGAAGCGCCGGTGGTAGCCCGCGGCGAACAGCCGGCGCACCAGCGCCTCGATGGACAGCGCCTCGCCCGGGCGGATGGTCAGCGTGCTGGCGCAGAAGTCCTCGCGCGGCACGGTGTATTGGAGCACAGCCTCCACCGCGGCGGCCACCACGCGCGTGCGCCCGCCCACCACGTTGCCCAGCACCGACAGGCGGCGGTACTCGTACTCGTGGTTCATGCCCTCCACCGGGCGCAGCACAAAGTCGCGCGCAGGGAACACCTCGGACGGCTGGCCGAAGACGGCGCAGTCCTCGGCGAAGCGCGTGGCGTCCGCCTCGCCGGCGCACACGGCCAGCGCCGGGCGGCCCGTGTCCTCGCACAGCGCGCACAGCACCTGCGCGCGCGCCGTCGGCGGCAGGCCGAACAAGGCCACCGCAGCGGGGCCGCCCCCCGCCACAGCGGCCAGCAGGTTTTTGTATTCAGCAGTCTGTTTCAGTTCGCTCGTCAGCATGCAAAACCCCTCAGATCGAGATGTAGAACAGCGTCATCAGCGCCGCGCTCACGCACAGCGCAAACAGCAGCGCGGCGGCTGCCAGCGGCCCCTCGCGGTACGCGCGGCCCTCGCCCTCGCCCGTCTCGCGCAGATGGCGCGCCCCGTGCGCGATGGCCAGCACGCCCAGCACGAGGTATGCGGCCGGCGCGCCCAGCGCCGTCGCGGCGGCCGAGAGGGTCATCACGGCCGAGGCGAACGCCCCCGCGCCGCCCGCCTCGCCGGCGAGCGCCGAGGCCGCGAGGTTCAGCGCCAGATACACGGGCACGGCCAGCGCGTCGAACAGCGCGCGCCGGAAGTGTTTGCGCCGGAATTTCTCATTCCCGCAGAAAGCGATGCGCGACAGAAGGTACCACAAAAAGGCCGTACCCGCCAGCCCGGCCGCGATCATCCACACGCCCGCCAGCGCCGGGTACGCGCGGCACAAAACAAAAGCCGCGGCGCTCAAAGCGCCCGATACGCCGGCGCACACGGCGTCATGCCGTTTTTCCCGTTCCATCGCGTCACCCGTTGTAGCGGCTTTGCGCCAGCGTGAATTTCCCGTCCATGATCAGCTCCACCGCGCGCGCCGCGTCCGCAAAGCGCGCCTCGATGGCCGCGCGGTCGTCCGGTGCGGGGCGCGAGAGCACCCAGTCGGCCAAATCGTACTGCGGATGGGGCTTTTGCCCCACGCCGATCTTCACGCGCGGGAAGTCCTGCCCGACGGCGGCGATGATGCTCTTGATGCCGTTGTGCCCGCCGGCCGAACCCTCCTTGCGCAGGCGCAGCTTGCCCGGCGCCAGCGAGATGTCGTCAAACAATACGATGATATGCGGCGCGTCGATGCGGTAGAAGGCGGCCGCCTTGCGCACGGCCTCGCCCGACAGGTTCATGAACGTCTGCGGCTTGAGCAGCACCACCTTGTGCCCGCCGACCGTCCCCGTGCCCGTCAGCGCGTCAAATTTGGCGCGCGTCACACTGACGCCCCATTCGCGGGCGCAGTAGTCCAGCGCGTCAAAGCCCGCGTTGTGGCGCGTGTGCTCGTACTGTTTGCCCGGGTTGCCCAGGCCGGCGATCAAAAATTCCGCGCCGCTTTGTCCGGTTTTGAAAAACATGGATGGTCTGTGTCTCCTTTTCCGCGGCCGCGGGCCGCGTACGTCAAAAACGGCGCGCCGCCAGAGCGGGCGGCGCGCCGCAGGGTCTTGGAACAGCGGCGCCGGGTCAGAACAGCGCCGAGATGGGTTTGTCGCTGTAAATGCGCGCCACGGCCTCCGCGAACACGTCCGCGGCCGTCAGGCGGTGGAACTTCTCCAGGCGTTTGCGCGGCGGCTGGGCGATGGTGTCCAGGAACACCACCTCGTCCAGCTCGGACGCGGCCAGCCGTTCGACGGCCGGGCCGCTGAGCACCGCGTGCGTGGCGCAGGCCGCCACGCTGCGCGCGCCGCGCGCGCGGATGGCCTCGGCCGCGTTGCACAGCGTGCCGGCCGTGTCGATCATGTCGTCCACGATCAGCACGTCGCGGCCCTCCACCTCGCCGATGATGTTCATCACTTCGCTGACGTTCGCGCGCGGGCGGCGCTTGTCCACAATGGCCAGCGGCGCCTCCAGCTTTTCGGCGAAGCGGCGCGCGCGCGCCACGCTGCCGAGGTCGGGGCTCACCACCGTCAGGTTCGCGCGGTACTCGGCCGGGCGCTTCTCAAAATAGCGCGTCAGGATGGGCGCGCCCTGCAAATGATCCACCGGGATGTCGAAAAAGCCCTGGATCTGCGAGGCGTGCAGGTCCATCGTCAGCACGCGGTCGGCCCCGGCGGCGGTGATGAGGTCGGCCACCAGCCGCGCGGTGATGGGGTCGCGCGCGCGGCTCTTGCGGTCCTGCCGGGCATAGCCGTAATACGGGATCACTGCCGTGATGCGCCCCGCGCTCGCGCGCTTGAACGCGTCGATCATGATCAAAAGCTCCATCAGGTTCGTGTTGACGGGGGTGGAGGTGCTCTGCACGACGAACACGTCGCTGCCGCGCACCGTCTCGCCGATGTTCACCTGAATCTCCCCGTCGCTGAACTTCGACACCTCGCAATTGCCCATCGAAATGCCCAGCCGGCGCGCCATCGCCTCGGCCAGCGCGCGGTTGGAGTTTCCGGCGAAAAGTTTGATGTCCTTGCCGTGTACGTTCATAAGCCGCCGCATCCTTTCCCTGATTCACTTTTCACGATTCTTCACAAGGCCGCCCGCGCGGGCCGCCTTCCGTACCTCATTTCGACTGCTTTTTCTCCTTGTAGGCGCGCAGTTTGCCCTCGGCCCAGCCCTCTTTGTTCTCCTGGCGCGTGCGCGCCACGGCCAGGGCGCCGGCCGGCACGTCCTTCGTGATGGTGCTGCCCGCGGCGGTGTACGCGCCGTCGCCCAGCGTCACCGGCGCAACCAGGTTCGTGTTGCAGCCGATGAAGCAGTAATCGCCGATGGTGTTGCGGCTCTTTTTCTCGCCGTCGTAGTTCACCGTGACGACGCCGCAGCCGAAGTTGCAGCCCTCGCCCACGTCGGAATCGCCCACATACGTCAGGTGCGAAACGCTGGTCTTCGCGCCGACGGTGGAGTTTTTGATCTCGACGAAATCGCCGATGTGCACGTCGCGGCAGATGTGGCTGTTCGGGCGGATGTGGCAGAACGGGCCGATGTTCGCGCCGTCGTCAATGACGCTGTCGTAGCCCTGCGAGGCGTTGAACACCACGTTTTTGCCCACTTTTACGTTCGACAGCAGGCTGTTGGGCCCGATGACGCACCCCTCGCCGATCTCGGTGCTGCCGCGCAGGATCACGCCCGGCAAAATCACCGCGCCCGGGGCGATCTTCACGTCCGGCTCGATCAATACGCCGTCCAAAAGCTCGAACACAACGCCCGCCGCCATGTGCTTTGCCAGCACTTCCTCCTGGCGCTTCGTGCGCTCGGCATAGGCCTGCGCGGCCTCTACACCCGTCAGGATCTCCATGTTCCGCTCACTCTCCAAAAAAAATATTACATCTGTATTTATATTGTATTGCGCCGGCGCATATTTTGCAAGCAAAAATCCTGCGGCGGGCCAAAATACAAAATTTTCGCACCGAATCTCCATATTTTTGGCGGAATCGTCATGGAAAAGCGCCGCGCACTCTGGTATAATAGACAATGGAAGTGCGCAGAGAGCACCGCATTTTTTCCATATTGCGGAACGCGATGCGCACGCATCTTATGGGAGGTAGAGAGATTTGAGCGAGAAGAAAAAGTATCTGTATCTTTTCAGCGAGGGCAACAAGGACATGCGTGAGATCCTTGGCGGCAAAGGCGCCAACCTCGCCGAGATGACCAACGCGGGCATGCCCGTGCCGCAGGGCTTCACGATCTCGACCGAGGCATGCACCCAGTACTACAAGGACGGCCGCCAGATCAACGACGAGATCATGGCCGACATCTATGAGTACATCGGCAAGCTCGAGCAGATCGTCGGCAAGAAGTTCGGCGACGTGAACAACCCCCTGCTGGTGTCCGTGCGCTCCGGCGCGCGCGCGTCCATGCCCGGCATGATGGATACCATCCTGAACCTGGGCCTGAACGACGAAGCCGTCGAGGGCCTGTCCAAGCTGACGGGCAACCCCCGCTTCGCGTACGACTCCTACCGCCGCTTCGTGCAGATGTTCTCGGACGTCGTCATGGAGATGAGCAAGTCCGACTTTGAGAAGATCATCGACGAGATGAAAGAGGCCAAGGGCGTGACGAACGACGTCGACCTCGACGCCGACGACATGAAGGCCCTTGTGGTGAAGTTCAAGGCCCTGTACAAGGAGAAAATGGGCAAGGACTTCCCCAGCGACCCGAAAGAGCAGCTGATCGAGGCCGTCAAGGCCGTGTTCCGCAGCTGGGACAACCCCCGCGCCAACGTGTACCGCCGCATGAACGAGATCCCCTACGAGTGGGGCACCGCCGTCAACGTGCAGGCCATGGCGTTCGGCAACTCCGGCAACCGCTCGGGCACGGGCGTCGCGTTCACGCGCAACCCCGCCACCGGCGAGAAGGCGCTGTTCGGCGAGTACCTCATCAACGCCCAGGGCGAGGACGTGGTGGCCGGCATCCGCACGCCGTCCCCCATCAGCAAGCTGAAAGAGGAAATGCCCGACGTGTACGACCAGTTCGTCGAGATCGCCACGCGCCTCGAGAACCACTACCGCGACATGCAGGACATGGAGTTCACGATCGAGAACGGCAAACTGTACATGCTGCAGACCCGCAACGGCAAGCGCACCGCCGCCGCCGCTTTGAAGATCGCCGTCGACCTGGTAGACGAGGGCATGATCTCCGAGCGCGAGGCCGTGCTGCGCGTGGAGCCCAAGCAGCTGGACAGCCTGCTGCACCCGCAGTTTGACGCGGCCGAGCTCAAGAGCGCCGAGGTCGTCGGCAAAGGCCTGGCCGCCAGCCCCGGCGCCGCCTGCGGCCAGGTGGTGTTCAGCGCCGACGACGCGAAGGCCTGGCACGAGAAAGGCCACAAAGTGGTGCTGGTGCGCCTGGAGACCAGCCCCGAGGACATCGAGGGCATGCAGGTGGCCGAGGGCATCCTGACCGTGCGCGGCGGCATGACCAGCCACGCGGCCGTCGTGGCCCGCGGCATGGGCACCTGCTGCGTGTCCGGCTGCGGCGAGATCATCGTCGACTACGACAAGAAGTGCTTCACCCTCGGCGGCAAGACCTACAACGAGGGTGACTGGATCAGCATCGACGGCTCCACCGGCAACATCTACGGCCAGAAGATCGGCACCACCGACGCGACGATCTCCGGCGATTTCGAGCGCTTCATGGGCTGGGCCGACGCGGCGCGCACGCTGAAAGTGTACACGAACGCGGACAACCCCCACGACGCCCAGCAGGCTTCCGACTTCGGCGCCGAGGGCATCGGCCTGTGCCGCACCGAGCACATGTTCTTCGAGGCCGACCGCATCAAGGCCATGCGCGAGATGATCGTGGCCGAGACCACCGAGGACCGCAAGAAGGCCCTGGCGAAGATCATGCCCTATCAGCAGGGCGACTTTGAGGGCCTGTTCCGCGTGATGGGCGAGCGCCCCGTCACCATCCGCTTCCTCGACCCGCCCCTGCACGAGTTCCTGCCCTCCAAAGAGGACGACATCATCGAGATCGCAAACGAGATGGGCATCAGCGTGGAGCGCCTGCACAACGTCATCGACGGCCTGCATGAGTTCAACCCGATGATGGGCCACCGCGGCTGCCGCCTGGCCGTGAGCTATCCCGAGATCCCCGAGATGCAGACGACCGCCGTCATCAACGCGGCCATCAACGTCTCGAAGGAGCTGGGCATCAAGATCGTTCCGCACATCATGATCCCCCTCGTCGGCGAGGTCAAGGAGCTGAAATACGTCAAGAACACCGTGGTCGCCACCGCCGACCGCATCATCAAGGAGGCCGGCGTCGACATGACGTACGAGGTCGGCACGATGATCGAGATCCCGCGCGCCGCCATCACGGCCGACGAGATCGCCAAGGAGGCCGACTTCTTCTCCTTCGGCACGAACGACCTGACCCAGATGACCTTCGGCTTCAGCCGCGACGACGCGGGCAAGTTCCTGCAGTATTACTACGAGAGCAAGGTCTACGAGTCCGACCCGTTCGCCCATCTGGACCAGAACGGCGTGGGCAAACTGGTGGAAATGGCCACCGAGCTGGGCCGCAAGGCCAACCCCGCGCTGGGCCTGGGCATCTGCGGCGAGCACGGCGGCGACCCGACGAGCGTCGAGTTCTGCCACCGCGTCGGGCTGGACTATGTGTCCTGCTCCCCGTTCCGCGTGCCCATCGCCCGCCTGGCCGCCGCACAGGCTGCGATCAAGTATCCGCGCTGAGCCTTCGGCGAAACAGAGAACCATTTACAGCGCGCCCGCGCATTCCTGGGAATGCGCGGGCGCGTTTCTCTTTGAAAGGAAGGCTGACGGATGGAGCAGACTGGCAAAACAAAACGATGGCCCGCCGCGCGTGCGCTGGCGCCATGGCTGCTGCCCGCCGCCGTGTATGCGCTGGTGTGGCTTGTGTTTGGCGTGCGGTACGAGGTGAACGACGACGCCACGCTGGCGAACATCGCCGCGGGCGCCTACGGGCCGGACAGCCAGTACCTTGTGTACATCAACATCGCCGTGGGCTGGCTCATCAAGCCCCTGTACCTGCTGGCGCCCGGTCTCAACTGGCTGTATGTGCTACAGGCCGCGCTGGATGTGGCCGCGCTGGGCGCGCTGACCCATCTTTTCTGCGAGAAGTGGGGCGCGCGCCGCGGATTGCTCTGCGGGCTGATCGTGCTGATGCTGGCGGGCGTGGACGCATTTTACAGCTTCCAGTATGTCAAAAACAGCGGGCTGTACCTCATCGCAGGCTTTGCGCTGCTGGCCGAGGGCCTCGGCAGCTGGAACCGCAAAACCGTCGGCGGTATTCTGTGGGCCGTGCTGGGCTTTCTGGTCCGCGGGCAGATGTTCGCCGCCGTGGGGGCGCTGGCGGCCCCGCTGCTGCTGGCGCGCTTTTTTGCGTTGGACGGGGCCGGCAAGCGGCGCGCCGCGGCCGCCATGGCATTCCTGTTTGCCGCCGTGGCGGCCTTTTGGGCAGCCGACGCGCTGGCCTACCGCACCGACGAGGGCTGGCAGGCGTTCCGCACGTACAACGCCGTGCGCACGGAGCTGTCCGACTTCCGCCTGCAGTACGCCGGCCCGCAGGACATGGCCCCCTTCGGCTACAGCGATAACGACCTCGACATGATGAACAGCTGGAGCTATTGGGACAGCGAGGTGTTCGGCCGCGAGCAGCTGGAGGCGCTGGCGGCCGCCCTGCCCGGCAACGATCCCGTGCGCGCCGTGAAAGAGACGGTATACCGCTGTTCTTTCTTCGTGCTGGACGGCCAGCCGTTCCACCTGCTGCTGACGGGCGCGGCGCTGGCGTGGCTGTTCTTTGCCCAGCGGCGCAAAAGCTGGGTCTTTCCGGCCGTGGCATGCCTGCTCGGCGCGCAGGTGCTGTATCTCTCGCTGCAGGGGCGCTATGTGCACCGCGTGGAATATGTGCTGGTTGTGGGCGCCGCCGTGCTGGGCCTGCTGGGCTGCCGCTGGCAGGACACGCCCGCTTTGCGCACCGCGCGTCCGCTGGCCTTCTGTGCGGCGCTGGCGGCGCTGGTCTGCCTGCCCGTATGGCGTCAGACATACAGGGACATGCAGCAGTACCGCATCGACCGCGCCAACCGCCCCGATTTCACCGCCTGCGCCGAGGACAAAGAGCACCTGTACCTCGCCGATGTGGACGCGCTGGACATGCTGGCCGGATACGACGTGCTGCACCCGCGGCCGCAGGGCTTTTTCTCCAACATTGTCGAGATCGGCGGCTGGCTGAGCGAGGCGCCCCACCGCAGGGAGGCGCTGGCCGCATACGGCGTGGCGAACCCCTATCCCGATATGATCGACCGGGACGACGTCTATCTGATCGACGCCTATCACATTTCGGCCAAGCAGCAGTTTTTGCGCGAGCACTACGGCGTTGAGGCCGTGTTCGAGCCGCTGTACACCGAGGGCGGCTTCCATGTGCTGCGCGTGACGACCGCGCCGGCGACGGGCGCGTAAATGCGCGGCGGCGTATCCGGCACGCGCCATATCCTGTACACTGAAAGGGCCGCGGCGAACAGCGGAACCCGTAAAAGCAGATCCCCAGACAAAAGGCCGCCTGATGCATGAAAACGCAAGTACGGCACCGGCGCGTTTTCCGCCGCAAGACACCGGGGGATCGCGCGCACTCCGAAAAGGCGCCCCCTTCCCGAACCGGCACGGAAGAGGGGGATTCCCCGGCGCAAGGAAAACCGGTTCCCGCAGCCTTTTTGGCAAGGCCGCGGGAACCGGTTTTTCTGCACTTGTGACAGCAATTTTTTTGCGGGAACTGTCAGGAGCCTGCCGATGCAAAATATTTCCGATACTCGTGCAGGATCGCACTGCGGTCGAACGCATAGCGCGCGAGGTGCACCTCAATGACGTGCCGCGCCTCCTGTTTGTCGCGGCGCAGGATCGCCGCCGTCAGCCGCTTGTGGTCTTCCACAATCTTCAGGTCGCGCACCGTATTCAAAGACATCCCGCGCACGCGGTCAAAGTGGATGCTGTACTCCTTCATCAGCTGATATGCCTGGTATTTGCCCGCGATCTCATACAGGGTCCGGTGAAAAGCGTCGTCCAGCGCCAACAGGCGATCCGGCATCCGGTGCACAAGGTAAAACTCCTGCGTCTGTACATTGGCCTGCAGTTCAGTGCCGTCAGCCGGCGTGATGCGGTCACAGCACAACTCCACCACCGCATACTCGAGGCAGGCGCGGATGAACCGGCTCTCCTCCACCCGCTCCGGATCGATCATCGTCACGAAGCTTCCCTTTTGCGGGATCACCTGCACAATGCCTGTGCGGGCCAGCGCATTCAGCGCCTCCCGCACGGGCGTACGCGACAGCCCCAGCTCCTGCGCCAGCTCATTTTCGCTGACAAAGCTTCCCGGCGCAAGCGTGAGATCGACGATTTTTTCGCGCAGCGACCGCAATGCATACTCCCGGCTCGTCTCGCCGGCACGCCGTTCCGCCGTATGCATAATCTACTCCTTTTCTGACGGTCTCATCGTCTTTGCCTCACTGCCGGCGGTAAACGATCTCTCCGTCCACCACGGTCATTTCCACCTGTACATCCTTGATTGTCTCCGGCGCAACGGCATAGATGTCACGGTCCAGCACTACAAGATCGGCATATTTCCCTACGGCCAGCGTGCCGCGCACCTGCTCCTCAAACGCAGCGTAAGCCGCCTCGGTCGTGAACATGCGCACGGCTTCGTCCACCGTGACGCCGTTCTCCGGATACCACGGCGCTGCGCCGTTGTTGTCGCTGCGCGTCACTGCGTGGCAGATGTTGGGCAGCACGTCAAATTTTTCAACAGGACAATCCGATCCGCCGCACATGTGCACGCCCAGGTCGCAGAACCTCCGCCAGTTGTAGCTCTGACGGGCCAGCTCGCTGCCCACGCACTCGTCTACAATAAACATGTCGTAGCGCAGGAAAACCGGCTGCACATACGCGATGACGTTCAGCTGGCGAAAACGCTCCTGCAAATCGGCGTCCATGATCTGACAGTGCAGGATCCCATGGCGCGGGTCGGCGCGCGGCGTTTCCCTCATCACCGTTTCGTAGGCGTCCAGCACCATCTCTGCCGACGCGTCGCCGATGCAGTGCACAGCGATCTGGCAGCCGTTTTTATGCGCCAGAGAAAACAGTTCGTGCAGCGTCTCGGGCTTATAAAGCGGCAGGCCGCTGGTACCGGGATCGCAAGCGTACGGATGGCGCAGCGCCGCCGTATGCGCGCCCAGAGAACCGTCGTTTACCACTTTGAACGGGCCGAGCTTGTAATGCCCATGGGTCTCGCCCGTGCGGTGTCCCTGCGCCAGAAAACGCTCCAATTGCTCCTTGGTCGGCATCAGGCACTGCTGGTATACGCGCACCGGCATCTCGCCGGCCTCGGCCAACTCGATATAGGCCTGCATCACCAGTTCGCGCGTGTCGCGGGAAAACGCCTGGAAATCCTCCGAGTGCACCTCGGTGATCCCCTTTTCCGCCACGGCGTACATCGCCGTTTTCAGCCATCGCTTGAGTTCATCCAGTTCCGGCACGGGAAAGTTTTCATAGATTTTGTTCTGGCTGTTCTCCTTGATCACGCCGTTCGGCGTGCCGTCCGGATAGAACTCCATATACAATGGCGTATCCTCGCGTTCGTTTAGCAGGCGCACAAGTTCCATGGCCCGCGTATTCAGAACCGAGATATGCCAACACGAACGCTGGATGCAAATGGGGTGATCGGCGCACACGGCGTCCAGTTCGCGCCGCGTTGGAAGCACCTGCACATCCCAGTGATCCTGGTTGAAGTTCGCGCCGAACAGCCACTCGTCACAGCGGGTCTCGGCGGCGCGCCGGCGCAGCTTTTCCGCCATTTCGTCAAACGAAGTCACCGCGCTCAGGTCAATGCGCTGCGTCATGCGATAGTAGTCGATCAGGTGCATATGGGTGTCGGCAAAACCGGGCAGCACATGCCCGCCGCGCAGATCGATGCGTTCCGCATCCGGCGAAGCGCGGCGCAGCACTTCTTCGCTGGTACCGAGATACAGGATCACCCCATCCTTCTCCGCCAGCGCTTCGCACTCCGGGTAGGCCTTTTCCAGCGTGCGGATATGGCCGTTGTAAAACACTCTCTCCATATGTCACTCCCCCTTTTCGGCGTTCCCGCTCTGCTGCGGCGCAATTTTGTTGCTTTTTGCAAAATAGAAATAACTCAACGCGCCCGCCAGCATGATGGCGACGCTGATCACGCAGATGATGGGGTCTTCCATCACGCTGTTCGCCATCAGGCCGATGTTGGCCAGCAGCGCCAGGATCACAGTGAACGGATAACCCCACACCTTGTAGGGCCGCTGCATTTCCGGGAATTTCTTGCGATAGGCAAACACGGCCGACACGCACATCACCACAAGGATCTGGCCCGCAAACACCACCAGCGAGGTCAGCTGATCCAGACTGCGCAGGAAGATGAACACAATGCAGATCGCCATTTGCAGGAGAAGCGAGGCGGTGGGCACGCCGTATTTCGGGTGCAGCTTTTTATACGAACGGAAGAACATGCCGTCGGCCGCCATGGAGTAGTACACGCGCGAGAAGGTAAGAACCATGCCGTTAAGGCTGCTGATCATCGCAATCACCATCGCCAGCGTGACGACGATGCCGCCCACCCCGCCCATCAGGCGGTCGGCAACCACGGTGCCGAGATACAACTCGCCGCTGTTGATGAGGGAGACGATCTCCTCGTGCGGCAGCACACGGTAGATGGCAAAGTTGAACAGCGTATACAGCACCGTGATGGCGCCAATGCCGCCGATGATTGCCAGGGGAAGATTGCGGCCGGGATTGCGCACCTCCTCCGCCACCGAATTCAGATTGACCCAGCCGTCGTACGCCCACAGCGCTGCGACCACCGCAAACGAGACCATGCCGAGCATCGAACCGAACGAGGCCGTCGTTCCGTCGGCGGGCGCAAAAGTGATCTCCGGCGTCACCTTGCCAAAGATCAGCGCGCCAAACATAATGATGGCCAACGGGATGAGCTTGGCCGCCATAGAGACATTGGCCAGCAGCGCGCCCAATTTGACGCCAAACAAATTGATAACTGTGAACAGGATCACCAGCCCCGCGGCGATCAGCTTGATCTGCAGGTCGGTGAACTGGAAATAGCTGTTGAGCGCGGTGGGCAGAGCGATCGCGATCGCCGCAATCGAGCCCGGGCCGCTCAGGAAGCAGCTGATGATGCCGCTGATATATCCCCATACCGGATGATATGCGCGCTCGATGTATACGCGCATGCCGCCCGCACGCGGCTCGCACGCGCCCAGTTCAGCAAAGCACAGCCCGCCCAGCAGGCACACCACACCGCCCAGCACCCAGCTCAAAAGCGACTGGCCCAAACTCATATGTGTGCGCTGCAGTACATAGGAACCGACATAAAAGATGCCGGAGCCGATCATGATACCGCCGATGATACTGATGCCGCCGAACACACCGATCTCTTTTTTAAATTCACCCTGCTGTTCGCCGCGTAATTCCCGGTTTGTTTTCATTGCGCAAAGCCTCCTTCTCTTTGAGTAATAACAGTTTCCGGTCAGCGCTGATCGGGCGCTTCGTTTTCTAGTATACTAGTAACCGTACAACCTCAGTATAGCAATGCACATGGGGTTTTTCCACCGCTTTTAGACTTTACGGACAAAAACCGTCAACTTTTATATCTATTTTTGTTTTTATTGTTCACCTTTTCTTTTCGCTTTGTTGACGCATCGGTATGGATCATTTTTTGGCATGCAACAATTGTCCATTGCTTTTGATTGCCTGCTCTGCAAGGCGCCCCTTTTTCAAAACCTTTTGTTTCGCTCGCCGCAGGCAACAAAAATCCTCTTCCCCGAATTTTCGGGCCATCGATGCGCGAGGCCGGCACTTGCACATCACATCGGCGGCGCATCCCGTATGCGCACATTTCCCCATTCTCATTTTAGTGTGCACGCAAAGGGCCGCGCTGCAAAACAGCTTGCCCCCCAAATAATGCACAAAAATCAACCCTCGAAAGAAGCCAAAGCGGATTCTTTTGAGGGTTGATCTGTTTTGTTGCATCTGTCTTTTTGTGCAGCTTGTTATTGCATTTTCGTTATGCAACGCGCTTTTTTGCAAATATCAATGTCTCAGCACCAGCGCGCCGTTTTCGGCGTCCACGGTCAGCACCGTGCCGGGCAGCGGGTCGTCGGCGATGATGGCGCGGGCCGCCATCGTCTCCACCTTCTGCTGGATGAAGCGCTTGAGCGGGCGCGCGCCGTACACCGGGTCGTAGCCGCCCTCGATGATGGCGTCCTTCGCCGCGTCGGTGACGCGCAGCGTCAGCTGCTTTTCCGCAAGGCGGTGCGCAAGGCGCTCCAGCAGCAGGTCCACCACGCCGCCGATCTCGCGCTTTGTCAGCGGTTTGTAATACACGATCTCGTCCAGGCGGTTCAAAAACTCCGGCCGGAACGATTGCTTCAGCAGCGCGTCCACCTGTGCGCGCGCCTCGGGCGTGATCTCGCCGTCCCGGATGCCGTCGAGGATATACGAGGAGCCGAGGTTCGACGTCAGGATGATGATGGTGTTCTTGAAATCCACCGTGCGGCCCTGGCTGTCGGTGATGCGCCCGTCGTCCAGCACCTGCAAAAGCACGTTGAACACGTCCGGGTGCGCCTTTTCCACCTCGTCGAACAGCACCACGCTGTAGGGCTTGCGGCGCACGGCCTCCGTCAGCTGGCCGCCCTCGTCGTAGCCCACATAGCCCGGGGGCGCGCCGATCAGGCGCGACACCGAGTATTTCTCCATATACTCCGACATGTCGATGCGCACCATGTTGCGCTCGTCGTCGAACAGGCACTCGGCCAGCGCCTTCGCCAGCTCGGTCTTGCCCACGCCCGTGGGCCCCAGGAAGAGGAAACTGCCGATGGGGCGGTTTTCGTCCGCAATGCCCGCGCGGCTGCGCAGGATGGCCTCGCTGACCTTCTGCACGGCCTCGTCCTGCCCGATGACGCGCCGGTGCAGCACCTGCGGCAGATGCAGCAGCTTTTCGCGCTCGCCCTCCATCAGCTTCGCCACGGGGATGCCCGTCCAGCGCGCGATGATGCGGGCGATCTCCTCATCCGTCACCTTGTCGCGCAGCAGCGTCGTCTTTTCGGCGTCCTCGGCCTTTTTCTCCTCTTCGGCCAGCTCTTTTTGCAGCGCGGGCAGCTTGCCGTATTTCAGCTCGGCCGCGCGGTTCAAATCGTACTCGCGCTCGGCTTTGTCGATGGCGGCGTTCGTCTGCTCAATGTCCTCGCGCAGCTTCTGCACCTTATTGATGGCCGTCTTTTCGTTCTCCCATTTGGCGCTCATCTCCTTGAACTGGTCGCGCATGGCGGCCAGCTCTTTCTGCAACGCGGCCAAACGCTCCTGCGACAGATGGTCGGTCTCCTTTTTCAGGGCGGCTTCCTCGATCTCGTGCTGCATGATCTTGCGGCGCAGATCGTCCATCTCGGCGGGAGAAGAATCCATCTCGGTGCGGATCATGGCGCACGCCTCGTCCACAAGGTCGATGGCCTTGTCGGGCAAAAAGCGGTCGGTGATATAGCGGTTGGAGAGCGTCGCCGCCGCAATGAGGGCCGAATCCTGAATTTTGACGCCGTGGAACACCTCGTACCGCTCCTTGAGGCCGCGCAGGATCGAGATCGTGTCCTCCACGGTCGGCTCATCCACCATCACGGGCTGGAAGCGGCGCTCGAGCGCCGGGTCCTTCTCGATATACTGGCGGTACTCGTTCAGCGTG
>DXGT01000061.1 GCA_019113785.1 Candidatus Ruthenibacterium merdigallinarum | reverse complement strand
TGGTTTGAGCGCACGCTGGACGACTCGGCCAACAAGCGCATCGCCGTGGCCGAGGCGTTCCTCGCCACCGACGCCATCCTGAACATCCTTTTGAACGTGTGCGACGGCATTGTGGTGTACCCCAAGGTCATCCGCAGCCGCATCATGGCCGAGCTGCCGTTCATGGCCAGCGAGAACATCATGATGAGCGCCGTCAAAAAGGGCGGCGACCGGCAGGAGCTGCACGAGAAGATCCGCGTGTACGCGCAGCAGGCCGCGAAAGTCGTCAAGGAGGAGGGCGGCAAAAACGACCTCATCGAGCGCATTTGCGCCGACGCGTCGTTCGGCCTCGACGCCGGCGAGGTGGAGGCCATCCTCAAGCCCGAGGACTTCACCGGCCGCGCGCCGCAGCAGGTGGAGGAGTTCCTGCGCGACGTCATCCGTCCGGTGCTCGCCGAAAACAGCGCGGTGCTGGGCGAAAAGGCCGAGCTGAGCGTGTAAAGGGCGGCAGGTTGTTTTCAAAAGATCATACAAAGAGGCGCCGGCTGAAAAGCCGGCGCCTCTTTGCGTTGGAAGGTATTCAGAATGGAGGGTAAGTTCAGGCCAGCGCCGCGCCGCCGTACATCAGGTACACGGCCGCGCAGCACAGCACGCCGGCGATCCACACTGTCGGGATCGAATAGCGCATGTAGTCCTTCGAGGCCACCTTGGTGTAGCCCAGGCCCCACGCCACCCAGGACTGGGTCAGGTCCATGTGCTGGGGGATGATGGTGGTGATGGCGAACAGCGGATAGATGAAGGGGATCGCCCAGTTGGCGATGGACAGCACGACGACGGCCGTCGCGGTGCCGCAGCCCGTCAGCGTGGTGGGCCCGCGGAAGAAGCCGAGCGGGAAGATCACGGCGAAGAGCACGCACAGCCACAGCGCGCTGGAGGGGAAGATGCCGCCGATGATGCTCTCAAAATACGGCGCCGCATACACGGCCGCCTTGTTGAACATGGACAGCACCAGCAGGAAGCCGATCATGGGCGAGACGTCCACCGCGCCCTCCGAGAACTGGCGCGCCAGCATCGAGCAGACGGCGGTAAAGCCGCCCGTCAGCTTGCCGCAGGTCAAAAGCGCATAGAGCGCCGAGAGGATGAACGCCAGGATGATGGGGCAGTTCACGGCGACGATGAGCACAACGGGCAGGATGACGGAGAACCAGGAGTACCAGGGGGCGTCCTTCGCGGGCGCGCCGGCCGGCGCTGCGTTCTCGGCGGCCCACGCGTGGCTGGCCTTCGCGCGGTTCAGCGCCACCAGCGCCACAGCCAGCACGACCACCAGCGTGATCGCCATGGCCACGATGCCATAGGTGAAATAATTCTGATAGGTATACTCCTCGGTAAAGCGCGCGTCGATGCCGCCCAAAACGCCGTTGTACTGCGCGTAGGCCGTGATGTTCAGCAGGATGCCGGACATGATGGCCCCCATAAAGGCGAACAGCGAGATGTTGGACGGGATGCCCAGCGCCAGGAAGATGGGCAGCACGATCACCGCGATGGAGATGACCGGGCCGATGCCGGTCATGGAGGTGAAGCAGACAGCCGTCACGATGCACAGTAGGATCATCGTCAGGGCCGGGCGGTCGCCGCCCAGCTCCACCGTTTTGCGGATCAGCGTCGCGGCGATGCCGGTGTCCATCAGAACGCGCCCGAAGAACGCGCCGAAGAAGATGTTGACAAGAATGGTCTGGGCGTAGTTTTCCGGCCCGCCCTGGTAGACGGTCTTGACAACGTCCAGGATCGTCGTGCCCTCCATGGAGGCGACGGGGGAGATGGCGTTGCCCACGAGGACGAGGATCACCCAAAGCGTGGACATGGCAAAGAAGCCGACCATCAGGTTATAGCCTTTTACACAGTAGAATACCAGCCCTAAAAAGCTGGCGATCATCAAAATGCCGATCACGATCTGCACCATGATTGAAACCTCCTTGTTCAAGCAGATGAATGGGATGGGCCCCGCCGCCCGCAGGCGGCGGGCGCGTCAGGTTTTGCCCTCGTTCGAGTAGCCGCCCGGCGCAGGCCAGTGCAGGCCGCGCTGGTTGTACAGCGCATAGTCTGCCGAGCGCCGGTACGCCGGGGCCTCAAAGCCGCACAGCGCGCCGTCGCGCAGCCACGTGAGGTCGCCGCCGTGCAGATGGCTGCACAGGTGCGCCAGCAGGGCTTTCACGCCGTCCTCGTCCGCGCGGGCCGCGTATACGTTGTGCATCTCCTCGCGGTCGCGCGCGAGGTCGAACAGCTGCAGCACGTTGCCGCAGGGGTAGTACAGCAGTTTCAGGCGGCCGTCCGTCGCCATGCGCGCGGCCTTGGGGCCTTCGCCCACTTCGCCGTACAGCAGCCGGCGGCCTTCGCCGCGCAGCAGCGAGCGGCCCTCCACGCTGGGCGGCGTCTCGATGCCGCACACATCCAGCAGTGTGGGCATCACGTCCTCCAGACATGCCAGCCGGTCGGACACCTGCCCGCGCCATGCGGCGACGGGCGCGCCCGAGAAGATCAGCGGCACATTGGCCGAGCCCTCGTAGAACACGCGCTTGCCGACGATGCCGTGGTCGAACAGCATGTCGCCGTGGTCGCCGACAAAGACGATGACGGTGTCCTCCAGCAGGCTGTGCTCGCGCAGCGTGCCGATCAGGCCGCGGATCTGGTGGTCGATGAACGTGCACTGCGCGTAGAACGCGCGGCGCGCCAGCCGGATGTCCTTCTCCGTATAGGGGTCGGCCTGCTCGCGCAGGAAGCGCAGGATCTCGCCGTCGTCCGCCCAGTCCTCGCCGGACAGCGGCGCGTCGATGTCCTCGGGCGCGTACAGGTCCAGATATGCCTGCGGCGGCACAAGCGGCGGGTGCGGGAACTGATAGGAAATGTAGAAAAAGGCCGGGCGCGTGGGGTCTTTGCGCTGGATCTGGCGGATCATCTGGCGCGTGGCCCATGCGGTGGGGTGCGTGTGCTCCGGCAGGTGCCAGGGGCGGGTGTAGTAGCTGTTGTTGCCCATCATGTGGCCGAATTCCTCGCCCGTGTAGCCCTGTTCGCCCAGCCAGATCTGATAGTCGTCCACCACGCCGAACTCGTAGCGGCCCTCCTCCTGCAGCAGCACATCGTCAAAGCCGATGCGGTTGCGCTGCGGGTACACGTGCAGCTTGCCCACGGCGAAGGTCTGGTACCCGGCGTTTCGGAACGTCTGCGCCAGCGTCGGCACGTCCGGCATGGGCATGCGGTCGGAGTACACCCGGTCGCCGTGCGAGGCGGGCGAAAGGCCCGTCATCAGGCTGCGGCGCGCCGGGATGCACACAGGGCAGGTGCTGTAGCAGCGGGCAAAGCGGATGCCGTCCGCGGCCAGCTGATCCAGCGTGGGGGTCATCACGGCCGGGTGCCCGGCGCAGTGCAGCAGCCGCCCGGGCCACTGGTCCACACAGATCATCAGTACGTTCTTTTGTTTGTCACTCATCATCTTCGCCTCATTTCCGCGCAAGTTGTCAGGCCTGCGAATGCGCACGGCCGGACGTCTCCGGCCGCATCGTACATCCTTACGATAACAGAGATAACGTTATTTCACAAATGAAATAACTTTATTCTTTCAAATTTGACAAAGAGGAAACGGAAATTTCGGCGGAACGACCAATGCCGCCAAAAAGAAAACAATAACGTTATTTATTTTGACGCTGGAACCGCCGCGCCCGGCGGGGTATAATGGCGGGGAGAAATCTGCGCGCGCCGGCCGCCTGTGGGGGCCGCGCCGGCGGCGCGGAAAAGCTGCGCGGGCTGCAAACGCCGGAAGGAGGCAGAGCTATGGGACAGAATGCGCCGACGCTCAAGGACATTGCCGGGAGGCTGGGCCTTTCGATCGGGACGGTGCAGCGCGCGCTGCACAACAAGGGCGGCTACAGCCCGCAGACGCAGCAGCGCGTGCTGGAGGAGGCCAAGCGCTGCGGTTACACGGTCAACGTGATGGCCTCGGCGCTGCGCCGCCCGCCGATCAACCTCGCGGCCGTATTCCCCGAGCCGGTGGGCGAAAACCGCTATTTCTTCCGCTATGTCTGGGAGGGGATCGAAAAGGCCTGCGAGGAGCTGTCGGTGTGCAACATCCGCGTCGACCGCTATTACGCCGACACGAACGGGCCCGACGGGCTGGAGGTGCTGCGCCGGCTGCTGCGCGAGAGCGAGCTGCAGGGGCTGGTGACGAACGCCTCGAACGACCCGCGCTTTCTGGCGCTCCTGGAGGCGTTCTCGCAGAAAAAAGTGCCGGTGTTTCTGGTGAACGCCGTGCCGGAGGCGCGCCAGCGGCTGTACTATTGCAGCGCCAACCAGTGCGTGGGGCGTCTGGGCGCGGACATCTTCTGCGCGCTGCGGCGCGGCGCGCCCGGCAAGGTGCTGCTTTTGGGCGGCGTGCGCAGCAATGTGCGCCAGGTCGCGCGCGTCAACGATTTCTGCGCCGCCATGGCGCAGCAGTGCCCCGAGGAGCAGATCCTCGAATGCCATCTGTACGACGACCCCGCCCGTTTGCGGGCGCTGGTGGCGGCCTCGCTGTCGGATGGCAGTTTGTCCGGCATCTATGCGGTGTCCGCGCGCGAGACGCTCGCCATGTGCGCGGCCGTCCGCGAGGCGGGGGCCTCGGGGCGCGTCGTCACCATCGGCACCGACGTGTTCCCGGAGCTGCTGGAATATTTTGAGGACAGGACGCTCACCGCCTCGGTGTACCAGTACCCGGTGCAGCAGGCGTACACGGCGGTGCGGACGCTGGTGTCGCACATCGTGCCCATGGAGCCGCGCACCCAGCCGCTGATTTTCCCCATTGCGGCGGTGTTCCGCAGCAACGCCGCCTCGTTTTGCAGCGGCGCGATCCTGATTTGATTTTTTAAATCTATAAAAAGCAGCGCCCCCTTGCCGGCAGGCGGCAAAAGGGCGCTGCTCTGTAATCTTTTTTTGATGCGCGTTCGGCGTGGGGCTTTTTTACACGGGCGCGCAGGCGTCCGCCAGCCATGCGTTCTCCTCGTCCGTCAGGTGCGGCGCCAGCGTCTTGCGCACGTTGGCGTGGAACTCGTTCAGCCACGCGCGCTCCTCGGCGGACAGCATCGCCGCGTCCACGGGCTTTGTGTCGATGGGGCAGTAGGTGATGGGCTCGAAGCAGTAGAACTTGCCGTACTCGCTCTCGCCGTACTCTTTGCACAAAAGTTCGTTCTCGATGCGGATGCCGAGACGCCCCTCCTCGTAAATGCCGGGCTCGTCGGTGATGGTCATGCCGGGCTCGAAGGGGGCCGTGCCGCGCGCCGACAGGTTCTGCGGGCCCTCGTGCACGCCGCCCACAAAGCCGACGCCGTGGCCGGTGCCGCAGCGGTAGTCCAGCGTTTCGCGCCACATCGGGCCGCGGGCCAGGATGTCCAGATGCATGCCGGCCATGCCCTGCTTGAACACGGCGCGCGCGATGTTGATGTGGCTTTTCAGCACCAGCGTGTACAGGCGGCGCTCCTCCTCGGTGGGCGTGCCCAGCGCGTAGGTGCGCGTCACGTCGGTGGTGCCGTCGCGGTACTGGCCGCCGCAGTCCACCAGCAAAAAGCCGTGCGGTGCAAGGTGGGCGCAGGTGTCCGGCGCGGGGGCGTAGTGCATCATGGCCGCGTTCGCACCGTAGGCGGCGATGGTGGAAAAGCTCTCGCCGAGGTTGTCGGGCTGGGCGGCGCGCGCCTCGCGCATCCAGGCGTCCACGTCGCACTCGGTGACGTCCTCGCCCGCGGCCATCGCCTTTTCCAAGCGCATCGCAAAGCGCACCATGGCCACGCCGTCCTTGACGTGAGCGTTTTTGAGGTTTTTCACCTCCACGGGGTTTTTTACGCCCTTGAGCGGGGCCACGGGCTCGTCCCCGGCCTTGAGCGTCACGTGCGGGTTTGAAAGGAAAGCGCGCTGCAAGCGGTAGGAGAGACCGGCCGGCTCGTAGAGGACGGCGGTGTCGGCGCCGATGGCGGCAATGGCGGCCTCCACGTCCTGATAGCCGCGCACGCAGACGCCCTCGCCCTCCAGCGCGGCGCGCGCGGCGCCGGGCAGGCGGCCGGTGTCGATGAACAGCTGCGCCGCGTCTTCGGTCACAAGGCAGTAGGCCAGCGCGAAGGGGTTGTAGTCGATGTCGGCCGCGCGCAGGTTCAAAAGCCAGGCGACGCTGTCCAGACGGCTGACGAGCGTGGCCTGCGCGCCGGCTTTGCCCAGCGCCGCGCGCACGTCGGCCAGCTTTTCGCGGGCGGTTTTGCCGGCGTACTGCACGTCCAGCAGCCACGCGGGCGTGGCGGGCAGGGGCGGGCGATCCTGCGTCCAGACGGCGCCGGTCAGGTCCTTGTCGCAGACGGCGATCTGCTTTGCGGCAAACGCCTTTTCCAGCTTTTCCACCGTGGCCACGGCGCACACCGCGCCGTCCAGGGCCATCGTGCCGCCCGCGGGCAGGTGTTCGGCCAGCCAGTTTTCCAGCTCCGGCGTGCCGGGCTCGCGCATGCGCATCAGCTCGATGCCGCTGCCGGCCAGCTGGCGCTCGGCCTGGATGAAATAGCGCCCGTCCGTCCACAGCGCGGCCGCGTCGGCCGTGACGGCCAGCGTGCCGGCCGAGCCGGTAAAGCCCGAGAACCACGCGCGGGCGCGGTAGTGCGCGGGCAGGTATTCGCTCATGTGCGGGTCGCTGGACGGCACCAGGTACCCGTCGGCGCCGCACGCTTTCATGGCGGCGCGCAGCGCCGCGATCTTTTCACTTGCATTCATTTTGTATCGACCTCCCGTCGGCGCGCGTCGGCGCGCCCGTCTATTATCATAGCACAAAATCGGCCGGATGGAAGCGGCTTTTTGCGCCGGGCGGCTGTTTTTTGCGCGCCGCGCGGCGCGCAAATGCGGACATTCGCCATAAAAGCTGTACATTTGCGAAGATTTCGTGTATAATAAGGAACACACATAAGCATTTTTCGGGCCGTGCGCGAGCGCGGCCCCGCACGAAAAGGAGTGGAGCGGTTTTGATCAAGTTTTACACCCCGCTGGGCAAAGTCTGCATGACGGGCGACTTTTTCGCCGGGCTGGTGAGCGCCGCGGCGCAGAACTGCTACGGCGTGGCCGGCATGGCCACCAGCAGCCGCGCGGAAAACGTAAAGTCGCTGGTGCTCGGCTCTGATTTCCCCGAAAAGGGCGTGCGCGTGACGGAAGAGGACGGCCAGCTGGCCATCGAGCTTCACATCAAGGTGACATACGGCGTGAACATTGCGGCCATCGTGCGCAGCATCACGCACAAGGTGCGCTATGCCGTTGAAGATGCCACCGCGCTGAAGGTGCGGCGCATCAACGTCTGTGTGGACGACATTGTCTGACCACGGCGCGCCCCTGTGCGCCGCCTGAGATTAACCGAGGTGAAAGAAACAATTATGATGACTGGCAAACTGCTGAGAGACTGTATCCTGTCCGGCGCGCACAGCCTGGCCAACCAGCGCGCGCGCGTGGATGAGCTGAACGTGTTCCCCGTGCCCGACGGCGACACCGGCACGAACATGAGCATGACCATCGGCGCCGCCGTGCGCGAGCTGGAGGCCCTGCCGGACGACTGCACCGTCGAGACGGCGGCCCACGTGACGGCGTCCGCGATGCTGCGCGGCGCGCGCGGCAACTCGGGCGTGATCTCCAGCCTGCTGTTCCGCGGCTTTTACAAAGCGCTGCAGGGCAAGCGCGAAGCGAGCGCCGACGACTTGAAGGCCGCGCTGAAAAAGGGCGTGGAGGCCGCGTACAAAGCCGTGATGAAGCCCACCGAGGGCACGATGCTGACCGTGGCGCGCGTGGCCAGCGAGCAGGCGGAAAAGGCCGAGGCCGGCGACGTGGCGGCCCTGTGGCAGCTGGTGTGCGACGCGGCGCAGCAGGCGCTGGATCACACGCCCGAGCAGCTGCCCGTGCTGAAAAAGGCCGGCGTGGTCGACGCGGGCGGGCAGGGCCTCGTCATCATTTTCAACGGCATGCTCAGCGTGCTGCGCGACGGCGTGATGATCCGCCCGCAGGAGGCGGCCGAAAAGAGCGCGCGGCCCGAGGCGTCCAGCGCGGGGCGCGGCGTGTTCACCGACGACCTGATGACCGTCGAGGACATCGTGAACGGCTACTGCACGCAGTTCCTCGTCAACAAAAACCCCGACGCCTCGTGCGAAAAGCTGCGCGCGTTCCTAGAGTCGAACGGCGATTCCGTCGTTGTCATCGAGGACGACGAGGTCATCAACTGCCACGTCCACACGAAGGACCCGGGCAAGATCATCACGCACGCCTTGCAGTACGGCTATCTGACGAACTTCAAGATCGAAAATATGCACGAGCAGTTCCTCGCGCGGCAAAAGCAGGGCGAGGGCCTGCGCAAGCAGGCGGCGGCCGAGCAGTCCGGCGCGGGCGAATTCACCTACGCCGCGGTGGACCCGCAGCGCGCCTACGGCTTCGTGGCCGTGGCGGCGGGCGACGGCCTGCGCGCCGTGTTTGAGGACCTGGGCGTCGACGCCGTGGTCTCGGGCGGACAGACGATGAACCCCGCCACGGCGGACATCGTCGCCGCGGTGCAGAGCGTGCCGGCCAAGACCGTGTTCGTGCTGCCCAACAACAAGAACATCATCATGGCGGCCGAGCAGGCGAAGAAGATCGCCGACCGCGCCATCGTGGTGCTGCCCACGCGCACGATCCCGCAGGGCATCACCGCCATGCTGAACTTCGACGCCGACGCCGACGCCGACACGAACGCCGTCAACATGATGCAGGCGGCCGACCGCGTGGCCACGGGCCTTGTGACGTTCGCCGCCCGCGACAGCGACTTTGACGGCCGCAAGATCAAAAAGGGCGAGATCCTGGCGCTGGAGAACGGCAAGCTGGCGGCCACGGGCACGGACATCACCAAGACGACCTACCGCCTGGCGCGCAGCATGTGCAAAAAGGACACGAGCTTTGTCACCGTGATCTCCGGCTGCGACGTCAGCGAGGAGGACGCGCAGCGCACCGCCGACCTCGTGCAGGCCAAATGCCCCGCGGGCATTGAGGTGACGCATATCCACGGCGGCCAGCCTGTATACTATTATATGATCAGCGTGGAGTGACCTTCGCGCGGCGCGCGCAAAGCGGCGCAAGCATTCCGGCAGAAAAAAGCACACGGAGGCCCCGCACGGCGGGGCCTCTTTTCACACAATGGCGCAACGGGGAAGGAGGCGCGGCGGTGGACATCCGCTATCTCAAGGGCGTGGGCGAAAAGCGCGCGGCCCAGCTGGCGAAGCTGGGGCTGTTCACCGCCGAGGACCTGCTCTCGTTTTACCCGCGCGACTATGTGGACTATTCGCACCCGTACCCCGTGGCCAGCGCGCCGTACGACGCCAAGTGCGTGGTGCGCGCCACCGTGTACGGCAAAGGCCCCGAGACGCGCGTGCGCGGCGGCAAGCGCATGGTGCGCGTGCAGGCGGGCGACGAGACGGCCGCGCTGGCGCTGACCTATTTCAACAACCCCTATGCGCCCGCCAAATTGCAGGAGAACGAGACTTACTTTTTCTACGGCAAGGTGGGCGGCGGCTTTGCCCAGCGCGAGATGGTCAACCCCGTGGCGCTCAGCGCCGCGCAGGCGGCCGCGACGCCGCTGACGCCCGTGTATCCGCAGACGGAGGGCGTCAACAGCGCGTACCTGGCCCGGTGCGTGCGCGCGGCGTTCGCCGCCGTGCCCGACATCGACGAGCCGCTGCCCGCCAGCCTGCGCGAAAAATACCGCCTGTGCGGCAAGGCCGACGCCGTGCGCATGATCCACTTCCCCCAAAGCGGGGCCGAGGTGCACGCCGCGCGCCGCCGGCTGATCTATGAAGAGCTGCTGGCGTTGCAGCTGGGGCTGCTGCTCTTGCGCGGGCGCGGCAAGGCGCTGACCGGCGCGCCGATGCGGCGCGTGGATTTGGCGCCGTTCTGGGCGTCGCTGCCGTTTTCGCCCACGGGCGCGCAAAGGCGCGCCGCGGACGAGATCCTGGCCGATTTTAGCAAGAGAGAGCCGATGAACCGCCTTTTGCAGGGCGACGTGGGCAGCGGCAAAACGCTGGTGGCGGCCGCTGGCGTGTACGCCGCGTTTAAAAACGGCTACCAGTCGGTGCTGATGGCCCCGACGGAGATTCTGGCGGCGCAGCACGCGGCCACGCTGGACGGATTGTTGGCGGGGCTCGGCGTGCGCACGGCGCTTTTGACGGGCAGCGTGAAGGGCGCGGCGCGCAAAGCGGCGCTCGCGGCGATCGCCGCGGGCGAGGCCGACCTTGTCGTCGGCACGCACGCGGTGCTCTCGGCGAGCGTCGAGTTCCGAAAGCTGGGCTTCGTCGTCACGGACGAGCAGCACCGCTTCGGCGTGCGCCAGCGCGGGCTTTTGTCCGGCAAGGCCGACCATCCGCACACGCTGGTGATGAGCGCCACGCCCATCCCGCGCACGCTGGGCCTTTTGATGTTCGGCGACCTCGACATCTCCATCCTCGACGAATTGCCCCCCGGCCGCACGCCGGTGAAGACGTACGCCGTCACGGGCAAAAAGCGCGCCGATTTGTACGGCTTTTTGCAAAAGCAGCTGGACGCCGGGCGCCAGGCGTACATCGTGTGCCCCGTGATCGACGAGGGCGAGAGCGACATGCTGTCGGTGACGAGCTATTGCGAGCAGGTGGCAAGGCCGCTGCTGCCGGGCCGGCGCATCGGGCTGATGCACGGGCGGCTCAAGCCCGCCGAGAAGGCGGCCGTCATGGACGATTTCAAAGAGGGGAAGCTGGACGTGCTGGTGTCCACCACCGTGATCGAGGTGGGCGTGGACGTGCCGAACGCCAGCTGCATCGTCATCGAGAACGCCGAGCGCTACGGCCTGTCGGCGCTGCACCAGCTGCGCGGGCGCGTGGGCCGCGGCGGGGGCGAGGCGTACTGCGTGCTGGTCAGCGACCATGTCACCGACGCGGTGAAAAAACGTTTGTCGTTTTTGTGCCACACCACCGACGGGTTTGAGATCGCCAAATTCGATCTGGAGACGCGCGGCCCCGGCGACTTCTTCGGCAGCCGGCAGCACGGCCTGCCCAGCCTGCACATCGCCGACCTCATGGCCGACAGCCGCACGCTGTACGCCGCGCAGAGCGACGCGCTGGCGCTGATCGAGGCCGACCCCGGCCTGCGGGCGCCGCAGCACGCGGGGCTGCTGGCGATGGCGCAGCGCCTGTTCCGGGACGACACGGCGCTGAACTGAACAGCCGATAGGAAAACAGGCGGCCGCCGCAGGAGCTTGCGCTCTGCGGCGGCCGCCTTCTTATGGAACAGAGGGAAAATGTCAATCGACGAGGACGTCCACTTTCATGTAGTTGCCGGGGTTCTTTTCGATGTCGATGATCGTCGCGGGGGCTTCGTCCAGGCTGACGACCTTCGTCAGCAGGGCGCGCACATCCACCTTGCCGGAGTGGATCAGCTCGATGGCCTCCTCGAATTCGCGGGCGCTGGTGCGCGCGCCGCGGATGTCCACCTCTTTGCGGGTGATCGCGTCCGTGGGCAGCGGGGTCTCTTTTTTGGGCCAGCCGGTCAGCGTGATGCGCCCGGCGTTGGCCACGATGTCCAGCGTGCTGCGGATGGCCGGATTTGCGCCGGAGCACTCCATCACGAGCTCGGCAAAACGGCCGCCTGTGTACTCGCTCACCCTGGCGACCAGGTCCTCCTTGGCGGAATTGATCGTTTTTTTCACGCCGAGCGCGCGGGCCATGGCGAGGCGCTCGTCCACCAGGTCGATCAGGATGGGTTCGGCGCCGTAGGCGATGGCCGCCATGGCCGCCAGCAGGCCGATGGGGCCCGCGCCGATGATGGCCACATGCTCGCCGGCGGCGAGGCCGCCGCGGTGGATGCCGTGCAGCGCGATGGTCAGCGGCTCGGCCATGGGGGCGATGTCCCAGGGCATGTCGTCGGGCAGCTTCCACAGCATGTCGGCCGGGTGGGCGAAGACCTCACACATGCCGCCTTCCACGTGTACGCCCAGCACTTGCAGGCCGGTGCAGCAGTTGGTGCGCCCGATAGAGCACGGATAGCAATGCCCGCAGTACAGGTACGGGTCGACGATGACGTGGTCGCCGGCCTTCAGCCCGCGGGGGTTGTCCTCGGGGATGGACAGGATTTCGCCCGCGATCTCGTGCCCGATGATGCGCGGATAGCTCACCAGCGGGTTTGTGCCGCGGAACGCGCCGATGTCGCTGCCGCAGATGCCGGCGCAGCGCACTTTGATCAGAGCCTGGCCCTTTTCGGCGACAGGCTCGGGAATGTCGACACATTCCACTTTCCAGGGTTCGGAGAATTTGATAGCACGCATGGGAGGTCTTCCTTTCTGAAAAATTTACTCGAGTAAACGTCCCGAGCACAGAAACGGCGGACAGTGTCTGCCCGCCGCCTGTGCGAATGTTCGATTGTTACAGCGCCACTTTGACGACGACTTTCTTCACGGGGCAGGCTTCGCCGGCGATGCAGCGGGGCTTGTGGGCGTCCTCGGGAGCGACGACGGCAAAATCGCCCGGCAGCAGCAGGATGCTGCCGCTCTCGGCGGGCTCCTCGTAGAAGGTCAGATCGTTGGCGGGGATCTCCTCGCGCACGGTCAGGCCCTCGCGGCGGCACACGCCGAACTGCTCCTTGCCGGAGACGAGGTACTGGATGTCGAAGAACTTGTCGTGCGCCTCGAAGTAGCAGGTGTCGGCAGGCATGGTGGTGTACTCCTGCACGTTGGCGGTCACGCCCTCGCACACGGGATAGCTGCCGGCGCTCAGCGCGGCGATGTCCGTGTCGCGCAGCCAGGCGTACGCGGCCTTGAACTTGTCGTCCAGATAGTTGTACTTCTCAGCGAGCGCGATGGTAGTTGCATACATGGGAGAACCCTTCTTTCTTTTTGATGGCCGGGGCCGCGGCCGGCCCCGGCGCGGTGTGCAAACTTATTTGCCGGCCTTGGCGTTTTTGTCGATGGCTTCCCACAGGCCGTTCAGATAGGCGATGCCCAGGGCGCGGTCATACAGGCCGTAGCCGGGGCGGCCCACTTCGCCCCAGATCATGCGGCCGTGGTCCGGGCGCACATAGGTGTCGGGGCAGGTCTCGTAGATGGCCTTCATGATCTCGTACATATCCAGATCGCCGTCGGCGGACAGGTGGCTCGACTCGCGGAAGCAGCGGTCGCTGCCCAGATGCTTGACGTTGCGCACGTGCATGGCGCCGATGCGGTTCATCTCGCCGAAGTGGCGGATCATGGCGGGGATGTCGTTGTGCACGTTGCTGCCGAGGCTGCCGGTGCACAGGCACACGGTGTTGCAGGGGCTGTCGTGCAGCTTCACGATCTTGTCATAGCCCTCCTGGTCGTGCGCGATGCGGGGCAGGCCGAAGATGGGCCAGCCCGGATCGTCCGGATGGCAGGCCATTTTCACGCCGACCTCTTCGCAGACGGGGATGATGGCGTCCAGGAAGTACTTGTAGTTTTCGAGGAGCTTGTCGTTGTCCATATCCTTGTACAGCTCCATCGTGTGCTCGAGGTCCGCCAGGCGCTCGGGCTCCCAGCCGGGCAGCGTGAAGCCGTTGGAGTTCTCGGCGGTCTTGCGCACGATGTCCACCGGGGTCATCTCGCCCAGTTCCTTCTCGTCGAAGTACAGGCTGTTGGAGCCGTCCTCCGGGATCTCGCGCGCAAGGTCGGTGCGCAGCCAGTCCAGCACGGGCATGAAGTTGTACACGATCACCTTGACGCCGTATTTCGCCAGGTTGCGGATCGTCGTCTTGTAGTTCTCGATGTACTCGTCGCGCGTGGGCAGGCCCAGCTTGATGTCCTCGTGCACGTTCACGCTCTCGATGACCTCGCACTCGAGGCCCGCGGCGTGCACATAGTCCATGTACTCCTTGATCTCCTCCTCGGTCCACACCTCGCCGGCGGCCTTGTAGTCCAGCACGCCCATCAGGCCGGTGCAGTTGGGGATCTGTTTGATCTGCTGCAGCGTGATCTTGTCGCTGTCTTTTCCGTACCAGCGGAATGTCATTTTCATGTGAATCGTCCTCCATTGTCCATAAAGTTTTTATTCCCGCGCCGACGCTGCGCCGGCGTAGAGCCTGAAGATCACTCGGCCAGCTTGCACACCTCGGCCCAGACGCCCTCGTCCACCTCGACGCCGTTGGCCTGCTGGTCGGCGCGCGTTTTGGCCGTGCGCTCGCCCGGGTAGCTCACATGGCCGCCCTCGCGCACGGGCGCGGCGCTGTGCACGCTCTCGATGCGGTGGGCCAGCATGGCCTCCACCTCGTCCTTGCTCGAGAACATGTACGGGTCGAACGCGATGAAGACCTGGCAGCAGCCGCCGCAGCTGCCGAGGTTGTCGTCGGTGACGACGTCGCCGCTCTTGCCGGCGGAGAGCATCGCGGCCGCCATGTCCAGCACCAGCGCCAGGCCGCTGCCCTTCCAGTAGCCGGCCGGCAGGATGCGCATCGTCTGCTCGATGGCGCCGGGGTCGCTGGTCAGGTTGCCGTCCTTGTCAAAGCCGCCGGGGTAGGGCAGCTGCTTGCCGGCCAGGCGCGTCACCTGCAATTTGCCGTAGGAGTACTGGCTCATCGCCATATCCAGCACGATGTGCCCGTCCTTGTGGGGGATGCCGATGCAGAACGGGTTGTTGCCGACGCTCGGCTCCTTCGAGCCCCACAGCGGCATGCACGATTCGGTGTTCGTCCAGCACAGGCCCATGAAGCCCGCGTCGGCCGCGCGCCACGCGTAGCTGCCGCCGCGCATCCAGTGCGTGGTGTTGCGCAGCGCCACCATGCCGATGCCGTGCTCCTTGGCCAGCGCGATGGCGCGGTCCATGCAGAACTGGGCGTTCAGCACGCCGATGCCCATGTGGCCGTCGTAGTGCTCGGCCGCGCCGCGCGCGTGCAAAAGCTCCGGGCGGGCCGCCGGGTCCACCCAGCCTTTGGACACATAGTCGCAAAAGCGCGCCACGCGGTTCAGCCCGTGCGAGAACACGCCGTCGCAGCTGGACTGCGCGTGCACCGTCGCGCACGCCTCGGCCTGCTCCTCGTTGAGGCCCGCGTTCAAAAACGCCTTTTTGATCGTCTCTTTCAATGTTTCAAACGGTACGCGCATAAGTCAGGTCTCCTTTTCCTTTGCCGGTTGTTTTTATGCTGATGGCGGCGCGGGGGTCACAAAGTGTCCACGGCCACCTTCATCACGATCTTGCGGATGCGCGCGGGCGCATCGCCCGCCTGGATGCCCGGGATGTGCACGTCGCCGGGGAAAAACGCGGCGTAGCTGCCGGGCTGCATCTCGATGACGCTCTCGCGCGCCTGCGGGTTGTTTTTGTAAAAAATGATGTCGCGCGAGGCCAAAAGCTCCTCGTCGACCTCGCTGTCGCCCATGTCCGGATACCAGCCGATGCGCTCGGGCCCGCCGGCCGCGAGGAACTGCACGTCCACGTATTTGCGGTGCACCTCGGGCCGCAGCGTCGCGCGCGGGGCGGTGTCCTGGTCGATCACCTGCAAAATCAGCCGGTCGCCGTCCAGCGCAAAGCGGCCGGGCGCGTGCGCGGCGAGGTCGTGCTCGCAGTAATAGCGGATGGCGCGCTGGATGGCCTTGGGATATACGGACAGATCTTCGTTTGCAAAGACATTGCCGGTCAGCATACAGACCCCTCCTTCGTGGGATGGAAGCACACTGGGATACTAGTATTTAAGTTGAGCGAAAAAATTAATTTATGCCCGCCCCATGGGGCAGACGGCGCGGCCGTTCTGCGCGGCGTATGGCGCGCGGCCATGCGTATCCCCGGGGCGCGGCACCCTGTTTGGCGCGGCCGCGAGGCAGGCGCATACAAAAAAAGTGCACAGGCATAAACAAAAAACAG
>DXGT01000060.1 GCA_019113785.1 Candidatus Ruthenibacterium merdigallinarum | reverse complement strand
TTTCCAGTCGTGCGCCTTAGACCACTCAGCCAACTCTCCAAGCGACTTTTATATTTTAGCGAACTTCCCCGCGTTTGTCAACCGGAAAACGTCAAAAAAATCTCACAAAAAACAAACTGCGCTTTCTTTCCGCCGCCGTATTGACGCGCGGCGGCCGGAATATTATACTAATTAATAAATATAGCCTGTCCGGCGCGCATGGGCGGCGGGCGGGCGGATCAAAGAGGTGTTCGGTTTTATGAATATCTGTGTCTGTGTCGGTTCCTCGTGCCATTTGAAAGGCTCGTACGATGTCATTCGCCTTCTCAAGGAAAACCTTGAGGCAAACGGCCTGACCGACCGCGTCAACCTTTCCGCCGCATTCTGCATGGGTAAATGCGAACACGGCGTCACCGTCAAAGTGAACGACGAGATCGTCACCGGCGTGAACGCCGACACCTTTGACGCCTTTTTTAAGGAGAAAGTACTCGGAGGAGAGCTCGGATGAATGATATCCTGCGTCTGAAACAGGCCAACTGCAAGAACTGCTACAAGTGCATCCGCAACTGCCCTGTCAAGAGCATCAAGTTCTCGGACGGACAGGCCAACATCCTTGCGGGCGACTGCATTCTGTGCGGCCGCTGCTTTGTCAACTGCCCGCAGGACGCAAAAGAAGTGCGCAACGACGTGCCGCTTGTCAAGGAGCTCTTTGCGAAGGGCACGCCGGTCATCGCCAGCGTGGCGCCCTCGTTCATCGCCGAGTTCCCCGCCGTGTGCTTCGACGACATGAAGCGCGCGCTGCTGCAGCTCGGCTTTGCGGACGCGCAGGAGACGGCCATCGGCGCGCAGATCGTCGCCGCCGAGTACGATGAGATGATCCGCAAGGGCGAGCAGGACGTCATCATCTCCTCGTGCTGCCACAGCGTGAATACGCTCATTCAGAAATATCACCCCATGGCGCTGTCGTGCCTTGCGCCGGTGCTCTCGCCCATGCTGGCCCACTGCAAGCTGATCAAGCAGCAGAACCCCGGGGCCGCCGCCGTCTTTATCGGGCCGTGCATCTCCAAAAAAGAGGAGGCCGCGCTGTACGGCGACTGCGACGTCGTGCTGACATTTGAAGAGCTGGAGGCCTGGATGGAGGAAGCCGGCGTGCAGCTGGAGGCCACGGCCCCCGAGGCGCAGCACCGCAAAAAAGCGCGCTTCTTCCCCATCAAGGGCGGCGTCCTGCGCACGATGCACACGGACGAGGACACGGGCTATACATACCTTGCCGTGGACGGCGTGCAGAACTGCATCGCCGCGCTCAAGGAGATCGAGGCGGGCAACCTCACCCACTGCTTCATCGAGATGAACGCGTGCGAAGGCGCGTGCGTCAACGGCCCCGGCATCCGCCATCACCACCATTCCGTGCTGGGCGGCGAGGTAAAGGTGATGCACTTTGCCGGCGACGACGCGTTCGACGCTCCCGCGCCCGCGCAGATGGACATGGCCAAGAATATGCCCTATCTCGGCACGCACAGCCAGATTCCGGGCGAAGCCACCATCCGCGAGATCCTTGCGAAGATCGGCAAGACGAGCCCCGAGCAGGAGCTGAACTGCGGCAGCTGCGGCTACCCCACCTGCCGTGACAAAGCCATCGCCGTGTACCAGGGCAAGGCCGACCTGACCATGTGCCTGCCCTATCTGAAAGAGCGCGCCGAGACCTTCTCGGGCTATGTCATCAACAATACACCCAACGCCATCTTCACGCTGGACGAGGATCTGTGCATCCAGCAGATCAACCGCGCCGCGTGCGCACTGTTCAACCTGAAATCGCCCAAAGAGGTGATCGGCAGCCCGATCGTGCGGCTGATGAACCCGTCGGAATATCTGAACGTGATGACGACGGGCATCGCCGTGAAGGACAAGCAGCAGTACCTCGCCGAGTACGACAAGTACGTTTCGGAAAACATCGTTTACGACCGTGAATACCATGTGATCCTGAGCGTGATGCGCGACATCACCCAGGAGCAGCAGCGCCAGAACGAGCGCGACGAGATTGTCAGCCGCACGGTGGATGTGACGAACAGCGTGATCGAAAAGCAGATGCGCGTGGTGCAGGAGATCGCTTCGCTTTTGGGCGAGACGACGGCCGAGACGAAGATTGCGCTGACGAAATTGAAAGACGCCATTCAGGAATGACGGGAGGCGCTGCATGAAACAGCTTTGGACGGACACAGGCTATATCAGCCTGAACCATGTGGGCGAACAGCTGTGCGGCGACCGCGTGGAGATCATCGGCACAAGCGACACCAGCACGACGCTGGTTCTGGCCGACGGGCTTGGCAGCGGCGTAAAGGCCAACATCCTCTCCACGCTGACAAGCAAAATCCTGTGCACGATGATCGACAGCGGCCTGCCCATTGAGGAGTGCGTCGACACCATCGTGAAAACGCTGCCCGTTTGCAGCGTGCGCAAAGTCGCGTACTCCACGTTTACCATCATCCACATTCAGGACAATACCGAGGCGACGCTGATCCAGTTTGACAACCCGAACGTCATCCTGCTGCGCGACGGCAAAAATTTCGACTATCCCATCACCAGCAGGGTCATCGAAGGCAAGACGATTTTGGAGAGCCGCATCCCTCTGCACCTGCACGATGTGTTCATCGCGATGAGCGACGGCGCCATCTATGCGGGCGTGGGCAAATCGATGAATTTCGGCTGGCAGCGGGAGAATATCGTGGAATTTGCCGAGCGCATTTACGACGATACGCTGTCGGCCAAGATGATCGCCTCGCTGATCGAGGACGAATGCAACCGCCTGTACGCGGGCGAGCCGGGCGACGACTGTACCATTGCCGCCGTGCGCATCCGCGAGCGCACGCCAGTGAACCTGCTGATCGGCCCGCCAGCCGATCCGCGCGACGCCACCAAGATGATGACGCTCTTCTTCTCCAAAGAGGGCAAGAAGATCGTGTGCGGCGGCACCACGTCGAAGATCGCCGCCGATTATCTGCACGAGGAGATCCAGACCACGCTGGATTACGGCACCGACCCGGAGATCCCGCCCATCGCCAAAGTGAAGGGCATCGACCTTGTCACCGAGGGCGTCATCACGCTGAGCCGCGTGGTGCAGTATGCAAAGCAGTTCGTCAACGGCGAGGATTTGTCCAACATGTGGAGCTTGCAGACGGACGGCGCTTCGCTGATCGCGCAGATGCTGTTCGAATATGCGACGGACATCAATTTCTTCGTGGGCCGGGCCATCAACCCCGCGCACCAGAACCCGGACCTTCCCATCACCTTCGGCATCAAGATCCGCCTGGTGGAGGATCTGACGCGCTATCTCGAACAGATGGGCAAGCAGATCAAGGTGAGCTATTTTTAAATGTTCCCCTTTTATGGCGGGCCGCACCGGCCCGCTGTTTTTTTTTGTTTTCACACTTTTGGGCGCATTTTCATACAGTGATAGCAAAGCGGCGCTTAAAAGCGCGACAAAACAGCGTGGTGAAATAAGAAAACAAAGGTTTTGCAAAAACTGCGAAGCATCGCAAAACCGCTGCAAAGCGGCAGATGCAAGGCAGAGGGGCGCAGCACTCCTTGGTGGAATGCAAGCCCCGATAACGCAGCAGACGCCGCTTTGCAGGTAGAGTTTTGCGGCTTTGTTTTCTTATGGAACCGCGCGTAAGGAGGAGTTTTGCATGTCTTCACCCACGATCAGCACCTCGCCCAACCCCATTTCCATGAGCCAGGCCATCACCGACCTCGTCGAATCCATCGCGCTGGAGGAAACTTCGCTGAGCTGCATCCTCGCCGCCGAGGCGCAGAAGATCCAGAAGGTGCTCTCGATGGACGGCGTGGGCCTGGAGCAGATCATGGGCGTGAACGACACGGTGATGAGCATGGTACAGACCGTCAACGACCTGGAACACACGCTGCGCGACAAGCTGGAATTCATCTCGAACAACCTCTACTACCCGTCCCGCGAGAGCTGACGGGCCGCCGGCGAGCGTCGCCGGCTTTTTTCATGAAGAAAATGAATTGACTTTCCGGCGCGGATGGCCTATGCTTATAGATAGCGCGGGGCGCGTGCGCCCCCACGGATATCAAAGCAAAGGTAAGGAGAGATTTCCCATGAGGATCGCATTGATCAACGAGAACAGCCAGGCTGCGAAGAACGGCCAGATTGAGGCCGCGCTGCGCAAAGTGGTGGAGCCGATGGGCCACACCGTCGACAACTACGGCATGTATGCCGCGGACGACGACGTGCAGCTGACGTATGTGCAGGCGGGCATCCTGGCCGCCATCCTGCTGAACAGCGGTGCGGCCGACTATGTCGTGACCGGCTGCGGCACGGGCGAGGGCGCCATGCTGGCGTGCAACAGCTTCCCCGGCGTTCTGTGCGGCCATGTGGAGGACCCTGTGGACGCTTACACCTTCGCGCATGTCAACGACGGCAACTGCGTGGCGATGCCGTTCGCCAAGGGCTGCGGCTGGGGCATGGAGCTGAACTGGGAGTATGTGTTCGAGAAGCTGTTCGGCTTCGGCCACGGCAAGGGCTACCCCGCCGACCGCGTTGTGCCCGAGCAGAACAACAAGAAAATCCTCGATCTGGTGCGCGCGCGCACGATGAACGACCTAATCGCCAGCCTCGACGCCATCGAGACGATGCCCGCCGCCGAGGGCGTGACGAACTGCGAGCATCTTGTCAGCCGCGCCGTCGCCGGCCCGAAGTTCCGCGAGCTGTTCTTTGCGAACTGCAAAAACGACGAGCTGCGCGCCTATGTGGAGAATCTTTTGAAATAAGCCTGTTTTGACAGACGGCGGCAGCGCCCCGAAAGCGCTGCCGCCCCTTTTTTGTGAGGAAGCCGAGGAGGAAATGATGGAATACACCCAGGTAGACCGGACCAATTACGCCGACATGAACGCAGACGCCATTGACCGCTGGTGCGACGCGGGCTGGGAATGGGGCACGCCCATCACGCACGAACAGTACCTCGCGGCGAAGGAGGGGCGCTGGGAGATGCTGCTCACGCCCACGCGCAGCGTGCCCAGGGAGTGGTTTCCCCCGCTGGCCGGTAAAAAGGTGCTGGGCCTCGCCAGCGGCGGCGCCCAGCAGATGCCTATTTTCGCCGCGCAGGGCGCTGTGTGCACCGTGCTGGACTATTCGCCCCGCCAACTTGCCAGCGAGGAGGCCGTCGCCGCGCGCGAGGGCTATCCAATTGAAACCGTGCGCGCCGACATGGCAAAGGCCCTTCCCTTTTCCGACGGCGCGTTCGATTTGATCTTCCATCCGGTGTCCAACTGTTACATCGAGGACGTCTCGCACGTCTGGCGCGAGTGCCATCGCATTTTAAAGCCGGGCGGCCTTTTGCTGGCTGGGCTCGACAACGGCTTTGCGTATCTTTTCAACGAGGACGATCCCGCGCGCGTGCAGAACCGCCTGCCGTTCAACCCGCTGAAGGACCCCGCCCTTTTGCGCGAGCTCGCCAAAGACGACTCCGGCATCCAGTTTTCCCACACGCTGGACGAGCAGATCCGCGGGCAGATCCAGGCGGGCTTTTCCCTGCTGGACCTGTACGAGGATACCGACGGGCAGGGCTTCCTGCACGAGCACGGCGTGCCGACCTTCTGGGCGACGCTGGCCGTTAAGCGTTGAGCGCCCGCAAAATCCTTAAAAAAGAGCACAGCCGCCGCAGGCCCTCGCCCGCGGCGGCTTTTTCTGCGCGTTCTCGCGTTTCATTCCGGCTGTACGCGCAAATCGAACACATACTGCACGCGCCCGGGCTGCCAGAGCGTGCCCGCGCGCTGCATGGCCTGCACCTGCGCCGCATCCAGCTGACGCAGCCACCAGGCGTGATGGAACACATCGTTGCCGCGTGCGAAGGTCTGTTCGCCCAGCGCTTCGGCCGTTCGCTGTAAAAAGCGGCAGACGCGCTGCGCCGCCTGCTGCGCCTGTCGGCCGTGCAGCTCGCCTGCCCCTAGTGAAACGCTGCGCAGCCGGCCCGCCGCGCGCACGGTCAGGACAGGGCCTTCCTGTGTGTTTTCAACGCTGTGTGTGAGCGTGAGCGGCTGTGTTGTAAAAGCCAGCGGCTCGCCGCCGTCGCTGCCGCTGAACGAGACCGTGTCCTGCTTGCCGGCCAGCATCAGCGCCGTGCTCATCGCTTCCTCCTCCAGGCGCTCCCCTGCGCGCCCGTCCTCCAGAAGAACCAGCTCGCGCACGCCGATGAAGTCCTCGCTATCCTCGCCGAAACTGAGCACGGGCAGCCAGCCGTCCGCGCGCTGCCCCTGCGGCGCAGCCAGCTCGTAAATGCCGCGCGCGGGGCCCGCGCCCAGCGCCGTCTCCTGCACAATGCGCCCGCCCTCGCGCACCACGTCCGTGATCGTATCGTCGCAGCGCGAAAATTCCCGCTGTGTCAGGTCGACGGCAAAGACGGATAGATTCGGGCGCGCGGCATTTTCCTGCCCGAAATAGGCAAGATATGGCGTCACATCACGCCGCAGCGCGCCGGGGCCGAGAAAGAGCAGCTCGTTCTGCGCATAAAACGGCGTTTTGTTCTGTTTTTGCTCCGCATCGCGCAGCGCCTCGTCCATGCTGGCGCCCTCGCCGGTATAGATTTTCGCCTCGCCCTGTACGGAGGCCGTGTCCGAGTTCGGCTCGCAGAGGAACACCGCAAGCCCCGCGTGATACGCACCCCCGCTCTCGTCGAGATACACCGCCTTGACGATGGCGCGCTGGCCGAGGCTGCGGTCCTGCCCGCAGGCGCACAGCGCAAGAGACGCCGCGCAGGCGGCGGCCAGTTTAAGAAGCGCCCTTCGTTTTTTCATACGCCCTCCCCGCCGCAAAAGCGCCCGCGCCCAGCGCAAGCAGCAGCGCCGCGCAGGCGGCGCTCTCGATGCGGCTCTGCCAGCGGTCGCTCACGGCGGTAGCGGCCAGCACGCCGACGAGCAGCGCCGCGAGCGCCCAGCCGCTGGCCTGCGCGCGTTTTTCACGCGGCAAAAGCCCCTCTGCGGCCATGCGCGCCGCCAGCGCAAAAGCGCACGCCTTGGCGAAGATCGCCGCGAGCCACGCGGCGGTGTGCAGCGCGTCCAGCCGGTGGAACACCGAAATGCCGCCAAGGCGCGACAGCGCATGCACCGTTTGGTTCTGCATCTGGGCCTGCGAACCCAGAACGAGCTCTGCCGCAACGCTCAGCACCATCGCCAGCAGGATCACGGCCAGCAGCGTCCGCCGGTACGGCCGCCGCAAATCGTCCCGCGCGCTCAGCGCCAGCCAGAAAAACAGCGCGATCTGCGCGGGCAGAGAAAATCCGCGCGCGGCCGTCAGCGCCCATTCCGCGAGGTCGAACACCTCCGTTTCCAGATTCACGATCGCCATGCCGCCGGCATTCGAGGCGAGCAGGATCACCACCGACAGCCCAAACAGCCACGCCAGCACGCCGCACACGCGCGCCAGCGTCTCGGCCCCGCAGCGCATGGCGTAAAACGCCGCCGCAAGCACCAGTGCGTACACTGCCACGCGCGGCAGCGGCGCGTCGCTGACATAGCGCAAAAACTGCTCGGCGCGCACGGCGGCCCCGCCGGCGGCAAAGGCGAACAGAAGCAGGAAGGGCGCGCACCGCGCGCCGCGCGTCCACACGGCGCCCATGCGCGCGCGCACGGCGGGCGTCAGCGCACGCAGCAGCGGCGCCGTCAACGCCAGAACGGCCAGGCCGTCCAGCAGGGCGGCGGGTGCAAACACCTGCGCGCGGATGCCGTTGCGCTGTGAAAATGGGCGGATGACAAGATCAACCGCGAGCGTCAGACCCAGTATGACGGCAAGCCCGCGCGCGTCAATCGCTCTGCGTCCCATCTTCCCCCTCCTTTGGCGCAAGGTCACGGATGCTGAAATCGCTTTTTGCCAGAGTGCGCCAGCTGCGGCGGAGCAGCCCGTCGCGCAGAAAGGCGCGCGAGGCCGGCGCCAGTGGCGCAGTGTACGGGATGCCGAACGCATTCATGCTGCACAGATTGAACAGCATGTATAAAAACAGCGCCACCATGCCCACCGGCCCAAGCAGCCCACCCGCCAGGATGAACAGGAGCCGCAGGACCGTGACCGGCTCGTACAGGTTCGGCACCACGAACGCGCAGATGGCCGTGAGTGCCGACACAATCACCATAGGTGTGCTCAACAGCCCGGCCGACACGGCGGCGTCGCCCAGGATGAGCGCCGAGACGAGGCTGACGGAGTGCCCGATGGGGTGCGGCAGGCGCAGGCCCGCCTCGCGCACGATCTCCAGCAGGAAATTGATCAAAAGCGCCTCCGCAAACAGCGGCAGCGGCGTCGCCAGCTCCGCCGAGGCCACTTTGTACAGCATCTCCTGCGGAAGAAGCTCCGGCGTGAAATTCGCCACCGAGACAAACGCCCCCGGCAGCAGCACGGCGATGAAAAACGCCGCGTAGCGCAGTACGCGCAGCAGGGACGCAAAATACGCCTTTTCGGAGTAGTCGTCCATCGTGCCGAACTGCTCGGAGAAAAAGCACGGCGCCACCATCGCGAAGGGGCTGCCGTTGACCAGCAGGACGATCTTGCCCTCGCAGATGCGCGCCGCGGCGGTGTCGGGCCGCTCGGTATAGCCGACCGACTGGAAAAAGGAAAAACGGCTTTTCTGCAAAAAGGCCGCGAGGTAGCCGCTGTCGAACACAAACGGCAGCGAGCACGCGGCAAGACGCCGCTTCACGGTGCGCAGCAGCTGCGGCGGCACAAGGTCGCGGTCGTACAAAAGCGCCAGCTCCGTCTTGGTGCGCGCGCCCGCCACCGACGTCTCCACCATCAGGCCCTCTGTGCGGATCAGCCGCCGCACAAGGCTGATGTTCACGCGCAAAAGTTCGGTAAAGCCCTCGCGCGAACCGCGGATGTTCCCCTCCCCGCTCGGCTGCGACACCGATCGGAACTGCATGCTCTGCGTCGACAGCACCAGCCCCCGGTCGACGCCGTCGATCAACAGCAGCGTTGTGCCGGCCGTCAGCTGCGCGCGGGCGTCCTCCACGGTCAGCACGCTCTTGTGCTCCAGAGGAATGGCCGTTTCGCACAGGATGAAACGATAGAGGGCTTCGGCGTCGTTTTGCGGCAGCGGCGTATCTGCGTGGGAGAGGATGTCCAGCATCATCACCCACAGCCGCTCGATGCTGGAAAGCCCCTCGAACATACAGATGCAGCAGCGCACGCCGCCAAGGCACACGTCCTTTGTGTAAAAATCCGTCGCCGCGCCGAACAGCCCCTTCAAAAGCAGCTTGTTGTGCAAAAGGCTCTGTGTCAGCTTCTCCTCCTGCATGCCATCCCCTCCGCCGGTAGTATGCGCGCCGCACGCGCGGGCTATACCGCGCATAAATGCGGGCGGCGCGCCGCATACTTCTCCCTGAGAGAAAAGGAGGCGCTGTGCGGATGTTTTTGCTGCTGCTGCGGACATTTGTCATCTATCTGCTCATCATTCTGGCCATGCGCCTGATGGGCAAAAAGCAGCTGGGCGAACTGCAGCCGTCCGAGCTTGTGTCCACGATCCTCATTTCAAACCTCGCCTCCATTTCCATCGAGTCGCCCGAGCTGCCCGTCATGGGGTCGATTGTGCCGGTGTTCGCCATTGTCGCAATGGAGATCCTGCTTTCGGCGCTGTGCGTCAAAAGCCCGCGCGCGGCAAAGCTCGTGTCCGGCAGCCCGCGCGTGATCATCCGCAACGGGCGCATCGAGCAGGCGACGCTGCGCGAGCTGCGCTTCACCGTGGACGATTTGATGGAAGCGCTGCGCGCCAAAGACGTGTTCGAGCTGGACGAGGTGGCCTTTGCCGTGGTGGAGACGAATGGAACGGTCAGCGTGCAGAAAAAATTCGCCGGCAGCCCGGTGACAAACGGCGCGCTGAACGTCCCTGCGCCGGCGGCGCGCCAGCCCTCGCTGCCCATGGTGTGCGACGGCGCGTTTGAGGACGAAAACCTGCGCGCCTACGGGCTGGACCGCGCATGGGCCGAAAAGGAATGCGAGCGGCGCGGCTGCCCTGTGCAGGACGTTTTGCTGCTGCTGTGCAACGATGCGCACGAGACGCTGCTCGTGCGCCGGGAGGGTGTGCGATGAACCGTGTACGCATTGCGCTGGCGCTGCTGGCGGGGCTGCTGGCGCTTTCTTTTTTCAGCCACAGGCAGGTGCTGCGCATCACAGACGGCACGCTGGAAACGCTGTATGAGGCGCGCGAGGCCATGCGCAGCGCCGATTACGAGCGCGCCGCCAAACGCGCCGGCGACGCGGCGCAGCAGTTTTCACACAGCGCGCATTTTCTTGAATTCTTCATCCGGCGCGAGAGCGTCGCCTCCGCGTCGGTGAACCTGCGCGGCATCGCCGCCTATGCCACAAGCGAAAACGCGCCCGATTTCTTCAACGAGACGGACAAACTTATCGAGCAGCTCGCCATGATGCAGCATTTATATATTTCTGTGTTCTGAGCCTGTTGCAAAATTTGCCGTTTTGTGGTTTAATACAAATAGTATTTTCGAAAGGTGGCAGGCAGATGCACTGCGGCGTTTCCACCGCCTGCTTTTATCCGGAGGAGACCGCGTCGGCCATGCGCCGTTTATGCGGCGCGGGCGTGGCCACGGTGGAGGTTTTCCTGAACTCGTTCAGCGAGCTGACGCCGGAATATACAGCCCGGCTGCGGGCGCTGCAACAAGACGGCACGCGCATTTGCGCGCTGCACCCGTTCACGAGCATGATGGAGACCTTCCTGTTCGCCACGGAATATCCCACGCGCCTTGCGGACGGCATCCGGTTTTACGAACAGTATTTTTCCATGTGCCAGGCGCTTTGCATCCCGCGCGTCGTGTTCCACGGCATGCTGCGCACGAGCACGTTTCCCTTCGAACGGCACTGCGAAAACTATCTGGCGCTGCGCCGCCGCGCGCGGGAATTCGGCGTCGATCTGTTGCAGGAAAACGTGGTGCGCTGCCGCTGCGGCTATCCGGAGGCCGTGCGCCAGATGCGCCGCCTCACAGGGGACGACGTGGGCTTTGTGCTGGACACAAAGCAGCTGCGCCGCGCCGGCGTGCCGCTGCCGGAGATGCTCGATGCGATGGGCGGCCGCTTGCGGCACGTGCACCTCAGCGATTTCACCTCCTGCTGCGACTGCACCGCGCCCGGCACCGGCCGCGAGGATTTTCACTTCCTCGCGCGGCATCTGCGCGCCATCGGGTACGACGGCTGCGTGATCATCGAGCTGTACCGCAGTGGCTTTCGGGATCTGCCCGAACTGATGGACGGCCTGCGGTTCACATATGAAATCTTCGGCGGCGAAACAGCCTGCCGGACGGAATAAAAGGAGTGTGCGGTACTTATGAAATGCCCGTATTGTGGAGAAACTGAATCCAAGGTGATCGATTCGCGCCCGGCCGACGACGGCGAGCGCATCCGCCGCCGCCGCGAATGCCTCGGCTGCGGCAAGCGCTTCACCACCTATGAAGTGGTGGAGACGGTTCCCCTGATGGTGATCAAAAAAGATCGCTCGCGCGAGGCGTTCAACCGTGAAAAGCTGCTCAACGGGCTGCTGCGCGCGTGTGAAAAGCGCCCTGTGCCCTATAAAACCGTGGAAAAAGTGGTGGACAACATCGAGCAGACGCTGCTCAACTCCTACGAGCGCGAGGTGACCAGCATGCGCATCGGCGAGCTGGCCATGGCCGAGCTCAAGCAGATCGACGACGTCGCCTATGTGCGCTTTGCGTCGGTGTACCGCCAGTTCTCCGACGTCAACAGCTTTATGGACGAGCTGAAGACGCTGTTGACAAAGCGCACCGGCGAGGAGTGAGGCGGCGCGAGCCTGCAAAGACAAAAAAGGCGCCGTTTCGGCATACTGCCGGCGGCGCCTTCCCTTTTTCATTTTCCCGGAGGTGTGCGGTTTTGTATTTCTCATACGGCGAAAAAGAGACGGAATATCTCAAGCAGAAAGACCCTGTTTTGGGCGCGGTGATCGACGCGGTGGGCCATGTGTACCGTGAGACAGACCCCGATCTGTTCGCCGCGGTGGTGCATCACATCGTAGGCCAACAGATCTCTACAAAGGCGCAGGCGACGATCTGGCGGCGCATGCGACAGGCGCTGGGCGCCCTCGACGCGCAGCGCATCGCCGAAACAGACGCGGCGCAGTTGCAGGCGCTGGGCATCTCGCTGCGAAAAGCGCAGTATATCCGCGACTTTGCCGAGAAAGTGCGCACCGGCGCGTTCGATTTGCAGCGGGTGGCGCAGCTGCCGGACGACGAGGCCATCCGTGCGCTGGCGTCGCTGAAGGGCGTCGGCGTGTGGACGGCGGAGATGATCCTTTTGTTCTGCTTGCAGCGCCCGGACGTTTTCAGCTACGACGATCTGGCGATCCAGCGCGGGCTGCGCATGGTGTATCACCATCGAAAAATCGACCGGAAACTGTTTGAAAAATACCGGCGCCGGTTCAGCCCGTACGGCAGCGTGGCCAGCCTGTATCTGTGGGCGGCGGCCGGCGGGGCCGTTCCCGGCCTGCGCGACCACGCGCCGAAAAAGGCGCCGAAGAAAACGCCGAAAAAATGACTTGGCAGGTGGAAAACAGTATGCAGTACATCAGCCGTTACGCGTCGCCGCTCGGCGGCATCCTCTTGGCGGCGGACGACGCCGGCCTCTTCGGCCTCTGGTTCGAGGGGCAGAAATACTTCGCGCGCTGTTTGCAGCCGCCCTTTGAGGAGCGGCTGACCGCCCCGCTCGCCGCGGCCCGGCGCTGGCTCGACGCCTATTTTTCCGGCGGCCGGCCCACTCTTGACGTGCCGCTGCACCTCATTGGCACGCCCTTTCAAAAAGATGTGTGGCAGGCCCTGTGCGAAATCCCCTACGGGCGCACCGCCACTTACGGCGAAGTGGCCCAGACGGTGGCTTCGCACAGGTGCGCGCCTGTGTCCGCGCGCGCCGTGGGCAACGCCGTGGGCCGCAACGCCATCTCGCTCATCGTGCCCTGCCACCGCGTTGTAGGCGCAAACGGGAGCCTCACGGGCTACGCCGGCGGCATCGACCGCAAGCTTCGCCTTCTTGCGCTGGAACATGCGGACACGCATGCGCTGTTTGCGCCGGGCCAAAAGGCTGCGCCGTAAAAGAAAAATCCCGCACGCTTTCGCATGCGGGATTTTGGAGCTGCTGATCCGATTCGAACGGACGACCTGCTCATTACGAGTGAGCTGCTCTACC
>DXGT01000059.1 GCA_019113785.1 Candidatus Ruthenibacterium merdigallinarum | reverse complement strand
CGCCCAGCACCTGCCCGGCGTGCGCGGCGGCGATCAGGCCGATGGTGCCCGTTCCGCAGTAGGCGTCCATCACCAGCTCCCGCCCCGTCAGGTTTGCCGCGGCGACGGCCGCCTCGTACAGGCGCTGCGTCTGCGGCGGATTGATTTGATAAAACGAGCGCGCGGACAGCCGGAACGTCAGCCCGCACAGGCTGTCGCGGATGAAGCCCGGCCCGTACAGCACTTTTTCCTGCTCGCCCAGCACCATGCTCGTGCGCCGCGCGTTGACGCTTTGCACGACGGTGACGATCTCCGGGTGCGCCTGCCGCAGCGCGCGCACGAAATTTTTGCTGCCGGGAAAGACGGGCGAGGCCGTCACCAGCACGGCCATCACCTCACCGCTGGCCCAGCCGAAGCGCAGCAGGATGTGCCGCAAAAAGCCGCGGCCCGTGCGGTCGTCGAACGGCTCCAGATGAAATTCGCGCGCAAGGCGGCGCAGCGTGGCGAAGATCGGCGCCGCGCCGCGGTGTTCCAGCAGGCATTGCTCCACGGGCACGAGCCGGTGGGAATGCGGTTCGTAGGTGCCGGTCAGGATGCAGCCACCGGGGCCGGCTGCAACGGCGGCCTGCACCTTGTGGCGATAGTGCAGCGGCTCGTCCATGCCCCAAATGGCATTTGGACGGCAAAAGCGGCCCATGAGCGACTCGATCTTCTTCTGTTTTTGCGCCAGCTGTTCCTCATAGGGCACATCCAGCAGCTGGCAGCCGCCGCAGCGGCCGAAATGCGGGCAGGTATACGCCATGTCTCCTCCTTTTTTCATGCGCGCAGGCGCTCGCTCGCCGCGTGCGCAAGAAAGCGGCGCAGAACCACGACGAACCATGTGAACACGACGATGCCCTTGGCGCAGCTGGAGATGGTGATGCTCCACCACACGCCGTCCAGCCCCAGCACGGTGGCCGACAGCACGATGGCCATGGGGATGCGCGCAAGGTTGCCGATGATGCCGGTCACGGTGGGCGGAATGGGACGTCCCAGCCCCTGGAACGCGCCGGAGGACGTGATTTCGATGCACATCAGAAGCTGCGAATAGCCCATGATGCGCAGGTACGAGACGCCCATCGGCAAAATGCTTTCATCCGTGATGAAAATGCGGAACAAAGGCGCGGGAAACACGACGAGCATCACGGAGGTAAACAGGCTCCACACCACCATGATGCCGATGGCCGTCCAGTAGCCCTTGCGGATGCGGTCCGGCTTGCCCGCGCCGAAATTCTGCGCGATAAAAGCGTTGACGGCGGTGCCGAAGCCCTCGGCCGTTGTGTAGGAGATCGACTCGATCTGCGTGCCGACCTTCTGCGCGGCGATGGCGCCGTCGCCCCAGCCGGCGATCAGGCGCGCAATGATCATGGACAGGCTTGAGAAAAACAGGCTTTGCAGGGCCACAGGCAGGCCGATGCGCGCCACGTCGCGCCACGCGGCGGCGCGGCTCTTTTGCAAAAGATGCACATGCGGGAACAGGAAATTGTCCTGCCGGCGGGCGATCAGGAACATCGCGCACACGCACCCCTGCGCCAGCACGGTGGCCAGCGCCGCGCCGGCTACGCCCAGCGCAGGGAAGGGGCCCGGCCCGAAAATCAGCAGAGGGTCGAGGACGGCGTTTGCAATAAGGCCCACGAACGTGGAGCGCAGCACTGTTGTGCTCGCGCCCATCGCCGTGAAAAGACCCGTGAAGATCTGGCTGGTGAAGGTGAACACAAAGCCCAGCGCCACGATCACAAGATAGCTGCGCGCGTCGGCGTTGACCGCGGGGCTGTTCAATTTGAAAAAGCCGACCAGCGGGCCGTTGAACACAAGGCAAACGGCGGTGAACAGCGCCATCAGCACAGCGCCCATGTGAAAGGCGGCCTGCGCATAGCCCGCCGCGCGCTGCACATCGCCCGCGCCGATGGTCTGCGCGGCCTTCACCTGGCTGCCCAGACGGGGGATCGTCGCCAGCCCCTGCGACACCCACAGATACATGCCGGCGGCGCCGACGGCCGCCACGGCGTCGGCGGAAAGACGTCCGATCCAGATCATATCCGTCAGGTTGTACGCCATCTGCACCAGCGAGGTGCCCATGATCGGCAGGGAAAGGCGCATCAGCGAGGGCACGATGCGTCCGTTGAGCAAGTCCACTTTCTGCATGGGGCAATTTCTCTCCTTTTTACATCTTCCGCCGTGCGGCGCTTACAGCAGCTCGATCTTCTGCGCGGCGGCGTCCACACGCACCGGCGCGCCGTACGGCAGCGCCGCGCGCGGATACGCATGGCCGAAATTCACGTTGTACACGATGGGAAGCGCCCTGGCGCCGAGCACTTCGCGGTATACGTCCTTGTATTCTTCATAATAGCATTCATCTTGGGGCTTGCCGACGATCAGGCCCGCAAGGGCGTCGAACGCGCCGGTCGCCTCTATGCAGAGCAGTTCTTTGAGCAAGGTATCGGGCGAGGGCTTTTCCTCGCACGTCTCCAAAAACATCACTTTGCCGCGCCACTCCTCGGCGCTGGGGAACAGGCGGTACTTTTCGCACACGGCCCGCTCGTCCGCATAGCGCGCGCTCGTCAGCATGTCGTAAAGGCTCTCGAGGCATCCGCCCAGCAGTTCGCCTGTAAAGACGGGCGCGCCCTGCAATAGCTCATAGCCGTGCGCCTCAGGGTGCGCGGTGCGCGGCGTGCCGACCGCGGCGGCGGAGAAAGCGCGCCGCTCCTCATACCAGGTGTCGCTCGGCGTGATGCTGCGCGTGTTGCAGCCTTCAAAATAACCTGTGAACGCCGCTTTTGTGTAGGGCAGCATCTCGCCGGAAAGCTCGGCCAGATCGCACACGAAGCACGGGCCGTAAAACGTCTGCAAACCGAGGCGGCGGAACATCAGGTGATGCACGGTCGTATCGGAAAAGCCGGTGAACAGGCGCGGTGCGCGGCGGACATTTTCGCAGAACGCCGCGTCCTCCATCAAAAACGGCAGCAAACGGTAGCCGTCGTCGCCGCCGATGGCGCAGATGGCGCCCCTGATCGACGGGTCGGCGAAAGCGGCCTTCAAATCGGCCGCGCGCTTTTGGGGGCAGCGCTTGAGTTCGTCGATGCCGGCGAGCGCGTTGGGCATAAAAACAGGCTCGAGGCCAAACGCCCGCAGCTGGCGAACGCCGGCCTCCAGCTCGTGCCGGTTGGCAGCTTCGCCCAGCATCCCGCTGGAAAGGCTCACGATGGCAACTTTGTCGCCGGCATGGAGCAGCGGCGGTTTTACCAGGCTCGGCATTGCAAAATTCCTCCGTTTCAATGAGGTTTGTCCGCTTTTTCAAGCAGGACGATCGTCTCCACATGCTTCGTTCTTGGGAACATGTCTACGGGCTGCACGCAAACCGGCGTATAGCCGTGGGCGGCGAGGTAGGCTGTGTCGCGCGCGGCGGTGGCGGGGTTGCAGCTCACCATCACGATGCGTTGCGGCTGCATGGCGCACACATGGGCGAGCGTTTCATCGCCACAGCCTTTGCGCGGCGGGTCCAGTACGACGACGTCAGGCCGCAGGCCCTGCTTTTCCAAAAGTGCGGCGGCCTTCTGTGCGTCTGCGCACAGAAACTCGGCGTGCTGCACGCCCATGCGCGCCGCGTTGCGCTGCGCGTCCACCACGGCCTCGGGAACGATCTCCACGCCGATCAGCCGCGCGCAGCGGTGCGCCATGGAAAGGCCGATCGTGCCCGTGCCGCAGTACAGATCCAGCAGCGTCTCGCGCCCTGTGAGGCCGGCCAGCTCCAGCGCCTTCGCGTACAGCGCGTTCGCCCCGCGCGTATTCACCTGATAGAACGACAGCGGTGACAGACGCACCGGGACGCCGGCCATCTCGTCCGAAAGCGTGCCTTCGCCGGCCAGCGTGATGCACTCGCTGCCCAGCACGACGTTCGTGTCCCGGGTATTGACGTTCAGCGCAACGCCGCACACCTGCGGATGGCGCGCTTTCAGCTCGCGGCAGAACGCCTGCGCCTGCGGGAATTTGCGCCCGTTGGCCACAAGGCAGAACAGCACGTCGTCGGTTTTTACCGAGTGGCGCAGATAGATGTGGCGCGCAAAGCCGCGATGCGTCGCCTCGTCATACACGCTCACGCCCAGCTGCGTCAGCAGACGGCAGGCGGTGCGGGCGATCTCGTTGAGCAGCGCCGGCTGCAAAAGGCAGTCCTCACAGGGGATGATGCGGTGGCTGCGGCTGGCGTAAAAGCCGGCGCACACGGCGCCGTTTTCATCCCGGCACAAGGGGTACTGCACTTTGTTGCGGTAGCGCTCCTGCTGGGGGGAGGGCAGTGTGGGCAGAACGGGCGTGCTGACGCCGCCGATGCGGCGCATCGCGTCGGCGACAAAGCCCTGCTTGGCGCACAGCTCCGCCTCGTAGCGGATATGGCGCAGGCAGCACCCGCCGCACTTGCCATAGATGTGGCACTGCGCGGGAATGCGGGCAGGCCCCGGCGTGCGCAGCGTGTCGATGATGCCGAAGGCATAGGTGCGGCACACCTTGACGATGCGCGCATCCACTTCGTCGCCCACGGCCGTGAAGGGGACGAATACGGGCATCCCGTCCCAGCGCCCTACGCCGCTGCCATCGCTGGACAGGGCGGTGATCGAAAGCGGGATGATCTGGTTTTTCGCAAGAGGCATACGGGCACTCCTTTGTCTTATGAAAAGGGCGGGCGCGCGGCGCCCGCCTTTGCGGAAGGCTGCGCCGGGAACACGTCCGGCGAAAAGGCAAAAAACGGGTCAATCCGTTTTTTCGAGGGCGGCCTGATGCAGGCTCGCAAGATATTTGCTGGGGGGCACGCCCTTGATTTTTTTGAATACGCGGGAAAAATAGAACTGGTCGAAAAAGCCGACGGACACGGCGATCTCCGCAATGGAGAGCTTCGCGTTTTTCAGCAGATAGCACGCCTCGCTGATGCGGTAGTTCGTGAGATAATCGATGGGGGACTGGCCCACGTTCGTCATGAACACACGGTACAGATGGCTGCGCGAAACGCCCACCGCCTTGGCGATGTCGTCGATGCTGATGTCGTGCGAGTAATTGAACTGGATGTATTTGATCGCGTTGATGACATATTGCGAGCTGGAGCTGGCCGGATGCGGTTCGAGCGCAAGGGCCTCCTGCATGAGCTCGGCGATGAAGAGATACAGATAGCCCACCATCAGCGTTTCGTTGCGCGCCTCCGGCCCGCGGGAGAGAAAGATGTTCACAAGCGCTTTTTTCACGCGCTCCGGGTTCTGGCAGTGGTGCACGGGCGAGGCCTCGCGGAAGGGCAGCTGCTGCACAAGGCGGTTGGCGCATGCGCCGTTGAAACCCACCCAGTAATATTCCCACGGGTCGTCCCGGTCGGCGGTGTAGGTGATAAGCTGGCTGGGCTTTGCAAGGAAGATATCGCCCTCGTGCAGATGGAACACGGTGCCGTTCACCGTATATGTGCCCTTGCCCTGCACGACGTAGTGAATGAGGTAATGGTCGCGGACGCCGGGGCCCCATGTATAGCCGCCCTCACAGCGCTGCTGGCCGCAGTTGAAGATGGAAAGCTCCACATTATCGGTAAAATGCTGCTTGAACGACTGCTTGTAAGTCTCGAGCATACGATCGGCTCCTTTTTCATAATGACGCATCGCACATTATAACAGAAAAGTCAACAAAAGTCCATATTGCAGCGCGCACTTCGACACAAAATTCTTGCCGGGAGCGTTTCTTTTTTGTGAAGGATTTGCTATAATGGGGATAGTATAGCAGCGCCTGCGGCGCTGGAAAGGGAGGAACACACAATGGCAAATGCTCAGCAGATTTGCAGCCGGATCGAAGCCGGTGAATACGACGCGGCGTTTTGCAAACTGTACGGCGAGAAGGCGCTCGCCGCGCAGCGCGCGCGCTATGTGCAGGCGGTGCGCGATTTTGCGCAGCTGTTCGGGGGCGAGCGCGAACTGACGTTCTACTCTGCGCCCGGCCGCACCGAGATCGGCGGCAACCACACCGACCACAACCACGGCGTTGTGATGGCGGCGGCGGTGAATCTGGATATCATCGCCGTGGTGGCGCGCAGCGAGGAAAACGTCGTCCGCGTGAAATCCAAAGGCTTTGACCGCATGGACGTCGTTTCGCTTGACCAGCTGGAGCCCGACGAGGCCGAAGCGGGCCGCTCCGGCGCGCTGATCCGCGGCATCGCGGCGGCCATCGTCCAGCGCGGCGGCCATGTGGGCGGTTTCGACGCGTACACGACGTCCGATGTGTTGCGCGGCTCCGGCCTGTCCAGCTCGGCGGCGTTCGAGGTGCTGATCGGCGAGATCTTCAACGGCGAGTTCAACGCGGAGCGCTTTACCGCGGTGGAAAACGCGCAGATGGGCCAGTATGCCGAGAACGTCTTTTTCGGCAAACCCTGCGGATTGATGGACCAGACCGCCTGCGCGGTCGGCAGCGCCGTGACCATCGACTTTGCAGACCCCAATGCGCCGGACGTGAACAAGGTGGCCTTCGACGTCGCAAAACACGGCTTTTCGCTTTGCATCACCGACACAAAGGGCAGCCATGCCGATTTGACGGACGATTACGCGGCCATCCGCAGCGAGATGGAGAGCGTGGCCGCCTGCTTTGGCAAAAAGGTGCTGCGCGAGGTGGACGAGGACGCTTTTTACCGGGAGATTGCCGCCATCCGCGAAAAGACGGGCGACCGCGCTGTGCTGCGCGCCGCGCATTTCTTTGCCGACTGCCGCCGCGCGGGCGAATTGTACAAGGCCGTCGCGGACGACCGGTTCGACGATTTCCTGCGCCTGATCGTCGAGGGCGGGCACTCTTCGTTTGAATACAACCAGAACGCCTACAGCATCCGCCATCCGCAGCAGCAGGGCGTTTCGGTGGGCCTTGTGATCTCGCAGAAGATCCTGAACGGGCGCGGCGCATGGCGCTTGCAGGGCGGCGGCTTTGCCGGCACGATCCAGGCCTTTGTCCCTGCCGACCTGCTGGATACATACCGCAGCGCAATGGAGCAGGTGTTCGGCGAAGGCGCCTGCTACGTGCTGAATGTGCGCAACTACGGCGCTGTGCACGTAGTGGAAACGCTGTGAGCGAACCCGGCAAACGCATTGCCGTGCTGGACGCGCTGCGCGGGGCGGCGCTCGTGCAGATGGTCGTGTACCACGGCTTGTACGACTGGGTGTACGTCTTTGGCCAAAGCGCCGCGTGGTTCACCGCCAGCCGCAATGCCTATCTCTGGCAGCAGGCGATCTGCTGGACGTTTATCCTTGTGTCCGGCGCGTCGTTCCATTACAGCCGCCGCGGCCTGCGCCGCGGCGCGCTGGTGTTCGGGTGCGGCATGCTCCTCACGGCCGTGACGCTGGCGGTGCTGCCGTCGGAGCGCATTTTGTTCGGCGTGCTGCACTTTCTGGGGCTTGCGATGATGCTGTCGGCCGCCGTGCGCGGGCTGCTGCTGCGCGTGCCCGCCTGCGCGGGGTTCCTTGCGAGCGCCGCGCTGTTTTGCCTGACAAAGCAGCTGCCGTACGGGTTTCTCGGCTTTTTGGACGTCCGGCTGTGGGCGCTGCCGCAAACGCTGTATCAAAGCGCATGGACGTTCCCTTTGGGGTTGATGGGCCCCGGGTTCTACTCGGCCGATTATTTCCCGCTGTTTCCGTGGCTGTTTTTGTTCTGGGCCGGGCTGTACGGCTGGCGTCTGCTGATGGCCACGCGCGCGGGCGCGGCGCTGCGCGCGCTGCGGCCCGTGCCCGTGCTGAACGCGCTGGGGCGGCGCAGCCTATTGTGCTACATGCTGCACCAGCCGCTGCTGTTGGCGGCCGTGTGGCTGCTGGCGGCCGCGGTGCGCGCCGGCTGAATGCAAAAGAAAAGGGGAGAAGAGCGTTGACTTTTTACTGGTATCCCAAATGCAGCACCTGCCAGCGCGCCAAGGCGTGGCTGGACGCGCACGGCATCGACTATGTCCCGCGCGACATCAAGGAGGAAAACCCCGGCGCCGAAGAGCTGCGCGCGCTGTGCGCGGCCAGCGGGCTGCCCCTGCGGCGCTTTTTCAACACCAGCGGCCTTTTGTACAAGGGCCTGGCTCTCAAGGAAAAGTTGCCCGGCATGAGCGAGGACGAGCAGTACCGTCTGCTCGGCGAATACGGCATGCTGGTCAAGCGGCCCATTTTGCAAGGCGACGATTTTGTGCTGGTGGGCTTCCGGGAGGCACAGTGGGCGGAAAAGCTGCTGCACTGAAGTTTGCAAAATCCGAACGGTAAAAAAAGGAGCGTTGAAGCGATGAATCAGGCGATTTCCACACCCGGCGCGCCCGGTGCGATCGGGCCGTATTCTCAGGGCGTCCGCGCGGGGAATACGATCTATGTGTCGGGCCAGCTGCCGGCCGACCCTGCGACGGGCGCGCTGGTTGAGGGAGATATCCAGACAAAAACGCGCCGCGCGCTGGAGAATGTGCGCGAGATTCTGCAAAAAGCGGGCGCCGGTATGGGCGACGTGGTAAAGGTGACGGTATATTTGAAGGACATGGCCAGCTTTGCCGCGATGAACGAGGCGTATGCCGAATATTTCAGCGAGCCGTATCCCGCGCGTGCCGCCTTCGCGGTGGCCGAGCTTCCCAAAGACGCCGACCTCGAGATCGAGTGTGTTGCCGTTACAGCCGGCTGATCCCGAAAAGAAAGGGAACGCCCCTCGCCGAGGTTCCGGCGAGGGGCCCTTTTGAAGAATTCGCAAAGCAAAATTTGCAAAAAGTCTTGACTTCTTTCGGAAAATCCTTATAATAGATAAAGGCTCTTGACGGTAAGAGCCGAAGATGCTGCTGTGGCTCAGCTGGTAGAGCAGC
>DXGT01000058.1 GCA_019113785.1 Candidatus Ruthenibacterium merdigallinarum | reverse complement strand
GAGCAGAAGAACGTGCCGGTGTTTGTCTTTGTGAATAAAATGGACCTGGCGGGCGCGGACAAAGCCGCCGCGCTGGCAGACTTGCGCCGCCTTTCGCCCGACTGCGTGGATTTCACGGCCGGCCCCGACGCGCTGGCCGAGGAGCTGGCCGCACGCGACGAGGCGCTTCTGGCGAGCTACCTCGACGGCGGCGCCGTCACGGACGAGGCGGCCGCGGCCCTCATTGCGCAGCGGCGCGTGTTCCCCTGCTGGTTCGGCGCGGCGCTGCGGCTGGACGGCGTGCCCGCCCTGTGGGACGGGCTGTGCCGCTACACCCGCGCGCCGCAGTATCCCGAGACGTTCGGGGCGCGTGTGTTCAAGATCTCGCGCGACGCGCAGGGCGCGCGCCTGACGCACATCAAGGTGACGGGCGGCACGCTGCGCGTGAAGGCGCTTTTGGAGGGCGCCGGCCGCACCGGGCAGCCCTGGCGCGAAAAGGCCGACGCGCTGCGCGTGTACTCCGGCGCGAAATTCACGGCCGTGGACGAAGTGGCCGCGGGCGGCGTGTGCGCCGTGACGGGCCTGAGTGAGACGTGGGCCGGCGAGGGCCTCGGCTGCGAGCCGGACGCCGCCCCGCCCGTGTTGCAGCCGGTGCTGCGCTACCGTGTGCGCTTGCCCGAGGGGTGCGACGCGCACGGCGCGCTGGAAAAGCTGCGCGCGCTGGAGGAGGAAGACCCGCAGCTGCACGTCACGTGGGACGCGCATCTGGGCGAGATCCGTCTGGACCTGATGGGCGAAGTGCAGCTGGAGGTGTTGCAGCGTGTGATCGCCGCGCGCTTCGGCCTTGCCGTGACGTTCGACGAGGGCGGCGTCGCCTACCGCGAGACCATCGCGGACACCGTGGAGGGCATCGGCCATTTCGAACCGCTGCGCCATTACGCCGAGGTGCACCTGATCCTCGCGCCCGGCGCGCCCGGCAGCGGGCTCCGCTTTGGCTCCGTCTGCCCCGCCGACCGGCTGGACGCCAGCTGGCAGAACCTTATTTTGACGCATCTGGCCGAAAAAGAGCACCGCGGCGTGCTGACCGGCAGCCCGCTGACCGACGTCGTCATCACGCTGGCGGCCGGCAAAGCGCACCTCAAGCACACCGAGGGCGGCGATTTCCGCGAGGCCACCTACCGCGCGGTGCGCCAGGGGCTGATGCAGGCGCAGAGCGTCCTGCTGGAGCCGTGGTTCTCGTTCCGCCTTTCGCTGCCCGCCGCAAGCCTCGGCCGCGCAATGGCGGACGTCCAGCGCATGGGCGGCTCGTTCGAGCCGGCCGCCGCGCACGGCGACAGCGCGCTGCTCACCGGGCGCGCCCCGGCGGCCGCGATGCGCGGCTACGCCGCCGAGGTGGCCGCGTACACCCGCGGGGCCGGGCGGCTCTCCTGCGCGCCGGCCGGCTATCTGCCCTGCCAGAACGCGCAGGCCGTCATCGAGGCCATCGGCTACGACCCCGCGCGCGACGCCGAAAACCCGGCCGGCTCCGTGTTCTGCTCGCACGGGGCGGGCCATCCTGTGCCGTGGGACGAGGTGGCGGCGCACGCGCACATCCCGCCCGTACTGGCCGCGCGCGCAGGAGAGCCGCCGGCGAACGAAGCGCCGGCCGCGCCCAAACGTGCGGCGCCCGCCGACAGCCTTGCCGAGGACAAAGAGCTCGCCGCCATCTTCGAGCGCACCTACGGCCCGGTGCGGCGGCGCGAGGTGTTCCGCAATGCGCCCGACGCGCCCGTGGAGGCGCGCTGGCGCGACGCAGGCCCCGAATACCTGCTGGTGGACGGGTACAACATCATCTTCGCGTGGGACGAGCTGAAGGAGCTGGCGCGCACCAGCCTGGACGCCGCGCGCGCCGCGCTGGCGGACATCCTGTGCAATTTCCAGGGCTTTCGCCGGTGCACGGTGATCCTCGTGTTCGACGCCTACAAGGTGAAGAACAACCCCGGCAGCGTGGTGCGCTATCATAACATCCACATCGTGTACACGAAAGAGGCGGAGACGGCCGACATGTACATCGAAAAAGCCACGTTCGAACTGGCCAAAACGCGCCGCGTGCGCGTGGCCACCTCCGACGGCATGGAGCAGATGATCATTCTGGGCCATGGCGCGCTGCGCATGTCCGCGCAGATGCTCAAGGCGGAGGTGGAGCTGGCCAACACCCGCATCCGCGAGATCATCCGGGAGAACAACCGCAAAAACGAGCGCTTTACAAAGCGCTGAACCTTGCGCAGTCAAAAAGGGGCGCCCCGCAGGGCGCCCCTTTCCGATCTTCGATCCAAAAGGCCCCCGGCTGCGCCGGGGGCCTGCGTTTCAAATCTTTATCCGTTTTGCGTCTGCGCCGCTTTGGGCAGGCCGAAATTCTGCACAAAGTCGATCAGCAGCGAAGACACCGTCACCGTCACCAGCGAAAACGCGATGCGCGACAGCGGGATATACGAAAGCGAAAGCGTGAGCACCGTGAGGTCGGTGGCAAGGTACGCGCGGCTGATGCGGCAGCGCGTCACATGCGAGATGGTCAGCGCCAGCGCGTCGTCGCCGCCGGCGGAACCGCCCTGCCGGACGATCAGCCCCACGCCGACGCCGATGGAGGCGCCGCCCAGCAGCGCCGCAGCCAGCGGATACGCCGACAGATCGGGCATCAGATAGGGCAGATGCTCCCACAGCGAGTAAAACAGCGTCACGCTCAGCGTCGAGATGGCCGAGATCTTTAAAAAGCGCGCGCCCAGAAAGCGCAGCGCCAGCAGATAGCACGTGACGTCCAGGATGGGCGTTGCGATGGACGGCGGGATGCCGAACCACCGGTCGGTGAGAAGGACGAGGCCGATGACGCCGCCCTCGGTGATGCCTGTCCTCTGGTGGATGTGGTGGATGCCGAAGGTGCTGATGGCCGCCCCCAGCAAAATCAGGGCGAACATCTTGAGCGAAAGACCTTCCAGCAGCTTGTGCGTCAACATTTTCAGCCGGCGCAGATTCACAATAAAACCTCCCTTTCTTGTCTCTATCATACCATATCCGCCATTTTGGCGCAAGCCGCGCGCCCTGTGCAAAATCCGCTCTGCACAGAGAGAAAGAGAGCGGCGGCGCGTCTCCCGCTAGGGGGGAACGCACCGCCGCTTTTCTTTTGCCTTTGGGTCTTAGACCGATCAGCCGAACAGCGAGAACGCCACGAACACGCTGGACAGCAGCGACGACACCAGCGAGACCACGGTGATCTGTGTGTTGATGGACGGGCCCGCGGTGTCCTTGAACGGGTCGCCGACGGTGTCGCCGATGACGGCGGACTTGTGGGCTTCGCTGCCCTTGCCGCCCTCATTGCCGGCCTCGATGTACTTTTTCGAGTTGTCCCACAGGCCGCCGGAGTTCGACATGAACAGCGCCAGCAGCAGACCGCTGACGATGTTGCCCAGCAAAAAGCCGCCGATGGCCATCGGCCCGCCGATGAAGCCCACGATGACCGTGGCGATGATCGTCATCAGGCCGGCGGGGATCAATTCGCGCAGCGCGCCGGTGGTGGCGATGTCGATGCACTTGTCGTACTCGGGCTTCGTCTTGCCCTCGCGCAGGCCGACGATGGTGTTGAACTGGCGGTGGATCTCGGCCACCATGCGCTGGGCGTTGCGGTCGACGCCCAAAATCAGCATGGCCGAGAACACGGCCGGGATGGCCGCGCCGATCAGCACGCCGAAGAACACGGTGGGCGACATGATGTCAAAGCCGGTGATCAGCTCTTTGCCGGCCTCGGCCAGCGCGGTGTTCGCCTCGGACATGAACGCGCCCAACAGCGAGATGACCGTCAGGCCGGCCGCGCCGATGGAAAAGCCCTTCGTGACGGCCTTCACCGTGTTGCCGGCGCTGTCCAGCTCGTCGGCGGTGCGGATGGTCTCCTCGCCGAGGCCGCCCATCTCCGCCAGGCCGCGCGCGTTGTCCACGATGGGGCCGTAGGCGTCGTTCGAAATGATCATGCCGACGATGCTCAGCATGCCCACGGCCGCCATGGCGATGCCGAAGATGGCATAACCCTCGCCGAGGGGATCACACAGCTGATAGGCCACCAGCGCCGAAACCGCGATGCCGACCATGGCGGGCAGCGCCGAGATAAAGCCGTACGCGACGCCCGACAGCACGGTGAACGCCGGGCCGGAGCCGGACGCGTGCGCGACGCGCTGCACAATGGGGCGCGTGTCGTCGGTGAAATAGTCGGTGGTGATGCCGATGATGACGCCCACCAGCAGGCCCGTGGCGGAGGCGCCCCAAATGCGCCAGGAGAAGCCGTCAAAGGCGAGCGTGGCCAGCGCCGTCAGCACCAGGAACACCGCCGTGGTGACGTAGGTGGACGAGTTGAGCGCGTGCGTGGGGTTGCCGTTTTTGCCGATGCGGGCCGTGGCGATGCCGATGACGGAGGCCAGCAGGCCCAAGATGGCGTAGCAGAACACCATGGAGACATTGGCCAGCGCGCCGCCGGAGAGCGACTGCGCAATGACCAGCGCCGAGGCCATGGCGGCCACGTTCGAGTCAAACAGGTCGGCGCCCATGCCGGCCACGTCGCCCACGTTGTCGCCCACGTTGTCGGCGATGACGGCCGGGTTGCGCGGGTCATCCTCGGGGATGCCCAGCTCCACCTTGCCGGTGAGGTCGGCCGAGACGTCGGCCGTCTTGGTGAAAATGCCGCCGCCTGCCTTGGCGAACAGCGCCAGGGAGCTGGCGCCGAACGAGAAGCCCAGCAGGATGGACGAGTCGCCCACGATCATCAGCACGGCCGCCACGCCGAACAGCGAGCAGCCCACCACGAGCAGGCCCATGACGGCGCCGCCGCGGAAACCGATGAGAAACGCGGGCTTGATGCCCTTCTGCGCACCTTCAGCCGCGCGCCCGTTCGAGAGCGTGGCCACCAGGACGCCGATCTTGCCCGCCACGGCGGACAGCGCCGTGCCGGCCAGATACGCCAGCGCCATCGAGACATTGTCGAGGATGTTGCCGCTCCACACCGGGGAGGGCAGCAGCACAAAGATGATCACCGCCGCCACGCCCGCAAACGTGGCCAGGATGCGGTATTCCCTGCGCATAAAGGTGTTTGCGCCCGCTTTGATGAGCGCTGACACCTCGATGATCCTCTCGTTCTGCGTGGGCTGTTTTTTCACCCACAGGTACAGGTACGCCGCAAATGCGAACGCGAGGGCCGCCGTCAAAAACGACAGGCCGTAGAACAGGGGCAGCTGATTCTCCATACATTTCACCAAGCTTTCCATATTGTATTTTGCGCGCCGCGGCCCGCAAAGCCGCGCCGCCCGGTCTTTGCCGGAAACGGGCGGTAAAAACCATCCCGATTTCCCTGCGATTTTACCTTATCACCAAAGCGCCTTTGTGTCAATAAACTCGCCGCATCGAAATAAAATTTTGGTAAATATCACAAATTTTCACTGGTTTTCTTGATGCGCGCGGGGTGTGCGAAGCACACGAGGCCCGGCGGCGCAAAAAAGCGCAGGCGCGCGGCCTTTGTGCCCCGCGTTGGGGGCACCCTGGCCGCGCGCCTGCGCTTTTGTTTTCCAATTAAGACGCAAATGCAAACGAATTTACAGTGGTTTTGTGTCGAAACAGTTGAAACATGCGCCCTTTACGGGCGCTTTTGCCGGCCGGCGGCCGGCTGCGTGCGCTATGCCCTGTGTGCGGCTCAGCTCAGCGCGTTCAGCACGCGCTCGAGCTCGCGCTCGTTCTCGCTCACCAGCATAACGGGTTTTGTATAATCAAGGCTCATCAGCCCGAGGATGCTCTTCGCATCGGCAATGCTGCCGCGCGCGTCGTGCACGCCGATATCGTCCACGCAATGCGTCGCAGCGTTCATGATCGTCTTCACGTCGTCAAAATTGGAAACTTTAACCTGCTTTACCATCGTTCTCTCCCTTTCTGTAACAGTAGGTCATCGTCCACTTGCCAAAGGCAGGCGGCGCGCCGTGCGCCGGCATCCACCTTCGACACTGGCATTATAGCACAATTTTTCCCATTTGTGCTATGCAAAATGCACAAAGGCCGGATTTCCCCCTGCTTTTCTCCCCGTTGAACAAAAGTGCATGTGGCGTCGAACGCGTTTTGTACAGTTTTCCGACGATATTTTCCAGATGATGGAAGTTTTGTTCCGCATTGCAGAACGCAAACTCTTTCGCGCCGATGCAAAACGCCCTGTATTCCCCGGTTTCCCGCCATGTACGCCCCACAAAACGTTATGGCCCCGCCAGATACTTGATTGGCACAATCATACATCATTTGTTCATGTTTTACACGCCTTTTACATGCGGGGCGCCGCGGTGCGGGCACAAAAAAGCGACGCCGGGGTTTCCCCCGGCGTCGCAGCGGTTTTGCGCGGCGTTCACAGCCACTTTTTTTTCACCATCAGAAGGATCGACGTCGCCGTGCACAGCACCGCGATGCCGATGACCAGCCAGAAGCCGGCGGCCGAATTTTCAAACGGCACCGGCACGTTGACGCCCCACAAGCCGAACACGATGGTGGGGATGGTGAGGATGATCGTCACCGAGGCCAGCACCTTCATCACAATGTTCAGGTTGTTCGAGATCACCGAGGCGAAGGCGTCCATCGTGCCCGAGAGGATGTCCCGGTAGATGTTGGCCATCTCGATGGCCTGTTTGTTCTCGATGATGACGTCCTCGAGCAGTTCGGTGTCGTCCGGGAAATTCTTGACGAAATCCATGCGCAGCATTTTTTCCAGCACCAGCTCGTTGCCCTTGAGGGAGGTGGAAAAGTACACAAGGCTCTTTTCCAGGCCCAGCATCTGGATCAGCTCTTTGTTGCGCATGGAGTTGTGCAGCTCGTTCTCCACGCGGTTCGAGGCTTTTTCCACCTCGCGCAGATAGAACAGGAACAGCGTGGCGTTGCGGTACAGCATTTGCAGCGTCATGCGGTTCTTTTTCTTGGTGGAAAAGCTCTTCATGGGGCTTTCCGTCATCGCCTGCGCCAGCGCGCTCTCGCGCAGGCACACCGTCACGATATTGTCCTGTGTCAAAATGATGCCGAACGGCAGCGTGGTGTACACAAAGCCGCGCTGGGCCTGCACCTCCACGCTGGGTGTATCGACGAGGACGAGCAGATAGTCGTCCTCCTGTTCGATGCGGCTTCGCTCCTCTTCGTCGAGCGCCGCCCGGATGGCCGCCGGATCGAGGCGCAGCTCATGGCTGACGCGCACGATCTCCTCTTCTGTCGGCGCGCACAGATCCACCCACGCGCCGGGGACGATGTCCTCCCGCTCGCGCAGGCGGCCGTCCTGTGTCATGTAAATCGAGATCATAGTTTCCCCACTTTCCGCGCAGCGGCCCGCGCGGAAAGCGCCTGTATCAGGCGACCCGGCCGCGGACGGCTGCCTCTGTTTTGCATGTACTTCGCCCTCGAGGATCGCCTTCCACAGTCTTCACGCTCCTTTTCTTCTGCATCCTGATGCAATCGCACACAACGGCGGGGCCGCGCGCTCGCCTCCGGCGCAGCTGCACAGCCCGCTGTCTTTTATTTTATGCCCGCGGCGCCGTTTTTGTCAACATTTTGCCCGGTAGAATTTCGGTAAAAGCTGCGTACATTTTTTGCCGCGCGCCGTTTGCGCCGGGGGGCAAAATGGTGTATCATAAAAAAGCATCGGCGCACAAAAGCGCGGTGCAATAAGAAAACAAGGTTTTGCAAAAACTGCGAAGCACCGCAAAACCGCTGTAAAGCGGCAGATGCAAGGCAGAGGGGCGCAGCACTCCTTGGTGGAATGCAAGCCCCGATAACGCAGCAGATGCCGCTTTGCAGGCAGAGTTTTGCGGCTTTGTTTTCTTATGGAACCGCGCGTAAGGGAGGTTTTTGTATGGAGCAGCTTCGCCTGCGCTTTGCGCAGCCCGCGGACGCGGCGGCTTTGCTGGCCGTGTACCGGCCGTATGTGGAGGGCACCGCCGTCACTTTTGAATACGACGTACCAAGCGCGGCGCAGTTCGCCCGGCGCATCGAGCGCACGCTGGCGCGCTATCCGTACCTTGCGGCCGAGCGCGGCGGCGAGATCGTGGGCTACGCCTACGCCGGGCCGTTCCACCCGCGCGCAGCCTACGCGTGGGCCGCGGAGGTGTCGGTGTACGTTGCGCCGCACTGCCGGCGCGCCGGGGCCGGGCGCAGGCTGTACACGGCGCTGGAGGCCCTGCTGTGCGAGCTGCACATCCTCAGCGCAAACGCGTGCATCGCCTTTGCGCCGCAGCCGGACGAATATCTCTCCAACGACAGCGAGGCGTTCCACCGCGCGATGGGCTACCGCCGCGCCGCGCATTTCCACGCCTGCGGTTGCAAATTCGGCCGCTGGTACGACATGATCTGGATGGAAAAAATGCTGGGCGAGCACACGCCGCGCCCGGCGCCGGTGACGGCCTTTGCCGACGTGCGGGACGCGCTGGCGGAGAAATACGGCTATTGAACCAAACACCGCGGGCGCGCCGCACAAAGCGGCGCGCCCGCGGTTTCTTCCGGTTTCGGGTGTTTTGGGCCCGTCACAGGCCCTCGCGCGCCGTGCGCACGCGGCGCGGCGGTTTTGCCGGCGGGGCGCTGTGCTGCGCGTTTTTGTACTGGTCGTAACAGAACTGGATGATGGCGTTGCGCTTGACGATGCCGATGAAGCTGTTCTTGCCGTCGATGACGGGCACGAAGTTCTGGCGCATCGCGGTGGAGACCAGCGAATCCATATCCGTCTCGATGGAGACGCACGCGTAGTCGCGCTTGCGCGGGATGCGCATCACGGGCACGTCCTCGGCGGCCTGCAAATCCAGGTTGTACTCGCGCTTGATGCCCCACAAAAGGTCGCCCTCCGTGATGGTGCCGACATACTCGCCCTTGCGGTTGAGGATGGGGATGGAGGAATAGCGGTGGTACTCCATCTTTTCCAGCGCCTGGCGAACGGTGAAGTCGTCGTACAGGTAGGCGACGTCGTTTTTCGGTGTCAGAAAATAGAGCAGGTTCATGAAAAATAGCTCCCTCGTTTTTTGTGGATCGCGCGGCGAGCCGCGCGTGTCTTCTCTTTCTGTTTTTATTATAGCACGGCGCGCGGGCGCTTGCATGAAGGATTTGTAAAGACTGTAAAGCGCGCGCAAACGCCGCGTGAAAACGCCGTGAAAAAGCGCGCGGCGGCAGGCGTTTGCGCACAAGGTCATATTTTTTTCACAATTGCCGCGGTTTTTCTGTTATAATAGATGGTATAAACACAAACGGGCGAGCGTATCGCGCCGCGCGCACAGGGCGCGCAAAACATGCACAGAAAGGGTGGTAACGCATGGCGACCGACAAGAACATCGATTATTCCCGCATCACGCCGCAGATCAAGGCGATGAGCAAACGCTGTGTGAACAACAGCGTCATCGACACATCCCTGTACGAAAAGTATCACGTGAACCGCGGCCTGCGCGACATCAACGGCAACGGCGTGCTGACCGGTTTGACCGAAATCAGCGACATCATCGCTTTCAAAAACGTGGACGGCGTGAAAACGCCGTGCGATGGCAAGCTGTACTACCGCGGCATCGACGTGGAGGAGATCGTAAAGGGCTTTTCGCACGACCATCGCTACGGCTTTGAGGAGACGGTGTACCTGCTTTTGTTCGGCGCGCTGCCCACCGCCGCCGAACTGGACGAGTTCAAGGGCCAGCTGGCGCATTACCGCAGCCTGCCCACCAACTTTGTGCGCGACATCATCATGAAAGCGCCCAGCGCGGACATGATGAACACGCTGGCGCGCAGCGTGCTGACGCTGTACGGCTACGATTCGCGCGCCAACGACAACTCCATTGAGAACGTGCTGCGCCAGAGCCTGCAACTGATCGCGCTGTTCCCCATGCTGTCGGTGTACGCCTATCACGCGTACAGCCACTATGTGCTGGGCAACAGCCTGTACATCCACCACCCGCAGGCGGAGCTGTCCACTGCGGAGAACATTTTGTACATGCTGCGGCCCGACCGCTCGTACACCGAGCTGGAGGCCCGCGTGCTGGACATGGCGCTGGTGCTGCACGCCGAGCACGGCGGCGGCAACAACTCCACGTTTACAACGCATGTGGTCACCTCCTCCGGCACGGACACCTACAGCACCGTCGCCGCCGCCCTGGGCAGCCTGAAGGGCCCCAAGCACGGCGGCGCGAACATCAAGGTGGTGCAGATGTTCGAGGACATGAAGCAGAAGCTGCCCAACTGGCACGACGAGGACGCCGTGGAGGAGTATCTGCGCGATTTGCTGCACAAGAAGGCGTTCGACCGCGCGGGGCTGATCTACGGCATGGGCCACGCGGTGTATTCGCTGAGCGACCCGCGCGCCAACATCTTCAAGAGCTTCGTCCACCAGCTGGCCAGCGCCAAGGGCCGCGAGGACGAGTATTCCCTGTACGCCAGCGTGGAAAAGCTGGCCCCGAAAGTGATCGCCGACGAGCGGCGCATCTACAAGGGCGTCGCCGCCAACATCGACTTCTACAGCGGTTTTGTGTACAGCATGCTGGACCTGCCGCTGGAGCTGTACACGCCCATCTTCGCCATCAGCCGCATCGCCGGCTGGAGCGCGCACCGCATCGAGGAGCTGATCAACGGCGGGCGCATCATCCGCCCGGCCTACAAGAGCGTGTTGGAGCACCGGCCCTATGTGCCGCTGGCCGAGCGCAAATAACTTTTTCCCTCTGCGCATACAAATGCGGGGCGCGCCTTTTTGGAAGGCGCGCCCCGCTGTTTTCTTCTCTTTTCCCGTCCGGGAAATCCCCCGTCAGGCCACGGGCAGCACGCTGCCCTCGTACTTTTCGGTGATCCAGTCCTTCATCTCGTCGCTCTTGAGCACGTTCACCAGCGCCTGGATCTCGGCGCGCTCCTCGTCGCCCGCGCGCACGGCCACAATGTTCGCAAACACCTGCGCGGCCTCGCCCGAGGCGTCCTCGCTGGCCAGCAGCTTATCCGCGATGCCGGCGGGGATGGCGTAGTTGCCGTTGATGACCGCAAAGTCCAGATCGGGCAGGCTGGCGGGCAGGTTCGCCGCCTCCATGGCCACGATCTCGACGTTGTGCGGGTTCTCGGCGATGCCGTCATACTCGGAGAACAAAATGTCGCCGGCGTTGCGGAAGTAGTCGAGGTCGATGCCGTCCTTGAGCGTCAGCACGCCGTTGTCCTGCAACAGCAGCAGCGCGCGGCCGCCGTTCGTCGCGTCGGCGGGAATGCCGATCTGCGCGCCGTCGGGCACGTTGGCAAGGTCGCTCGACTTGCCCGCGTACACGCCCAGCGGCTCGTAGTGGATGGAGCCGGCCGAGACGAGGTCGGTGCCCTGCTCGGCGTTGAAATTCGTCAGATACGGCTGGTGCTGGAAGTAGTTGGCGTCGAGGCTGCCCTCGGCCAGCGCCGTGTTGGGCATGACGTAATCGTCAAATTCCACGATGTCCAGCGCGATGCCCTGCTCGGCCAGCAGCGTGGCCGCCTGCTCGAGGATCTCGGCGTGCGGCGCGGGCGAAGCGCCCACCGTCAGCGTGACGGCCGCCTCCGAGCCGGACGCCGAAGCGGCGGGCGCGGACGAAGGAGCGGCAGACGAGGACGAAGCGCCGCCGCAGGCGGCGAGGCCCAGCGCCAGCGCGGCGCTGAGCGCGATTGCAAATACTTTTTTCACGAGTGATCTCTCCTTTTCCCCTTGCCCCGCGTGCGTTTTGCGGGGCGCTTTTATCTTTCCCGCCCGTGCGGGCGGCGAAATACGGTTCTCAGCGGCTGCGCTTGTCGGCGCGGCGCGCGGCGATGTCGAACGCCGTCTGGATGACGCACACGAAAATAATGATCATCACGACGACGACGTACATCACTTCCTTCTGGTAGCGCTGGAAGCCGAAGCGGTAGGCGATGTTGCCAAGGCCGCCCGCGCCCACGCTGCCCGTGATGGCCGTGTAGCCGAGGATGGTGATGATGCAGATGGACAGCCCGCGCAGCAAACTGGGCACGCTCTCCACCAGCAGCACGCGCGTGATGACCTGCCAACGCGTGGCGCCCATGCACACGGCGGCCTCGATGACGCCGCCGTCCACCTCCTCGAGGCTCTGCTCCACCATGCGCGCCACGAACGGCGCGGCCGAGATCGCCAGCGGCACCAGCGCGGCCGTCTCGCCGATGGACGAGCCCACCAGCGCCCGCGTGAACGGCGTGAGGAACAGCATCAAAATGAGGAACGGCAGGCTGCGCAGGATGTTCACCACCCAGCCGAACACCCAGTTGAAGCGCGGCGCGGCCGCGATGGCGCCGGGCTTTGTCACCGTGAGCGCCACGCCCATCGGCAGGCCCAGCACATAGGAGAGCAGCGTCGTCATCGCCACCATGTACAGCGTCTCCCACGTGCCCTCGGCCAAGAGCGCTCCGTACTGTTCAAAAAACTGCGCCATGCTTCACACGCCCCTTTCCAGCAGCTGCGCCGTCACGGCGCTTTGAGGATGCCCGAACACGTCGGCCACGGCCCCCTGCTCGGCCACGCGCCCCTCGCCGATGACGGCCACATGGCTGCAAATGGCGGAGACCACCGTCAGCTCATGCGTGATGATGAGGATGGTGACGCCGAGCTTTTCGTTGATCTCGCGCAGAAGGCGCAGCATCGACTTCGTCGTCAGCGGGTCGAGCGCGCTGGTCGGCTCGTCGCACAAGAGCGTCTGCGGGTTCGTGGCCAGCGCGCGGGCAATGGCCACGCGCTGCTTCTGCCCGCCGGACAGCTGCGCCGGATACGCCCCGGCGCGGTCAGCAAGGCCCACCAGCTCCAGCAGCTCGCGCACGCGCGCGTCCACGTCGCCCTTTTTCATGCCCTTGTCCAGTTTCAGCGGAAAGGCCACGTTCTCGGCCACCGTCTTCTGCATCAGCAGGTTGTAGCCCTGGAACACGACGCCCATTTTGCGCCGCTCGCGGCGCAGCTGCTCGCCCGACATGGCCGCCAGGTCCTGCCCGTCCAGCAGCACCTGGCCGGAGGTGGGCGTCTCCAGCATGGAAAGGCAGCGCAGCAGCGTCGATTTGCCCGCGCCCGACATGCCGATGATGCCGTAGATGTCGCCCGTGCGCACCGTGAGGGACACGTGGTCCAGCGCGGTGACGCAGGCGGCCCCGGCGCCGAACACCTTTGTCAGTTCCCTGATCTCGATCAAAATGCTCTCCCCTTTTTGCCAATAAAAAACCGCCCCTGCCGAAAAACGACAAGGGCGGAAAAACTCTCCGCGGTACCACCTTGGTTCACCCTTCCCTTGCGGGAAAGGCCTCAGCCGCTGCGGCCGCGAATGATGCGGATACAGCGCGGCACTGTAACGGGTGCGCCCGCCGCAGGCTAACGGCTGCCCCGGAAATGGCCCAGTGCATTTTGCCAGCGTCGCTCGTGCGCCGCCGCCGTGTCGCCTGCGGGACTCAGAGACCATGTTCGGCCCGGTTTGCCCTGCCCCTTTTCACCATCCGGGGCTCTCTGGAAGGGCTGCGCCGCGCTTACTCTTCTCGTCAGCGTCTTTCGCAGGATCGTACATTCCGCGCCGCAGCGCGGAAACTTTTGCAAATGGAGCGGCTTACGAGGCTCGAACTCGCTACCTCCACCTTGGCAAGGTGGCGCTCTACCAGATGAGCTAAAGCCGCACATGCGCCGAAATTCGGCTGCATTTTTATATTATAGCGGCTTTTTTTGATTTGTCAAGCCGCGCGCGCCATTTTTTCGCCGGCCGCGCAGGCGCAAAGCGCCCCTTCTTTGCGCCCGCGCGGCTTGACAAGCGCCGTTTCTCTGCTATAATAGGAAAAGTTCAATTTTTTGAAGTTTCCCATTCCGCCGGTTTTCCACCTGAGCGCGCCGCCGTGTGCGGCGCAGAGAAAAGGAGTGTTTTGCATGATCCGCATCGTCACCGATTCCACCGCCGACTTTCTGCCCGAGGACCTTGCGGCGCTGCGCGTGCGCGCCGTGCCCCTGCAGGTGCATTTCGGCGAGGAGCACTACGAGGACGGCGTCGATTTGACGGCCGAACAGTTTTACGACATGCTGGCCGAGGCGCCGAAGCTGCCCACCACCAGCCAGCCCAGCCCCGAGCAGTTCATGCGCGAGTTTGAGGCCGCGCGCGACGCGGGCGACGACGTGGTGTGCATCACGCTGTCGAGCCAGCTGTCCGGCACGTACCAGAGCGCGCAGATCGCCAAAGAGGAAGTGGGCTACGACCGCGTGCACGTGTTCGACAGCCTGAACGCGTGCCTGGCCGCGCAGCTGCTGGTGCGCCGCGCCGTGCAGCGCGCAAACGAGGGCTTCACCGTGCCCGAGCTGCTGGAGGATCTGGAACAGGCGCGCGGCCGCGTGCGCCTGCTGGCGTTTGTGGACACGCTGAAATACCTGCACAAGGGCGGCCGCCTGCCCGCCGCCGCGGCCATCGCGGGCGGGCTGCTGGGCATCAAGCCCGTCGTCGGCGTCAAGGACGGCAAAGTGGCCATCGCCGGCAAGGCCCGCGGCCTGCCGGGCGCGTACGTCGCCATTTTCAAGCAGATCGCGCACGAGGGCGGCATCGACGAAAACTGGCCCGTGCTGGTGGGCTACACCGGCAAGCGCCAGCCCGCCGAGCCGTTCATGCGCTACGTCACGCAGAACCTGCACATGCAAAAGCCCCTTCTGCGCCCCATCGGCCCGGTGATCGGCACGCACGCCGGCCCCGGCGCGGCGGGCATCGCCTTCTTTGCGGGCGGCGAGGGCTGAGCATCGTCAAACTATACACAGGCAAAAAAGAGCACACCCCGGCCGGGGTGTGCTTTTTGTCCTTCTTTGGGCCGGAACCGGCGCCTCATCCCTGCGGCGCGGCGGGCGCGTCCGCCCGGCGTCGCTGCTCGATGGCGTTCAGCAGCGACGCGCGCGCGTCGTCGAACAAAAGCGCCTTGTTGTGGCGGAAATACGCCTCGCACCCGAACGTCTCGATGAGCCAGGAGATATGCGCGTCCGCCGTGAGCTGCGCCGCGAACATCACCATCTCCTGCCCTTCGCCCACGGCCTGCTCCAAAAAGGCGAACGCGTGCTCCAGCTCGCCGCCGGCGCGCTGCGCCGCCTCGGCGCGCGCGTCCACCACGCCGCCGAACGCCGCCTTCACGGCGGCGAACGCGTCGGCCGGGCGCTCTTCGGCCAGCAGCGCGAGATAGCCCTCCAGCGCCGCGGCCTCGGCGCGCAGCGCGCGCATGGCCTCGCGGTCGGCCGCGCCGGCCTCGGTGCGCGCGGCGACGGCGGCGTTCACGTCGTCCACTTCGCGGCGCAGGGCCGCCTGCACGCCGTCTTCGGCCGTCTTTACGCGCGCAAGGCGCGCATGCAGCCCCACGGCCAGCGCGTCGGCCCGGCGCGCCGCGCGGGCGCTCTCGCCCAGGCGCGCCAGCAAAAGCCCCAGCACGCTGAGCTTTTCGTCGAACGGCGCCGCGGCGAACTCCGACGCGCGCAGCGCGTCCCACCGGCCGGCGAGGAGCTCGTCGACGCGCCAGACGCGGCGGTATTTGTCGTACAGGACGAGATAATTCGCAAAGTCCTTCGCAATGCGCGGCAGCTGCACATACTGGCCCACCAGCGCGGCGTCGGGCGCGATGCCCAGCGCCTCGTACGCGTACAGCATCTCGGACAGGTCCTCCCAGCCGCGCGCCGTGACGAACTGCACGCCCTCGGCCGCGGCCTCGATGCGGTAGAAATCGTCCTTTTTGATGTCGAGGTACGCGAGGATGGCCCCGTGCACGCCGCGGCGCAGCGCGTATTCGCGCCAGACCTCGTAATTCTGCTCGACGTCGATGCGCTTGACGCGGTCGAGCGTGACGACGTCGAACTCGCGCACGGATTTGTTGTACTCCGGCGGGTTGCCCGCGGCCGCGATGATCCAGCCGTCCGGCAGGCGCTGGTTGCCGAAGGTCTTGCACTGCAAAAATTGCAGCATCATGGGCGCGAGCGTCTCGGAGATGCAGTTGATCTCGTCGAGGAACAAAATGCCCTCGCGCACGCCCGTGCGCTCCATCTGCCGGTAGACGGAGGCGAGGATCTCGCTCATCGTGTACTCCGTGACGGCGTACTGCCGGCCGCCGAACGTGCTGTGCTCGATGAACGGCAGGCCCAGCGCGCTCTGGCGCGTGTGGTGCGTAATGGTGTACGCTACCAGCCCGATGTGCAGCTCGTCGGCGATCTGCTCCATGATCTGCGTTTTGCCGATGCCCGGCGGGCCCATCAGCAGCACGGGCCGCTGGCGCACGCAGGGGATGCGGTAGTCGCCGAATTCGTCCTTTGCCAGATACGCGCGCACGGTGCGCGCGATCTCCTCCTTGGCCTGTTTGATGTTCATGGCCTGCCTCCCTGTGTCAATTCGTCCTCGTCGAGAAATATGCGGATGCCCCACGGCGGCACGCGCTCGGGCGCGGCCTGCCCCGCCAGCATCACGAACGCCGCGTCGTACGCGGGCCGGCGCGCGGGGTACGCGCCCAGGCCGTCCGTGAAGTACAAAAGCCCGCGCAAATGCCGGAACTGCCCCGCGCGCACCAGCGCGTCCACATGCTCGAACACGGGGCGGAAATCCGTGGCCCCCTGCCCGATCAGCTCGAAATGCGCCATATAGTCCGCCAGCTCCTCGGCGCTTGTGATGCGCCTGTCGGCGCGCAGCCTGTCGTCGCACTGCAAAATGCGCAGGTGCACGCGGCGCGAAAAGCTCTCGGTGCTTTTCAAAATGGAATACGTATAGCTGAGAAAGCTGCGCACCAGCGCGCCCGAGGTGGACATCGACGTGTCGATGGCGATGACGAAATCCTCGATGCGGAACGTCTCCTTCGTCTCGAGCGGCTCGATGAGCGGCATGTTGCCGTAGCGGCGCAGGCCGTAGGCGTAGTAGCCGTAGTCGAACGCGTCGGCGTCGACGCGCATCTCCTCGCCCAGCGCCGCAAAGCGCCGCAGAAAGGCGCGGTAGTCGGTGCGCGGGCGGTTTTCCACGCGCAGCTGCTCCAGCACGGCCTCGCCGCCGCGCCCCGTGCCGTGCAGCACCGTCTCCATGCCGGTCTGCGTGCGCTCGGCGATGCGCTGCCAGCTCTCGCCGCCCGCGCCGTCCTGCGCGCGCCGCCACGGGCCGTGGTCATCCTCAAAAAATTCGCGCGCGAGCGTGGCGCGCTCGTACTCGGGCAGGCTCTCGCGCCGCAGATAGCGGTACACGGCCTGCGCCGTGGGCACGCGCATCTCGCGCGCAAGGCGCGCGTACCACGCGCGGCGGCGCGGGCTGTCCACCCGCGCGCGCAGGCAGGGGTAGTCGAGCGAGTCAAGCACCGATTCGACGGCGACGTCGCACGCGAGGTCCCACAGGGCGTCCTCGCGCCCCCGGCATTGCTGCGGATGGCGCAGCAAACAGTGCAAAAGCAGGTGCAGATACGCCCGGCACACGAGCGAGCGCCCCTTCTCGTACCGCATGGCGAGATAGCTGCCGCTGTAGAACAGGCGCTTTGCGTCGGTGGCGAGAAAGTCGGTCGCCTCCTCGCGCGAGGGCGTCAGCGCGCACAGGGCGGCGTCGAGAAACGGCAGATTCAGATACAGCTCATTGCGCGCCGCGGCGAGGATCTTCTCGCCCAGCTCGTCCCAGGAGGCGGCATCCTTCGCCATCCCGCGTTCCCCCTTTCCCTTTTTTCCCGCGCCCGGCGGCCCTTCAAAGCGAAAAATCGGCCGAGGCGCCCGCGGGCGCGCCAAAATGGCGGTGCTCGCTCTCCAACAACAGGCCCAGGGCCTCGGTGTCGCCCGCCTTTCGCGCCGCGGCGCACCCGGCGGCGAGCGCTGCGCGCGGCAAAAGCCCCAGCCCCAGCAAGAATGCAAGGCCCTGCGCGTCCCGCTCGCGCAAGAGCCAGCGCAGCGCCTCTTCGCCGTGCGCGGCCAGCGTTTGGCGGTACGCTTCGCGCGCGGTGGGCGTGAGGCCGGCGGGCCAGCGCAGACGGCCCAGCGCCGCGCGCGCCGCGGCCTCGAACTCGTGCGCGGCCAGCAGGCGGCGCTGCGCCGCGTCGTACAGGCCGAAGCGCAGCTGCCGGCCCTCGAAGCACTGGCGGCAGGCGTAGCCCGCGCCGTCGATGTTGTAGTGAAAGATGTGCGGGGCGGCCAGTTCCTCATACTCCTCGCTGAAGGCCGGGAACAGCAGCTGCGCGCGCGGGGTCTCGAGATCCACCGTCAGTTCGCCCGCATACTCGCGCAGCACCTGCTGCACGCACGCGCGCAGGCCCCCTTCGCCGCGCACATACAGGCGGCGCAGCGCCCAGCAGTTCATGAACGCGTCGCTGCCCACGCTCTCGAGCGCGCCGCCCACGCTCAGGCGCACAAGCCCCGTGCAGCCGTAAAAGGCGTAGTCGCCGATGCTGCGCACGCTCTGCGGCAGCGTCACCGAGCGGATGGCCGCGGCGTCGTGCGCGTCGCACCCGCCCTGCGCAGGCGTGCAGAACGCACCTGCCGGCAGTTCGGGCGCGCGGGCACTGAACGCATAGGGCCCCACCTCGACGACGGGCAGCCCGCCGAGCGCATCGGGCACGAACACGTCGCCGCCCGGCGCGCAGCAGCGCACAAGGCGCGCGCCGCCCTCGCACCGCACGGCGTACAGCCGCACCTCGCCGGCCGCTCGCTCCATCGCCCTCGCCCTCCTTTTCTCCCGTCACAGTGTACCACATTGCGCGCAAAAATACAAAGGGCCCGCCTTATGCGGGCCTTTTGCCTCTGAAAAAAATGCCTGCGCGGCACAATTTCGCCTCAGCCGCGCGCGAACAGCGCGTCCGACAGCGCCGCGTAATCCGCGAGCGTCAGCTGTTCGGGCCGCGCCGTGGGCGCAAGGCCGGCCGATTCCATCGCGGCCGCCACGCGCGCCTTATCCAGCCCCAGCCCCGCGCTGACGGCGTTTGCCGCCGTTTTTCGCCGCTGGCTGAATGCCGCGCGCACCGTGCGGAACATGTCCGCTTCGCTGTGCGGAGCTACGGGCGGCTGCGTGTGCAGGCGCAGCTGGATCACGGCGCTGGTCACTTTCGGCGGCGGGTAAAAACTGCCCGGCTGTACGGTGAACAGCACCTGCGGCTGCGCGTAGTAGTGCACGGCGTAGCTCACCGCGCCCGCGGCACGCGTGCCCGGCTGCGCGCACAGGCGCTGCGCAGCCTCCTTCTGCACCATCACGGTGATATGCGCAAGCGGTAAACGCTCCTCCAGCAGCTTCATCACGATGGGGCTGGTGATGTAGTACGGCAAATTGGCACACACCGCCACACGCAGGCCGGCAAATTCGCGCGCGATCAACGCCGCGAGGTCGGTTTTCAGCACGTCGCCCATCACAAGGCGGAAATTGGAAAAGGCCGCCATCGTCTCGCCCAGGATGGGCGCAAGGCGCTCGTCCACCTCGACGGATACCACCTTGGCCGCGCGCAGGCACAGCTCCTTTGTCAGCACGCCGATGCCCGGTCCGACCTCCAGCACGCCGAAGCTCCCGTCAATGCCCGCCGCCTGCACCATTTTGGGACACACTCCCGGGTTGACGATGAAGTTCTGCCCAAAGCCCTTTGACAGCGAAAAGCCGTGGCGCGCGCACACCTCGCGCACGACGGCAATATTCGTCAGCTCCATCTGTTCGCCTCCCCCTTTGCCGAAAAACGGGACGCGCGCCGCAGCGCCGCGTCCCGCTTTGCTCCATTTTGTCTGTGACCCGTCATTCGGCGGCCGAGGCGCTGTCCGACGAAGCGGGCGCGCTTTCGCTCGTGCTCTCGGCCGGCGCGCTCGTGCTCTCGGCCGGCGCGCTCACGCTCTCGGCCGGCGCGCTCACGCTCTCGGCCGGCGCGCTGCCGGACGTACTCCCGCTCGCGCTTTCGGCCGTCTCGCTCTCAGTGCTCTGGCCCGCGTTCAGCAGCGAAGCCGCCGTCTCGAACGCCTTGACGATCTGCGGGTCTGTCTCGACGGTGAAGTCGTAGAACGCAGCCTCCTGGTCCGCCGTCAAAAGCACCTCCACATCCGGGATGACGCCCGTGCCGTCAAAGCTCTCGCCATTTTTCGTCAACAGCATACCGACGGTGTACACGATGGCCGAGCCGTCGCTGAGGGGCACCGGGTCACACTGAATGGAACCCTTGCCCGCGGTGGTGACGCCCACGATGCGCCCGATGCCGAAATCACGCACACTGGTGGCAAACAGCTCGGCGCCCGCCGTGGTGTTCGCGTTCACCAGCACGGCCACGGGCAGGCCGATTTCCTGGTTGTCGGAGGTGTCCAGCAGGCGGGTGCTGCCATCCTTTTCCAGACGGCTGGCGATAGGCCCTACCGGGCACAACACGTCGATGGCGTCCAGAGCGCTGTCCAGCGAGCCGCCATCATTGTTGCGCACGTCGATCACCAGCGCGCGCACGGGCGTCTCGCCGCCCTTGAGGGCCTCGGCGGCTGCGCTCAGCTCGTCGGCCGTCTGGTCGTTGAAGGTCGTGATCTGTACATAGCCGATGTCCTCGCCCTCGGGCACCGAGTAGTACACCGTGGGCATGTCGTACTGGCGGCGCTGCAGCTCGGCCGTCTGCTCCTCAGCAGTGTTGCGGTCCAGCGCGGTGATGGTGACGCTGGTGCCGCTCTCGCCGCGCAGCTGGGTGTTGATCTGACTGAGAGACAGGCTGCGCACATCATTTTCGCCGATGCGCGTGATATACGTCTGCGTCGTCAGGCCGATGTCGGCCGCGGGGCTGCCGGGGTACACGCGGATGACGCGCGCATAGCCGCTTGCGTCCTTGGCCACGTCCACGCCGATTCCCACGACCTGCCCGGTTTGCACCTCGCGCCAGTCGTTGTACTGGCTGACGCTGTAGTAGGCGGCGTAGCGGTCGCCCGTGCCGGTCATGTAGCCGGCGGCCAGCAGGTCGCGCAGCGTCTCCTCGTTGATCTCGCCGTAATAGTCAGCGCGCACGGTGCGGTCGATCTCGGCGATCTTATTGTACATCGTCTCCTTCTCGCGCACGTTGGCGCTGGTGGAATCGAACATACGCATCGACAAAAGCATCGTCACGCTGAAGGTGACGGTCATCGCGATGATGGCGATGGCCACCGCCAGGTTGACCGTGATCTTTTTATTCATGCGGTTACTCCTCTTTCTGTCAGCTTTTCGCGCGGCAAAGCGCGGCGCTTTACGTCCAGTACAGCGCGTTGACGATATTCGGGTCGAGGTACGGGCGCGCGCTGGCGGGCTGGCCGTTGATGTCCAGCTCGAAGTGCAGGTGGTTGCCCGAGGAGTTGCCCGTGCTGCCCACATAGCCGATCAGCTGGTTCTGCGCGACGATGGTGCCCTCGCCGATGCCCTCCGCACGCGCCGACATGTGGCCGTAGATGGTGACCATCGACGACGAGTGGCTGATCTTGACGCAGGTGCCGTAGCTCCAGTGCGCCTTGATGGACACGACGCCGCCGGCCGCCGCATAGATGGGCGTGCCCGCCGGGGCCGGGATATCGAGGCCGCGATGCACATCGTACTCGCCGAAGATCCAGCGGCCGACGCCGTAGTCGGACGAGATGCCGTAGTAGCCGGGGATCGGCCAGACGAACTGGCCGTTGCCGTCGGCGATGTAGTCGTCGCTGGTATTGCTGGCGGCCCAGGCCACCCACTCGGCCTGCGCGGCCTTATACTGCTCCTTTTTATCGGCCAGTGCGGCCTCCTCGGCCTGCTGCTGGGCCTCGATCTCGCTGATGCGGTTGTTCGCCTTCTGGATCGATTCCGCCAGCTCCTGCTGGCTCACCTCGAGCTGCGCCTCCTGTTCGTTCAGCGCGTCGAGGTCGCTCTGGATGACGGCGGCCTCCTGCTCGAACCGGGCCTTTTCGGCCTTGAGGTTGTTCACCACCTCGTCGTTGCTGACGGTGATGGTGCGCAGGTTCTCGGAAAATCGCAGCATCGCGGACACGCTGTCCAGCCCGAACAGGATGCTCAGCGGGTTCGAGCGCTTCATCTCATACATGGCGCGCAACCGCTCACCCAGCAGATCCTGCGCCTCCTGCACGGCCAGCACCTGCTGCGCCAGCTGCTTCTGCTTTGCATCCAGATCCTCGCGGCGCTGCGCGATGTCCTCCTTGAGGGCCTCGATCTGCGCACGCACGGCGGCCTCTTTCTGCGTGTAATACTGCGCCAGCTCTTCGGCGTCGGCCGCGTCGTTCTCCAGCTGGCTGATCTCGGCCTCGATGGCGTCGATCTCGCCCTGGATGCGCTCGAGCTTTTCCGCGGGGGTCTCCTCCTCGGCGTAGGCCGCAAGGCCGCCCAGCGGCATGGCCAGCGTCGCGAGCAGAAGCAGCGCCAGCAGCGCGCTCACCGCGCGGACGATCCACGTTTTTTTCTTCATAACCGCTCCTTTATACCTTCAGGTGCTTGCGGATGCTGGAGGCGCAGCCCGTGCTGCCGATGAACATGCCGAACAGCACAAAGCCCCCCAGCATCGGCCAGATGGCCGTAAAGAACGGGACCATGCAGTCGACCAGCGCGCTGCCCAGCACACTGGTGGCCCCCTGTAAATTCGCCAGCAGCGCATAGTAGCCGCCGCCCACGACGAACGTGGCCAGCAGCCCCGCCAGCGCGCCCACCGTCATGCCCTCCACAAAGAACGGCAAGCGGATGAACGCGTTGGTCGCGCCCACGAATTTCATGATGTTGATCTCCTTGCGGCGGGCGAACACCGTCAGCTTGATGGTGTTGCTGATGACGACGATGCTCACCGTGCCCAGCACGGCCACAAGGCCCCAGCCCACGATGTTCACCGTGCGCCGCAGGCTGACGAACATGTCGGAGAATTCGCCCGGCGACTCGATGCGGTAGAACGCGTCGGCGCCGGTCTGCTGGATCTGGGCCACCGTCGTATCCAGCAGCGAGACGTCCGTGATGGAGATGCGGAACGACGCGGGCAGCGGGTTCTCGGTGTTGCCCTCGCCTGCGTAGGCGTCCAGCAGGTTGGCGTCCTCGCCCATGTCCTCCTGCATCTCCTGCACGGCCTGCGCCTTCGAGACGTATTCGCACGTGGCCACGTTGTCAAGCGCGGCCAGACGGCTTTGCAGCTCGGAGATCTGGCTGTCGGGATAGGTGTCGGAAATAAAGCACTCGATCTCGTTCTGGGTGCCCAGGTAATCGACAAAACGGTTGACGTTGAGGCTGAGCAGCACCGCGACGCCCGTGATGAACAGGCACGCCGTCAAAACGCCCATGGAGGCGAGCGTCATCAGGCGGTTGGCCACCATGCTGTGCCAGCCCTGGCGCACAAGGTAGCGGAAACTGGACCATTTCATCGGCGCGCGCCCCCTTTCTCACCGGCTGCGGCCTTCGCGCGGGCGAGCACGTCGTCCGCGATGGCCTCGGCCTGCGCGCGCGGCGCGGCCTTTTGCGCGGGCGCAGCGGCGCGCGGCGCGGCTTTAGGCGCAGGCGCCGGCTGTGCGGCGGTTCTCTGCACCGACTGTGCGGCGGGCTTCGCAGCGGGCCTTGGCGCGGTCTGCGCGGCGGCGGGCTGTGCGGCCGGGCGCTGCGCGCGGCGGCGCGCAAGGGCGGGGTTATCGCCCACCACTTCGCCGTGGTCGATGGTGATGATGCGCTTATGGAAGCGCATGGCGAGGTCGCGCTCGTGCGTGACGACGACGACCGTCGTGCCCACGGTGTTGATGGCCTGCAAGAGCTCCATGATCTCGACGGACAACTCCGGGTCGATGTTGCCGGTGGGCTCGTCCGCGATGATGATGGGCGGCGAGTGCACCAGCGCGCGCGCCAGCGCAATGCGCTGCTGCTCGCCGCCGGACAGCTCCTGCGGCAGGCTGTGCGCCTTGTCGCCCAGGCCCACAAGGTTCAGCACATAGGGTACGCGGCGCTTGATCTGCCGCTCGGGGATATTGGTCACACGCATGGCGAAGGCCACGTTCTCGTAGGCCGTCATGGTAGGGATGAGGCGGAAATCCTGAAACACGACGCCCAGTCGGCGGCGGAAATACGGAATGTCCCGCTGGCGGATAGCGCTCAGGTCCACACCGTTGACGACCACTTTTCCCTCAGTGGCCTTCTCCTCGCGCAGGATGAGCTTTAAGAACGTGGACTTGCCCGCGCCGGAATGGCCCAGTACGAACACGAACTCGCCCTTGCGGATGTGCAGGTTCACGTCGCGCAGGGCCACGATGTCCTTGGTCTTGCCCGCGCCCTCGTACACTTTTGTCACGCCTTCAAATCGAATCATACTCGGTCTCCTTACGGCCGGGCCGGCACAGCGCCGGCTTTCATAAAATGCGCCGCTGTGCAAAGATGCCTTGTGCGCAGCGGCTCATTTCTTCGTTTGTTCGTTTAGTATTTCGCGGGGTTCGCCGACAGGTATTTCTTCACCATCAACGCCACTTTGAACACGATGGCGTCGTCAAATTCGCGCAGATCGAGGCCCGTCAGCTTCTTGATCTTCTCCAGGCGGTACACCAGCGTGTTGCGGTGCACGAACAGGCCGCGGCTGGTCTCCGAGACGTTGAGGTTGTTCTCGAAGAAGCGCTGGATGGTGAACAGCGTCTCGGCGTCGAGGCTCTCGATGCTGCCCTGCTTGAACACCTCTTTGAGGAACATCTCACACAGCGTGGTGGGCAGTT
>DXGT01000057.1 GCA_019113785.1 Candidatus Ruthenibacterium merdigallinarum | reverse complement strand
CGCCGACCGCACACACCTCCATCCACGCCGTAGGGGCGGATTATATATCCGCCCGGAACCGGGCGTATCGGCCACCGGCCCTGTGTATATCGCACCCGGTTCCGGACGCGCCCCTACGATGTGTGCGGTCGGCGATGGTGCATCCGACACGGGAGTGCGGCACGGGCGGCCATACAGGCCGCCCCTACAGCCCCGCCTTCTGTTTCCTCGCAGGGGCGGGGTTTATCCCCGGCCGTACCTGGTCCCATTTTTCACCGGGCCTTGGTGGTTGCGGCGGCTGGGCCATGGAGGGAAAAGGGAAAAGGGAATAGGGAATAGGGAATAGGGGAATCACACGTACATATTGCGCTCGAGGCGCTGCAACAGCGGAGAGGGAACCGCCGCGCCCGCGTGCGCGGCGCGCCAGGCGGCCGGCGTCATCCCCGTGTGCTTTTTGAACGCCTTGCAGAAATAATTCGCGCCCGAAAAGCCGCACATCGAGGCCACCAGCTCCAGCGAGTCGTCCCGCAGGCTCAGCAGCGCCTTGGCCGCCTCGATGCGCACCGCGGTCAGATACTGCCCGGGCGTCGTGCCCGTCGCCGCGCGGAACGCGCGCACCAGATGGCTCTTGCTCACGCCCAGCTGCTCGCTCAGCTCCTCCACGCCGTATAGCCCCGCGAAGTTCTGCTCGATGGCCGCCACGGCCCGGCGCACCAGCGCCGGCATCCCGCTTTCGCGCGGGGCCTCGTCCGCCCGCGCCACGGCCGCCAGCAGCGCAAAGGCGCACACCGCCAGCTGCTCCTCGTCCGCGCCGGCGTCCTCGGCCGCCGCCAGCGCCGCCAGCGCCGCGGCCGCGCCCGGGCACGCGCGCCCGTCAAAGCGCAGCGCGCGCGGCACGCCCGCCGCCGCCTTCTGCGCCGCCTCGCCGCCAAGGCCCGCGCACAGGATGTGGCTGTCCGCGCCGGGCGTCACGGCCGTGCCCGCGCCCACCAGCGCCAGATCGCCCGCCGCCAGCGTCAGCACCCCGTCGCCGTCGCCGTCCGGCGGCGCCAGCGTGCAGCGCCCGCTCGAGGCCAGCACCACGCACAGCGCCGCGTCGGGCAGAACGCCGCCGCCCTCCGTTATCTCCCGCACAAAACACGGCGCGCACAGCGCCGAAGCACAGAATAGCAAGAAAAATCACCACAACATCAATAAATTACCATTTCTTTTCACAAAACGGCCTGATATTATTATATTAAAGAGAAAAACGCCCGTCAAGGGCGTCAATAAAATGCAAATGGAGGAATTTCCCATGGCAAGTATCAGCCTGCGCAACATCTACAAGATCTACCCGGGCAACGTCACGGCCGTGTCCGACTTCAACCTGGAGATCGCCGACAAAGAGTTCATCATCCTCGTCGGCCCGTCCGGCTGCGGCAAGTCCACGACGCTGCGCATGATCGCCGGCCTCGAGGAGATCAGCAAGGGCGAGCTGTACATCGGCGACCGCCTTGTGAACGACGTCCCCCCGAAGGACCGCGACATCGCGATGGTGTTCCAGAACTACGCTCTGTATCCGCACATGACCGTGTACAAGAACATGGCGTTCGGTCTGGAGCTGCGCAAGACCCCGAAGGACGAGATCGACAAGCGTGTGCGCGAGGCTGCGCGCATCCTCGACATCGAGCACCTGCTCGACCGCAAGCCCAAGGCTCTGTCCGGCGGCCAGCGCCAGCGCGTCGCTTTGGGCCGCGCCATGGTCCGCAACCCGGCCGTGTTCCTGCTCGACGAGCCTCTGTCCAACCTGGACGCCAAGCTGCGTACCGCGATGCGCACCGAGATCATCAAGCTGCACCAGAAACTGGGCACCACCTTCATCTACGTCACGCATGACCAGACCGAGGCCATGACGATGGGCGACCGCATCGTCGTCATGAAGGACGGCCTCATCCAGCAGGTCGACACCCCGCAGAACCTGTACGATTATCCGTGCAACATGTTCGTCGCCGGCTTCATTGGCAGCCCGCAGATGAACTTCCTCGACGCCACGCTCGTCAAAGAGGGCGACAAGTACTACGTCGATCTCGGCGGCGACAAGCTGCTGATCGACCCGGCGAAGGTCACCCCGGCGCTCGACGCCTATGTGGGCAAGGCCATCAAGGCCGGCATCCGCCCCGAGGACATCAAGGACGACGAGGAGTTCCTCGACCGTCATAAGGACGCGCAGATCGTCGCGAACGTCGAAGTGTCCGAGCTGATGGGCAGCGAGATCTATCTGTACCTCACCTACAAGGGCTACAAGATGACCGCGCGCGTCAACCCCACCAGCACCGCGAAGAACGGCATGGACGTCAAGGTTGCGCTCAACACCAAGAAGCTGCACCTGTTCGACCCCGAGACCGAGGCCGTCATCCTGAACTGAAACGCAAAACGCAAATCGCAAAGCGGCCCCGCGCAGAGATGCGCGGGGCCGCTTTTTGCGCGCCGGAAGCATAGGGGATGCGGTATTGTCTGGAAGAAACGCCGGGAGGTGAGATGGATCGCAGGAACGACTTACGGGTACATCCGCGTCAGCAGCAAAGATCAGAGGGAGGACAGGCAGCGGATCGCTTTGCGGGAACAGTCCATTCCGGTGAGCAATATTTATGCGGACAGGCAATCCGGCAGGGATTTCGACCGCCCGCAGTACAAACGCCTGCTGCGCAAATTAAAAAAAGACGATCTGCTCTGCATCAAGAGCATCGACCGTCTGGGGCGCAACTATGCGGAAATTCTGGAGCAATGGCGGATATTGACGAAGGAGAAGGGCGTCGATATTGTGGTGACGGATATGCCGCTGCTGGATACCCGCAGAGGGAAGGACCTGATGGGGACATTCCTCGCTGACATTGTGTTGCAGGTGCTGTCCTTTGTGGCGGAAAATGAGCGCGCCAACATCCGCCAGCGCCAGGCCGAGGGCATCGCAGCCGCAAAGGCAAGGGGCGTCCGGTTTGGCCGGCCGCCCAGGCCGCTGCCGGAAAATTTCCACAGCGTTTACCGGCGGTGGAAAGGCGGGGAAATCACAGGCGCCGCAGCGGCCAAGGAGTGCGGGATGCCCCTCGCCACCTTCCGCTACCGGGCGGAGATTTACGAAAAGCACGAAAAAGGAAAGATGCTGTAACCAAGCGATACCCCTCCACTAAGCTCATCGTTCGCCTGTCGGCTCCGATTCGCTAAGTGTCGGGGCATAAGTTCGCACTAAGTTCATGCTTCGCTGTCGCTCGCATTCACTAAGTGTTCACAATACCCCTCCACTAAGCTCATCGTTCGCCTATCGGCTCCGATTCGCTAAGTGTCGGGGCATAAGTTCGCACTAAGTTCACCGTTCGCCTGCGGCTCCGGTTCACTAAGTGTTCACTTACAGAAATGTGTGCTTTTCTGCACCGGCGGCCGGCCCGCATTTTTTGCCGCGTTTGTGTGATTTTCCCGCCCAAAGGCATGGAAAATCCCGCCTGGCTGTGCTATAATAAAGTTGCTTTTATTCTGCTGCACCGTTTACAGAAAAGCACACATTTTTGAATGGAGGAATCAGAGTATGAAACGGATCATGTCGATCGCACTTGCACTGGTGATGGCCCTGGCCCTTGCGGCCTGTCAGGGGGCGGCGTCCTCGTCGGCCCCGGCATCCTCGTCTGCGCAGCCGGAAAGCGCCGCTGCGCCGTCCGAAAGCGTCAGCGCGCCGGAGGAAGAGCCTGCGGAGGAATCGGCGGTGGAGTCCATGGAGGAAGAGCCCGCAGAGGAGGCCGCGCCGGTGACGATGACCAGCGGGGAAAACAGCGTCAGCATCCTTGCGGGCGACGAGACCGTCGCGGAATTCACCCTGCCCACCGAGACGCCCATCTATGACGAGCTGAAATACATGGACGACGGCCAGACGGCCATGATGACGCACGACATCATGAACGGCGTTTCCGGAAGAACGATCGTGGAGGCGTTTAAGGGGACGGCCGAGGAGTACATCGATTTCTACAAGTCCATCACGTTCGGAAGTGAGAATGCCGATGCGACGGTCGAAACGCGGGACTTGAACGGCACGCAGGTCCTTGTCAGCAGGCGGGAGTCTATCGACAGCAGCATCAGCCGGGACTATGTGATCGCCGTGCCCGTCGCGGAGAACGCGGTCCTCGGCTTCCGCATCAACTCCGTCAGCAATCAGAAGTATGAGGTTCAGTTCGAGGACGGCGTCATCGACATCCTGCTGAGCCACTGCGTCTTCTGAAAATCATCCCGCATAGCGCCTCAAGCGGCCCGGACGCACGTCCGGGCCGTTTTCGCGCGCCGCCGCACAAGGCAGGGCGCTTTTGCGCGCCGGGTTGCCATTCGCCGTACAGCGCCGCCCGCCTTTGCGCCGCCGCCCCTTGTGCCGCGCGCTGTGCCTGTGCTATAATACCAAAATACGGAAGAGAAAAAGAGGGGAGGCGGGCCGCATGGCGCAAAAGCAGACGCGCTGGCGCAAGCTGGACAACACGGCGAATCTGTTCCCGGTCATCCCGGGGCGGCAGGCCAGCAATGTGTTCCGCCTTTCGGCCGTGCTGCGCGACGAGGTCGACGGCGTGCTGCTCAACGAGGCGCTGGCGGACGTGCTGCCCGCCAGCGCGGTGTTCGGCATGCGGCTGCGCCACGGCCTGTTCTGGAACTATCTGGAGCAGAACGACGCGCCGGCCGCCGCCGTGCGCGAGCAGGAGGCCCCGTGCCGCGCCATCGACCCGCTCGAGACGAACCGCTATCTGTTCCGCGTGTTGTACTTCGGCGCGCGCATCTCGCTGGAAACCTACCACGCGCTGACGGACGGCACGGGCGCGCTGCGTTTTTTGCAGGCGCTGTGCTACCGCTACTGCCAGCTGCGCTACGCCGCCGAGCTGCCGGCCGGGGCGCTGGCCGCGCGCTACGGGGCCGAGCAGGCGCTGAACGTGCAGGACGGCTATCTGCGCAGTTACCTGCCGCAGAAAACGAAAAAGACCTACCGCGAGCCGCGGGCGTTCCGGTTGCACGGCGAGCGGCGCATGCCGTTCGACATGGGCGTGTGCACGCTGCTGATGCCCGCGCAGCGCCTGCGTGAAGTTTGCCGCGCGCAGGGCGTGAGCGTGGGCGAGATGCTCACGGCGGCGTCGCTCATGGCCGTGCGCGAGGAGTACCTGCCCGCGCGCGGGGCAAAGCGCCCCGTCGCCGCGTTCGTCCCCGTGGATCTGCGGCATGTGTTCGGGTGCGATACCTCGGCCAATTTCTTTGCGGGCGTCACGGTGCGCGAGCATTTCGGCGAAACACAGCGCCCGTTCGGCGAGGTGCTGGCCTCGGTGCGCGCACAGCTGGCGGAAAAAACCACGCGCGAGGCGCTGGCGCAGAAACTGGCTTACACCGCGCGCGGCGAGCTGAACTTTGCGGCGCGCCTTGTGCCGCTGCCGCTGAAAAACGGCGTGCTGCGCCTGATTTACGAGGGCTCCAGCGCCGGCGCCACGCTGACGGTGTCAAACCTCGGGCGCGTGTCGGTGGAGCCCGAGTTCGCGCCGTTTATCCAAAGCATGCGTTTTTTGCTGTCCGAGACAAAGGGCGAGCCGGTGAAGTGCGCGGCCGTCACCTGCGGGGATACGGCGGCCGTCACCGTGACAAGCCAGCTGGAGGGGCAGGCCGTCGCGCGCAATATGGCGCGCCGCCTTGTGCGCGCGGGCGTGCCGGTGACTGTGGAAAGTGCAGGTGAAGAGCTGTGAAGCATTGCAAAGCGTGCGGCGTGGACGTGCTGTCGCCGGGCGCCCAGTGCCCGCTGTGCGCCGCGCCGCTCGAGGGCGCGGGCGAAAATGTGCGCGCGGCGTACCCGCCGTTTGTGCAGCGGCGCGTGCCGTGGCGCATGGCGCGCCGGGTGCTGCTGTTTTTCTCGCTGCTGGCGTGCATGGTGTGCGCGCTGGTGAACCTGCTCACCACGCCGTCGTTTTGGTGGTGGCTGTTCGTGGCCACGGGCATCGGCTATCTGTGGCTGGCCGTGCCGCACCTGTTCCGCAAAGGCGGCAACGCGGGCGGGAAACTGCTGATGCAGGTGGTGTGCATCGCGCTGCTGCAAACGGCGCTCGACGCCGAGATCGGCTGGCAGGGCTGGTCGGTGACGTACGCGCTGCCGGCCACATGCTGCGCGGGCATCGCGGGCGTGCTGGTCATCATTTTGTGCAACCGCACAAACTGGGCGCGCTATGTGCTGTACCAGGCGGCGCTGGCCGCGTTGGGCTTTGTGCCGCTGGCGCTGTACGCCGCGGGCGCGGCCGGCAATTTCGTCATGGCGCTCGTCCCCGCGTGCCTCGCGGCCGTCAGCCTGCTGGTGATGGCCGTGTTCGGCGACCGCAGCATCAAAAACGAGTTCAAGCGCCGCCTGCGCTTTTAGCGCGCCGGAAAAGAAAACACTTGATTTTGCGCCGTATAACCGGTATAATATAGGAGCCGTTTCGCAATAGGCCGGTGTGTCGGAATGGCAGACGATGCGGACTCAAAATCCGTTGGTGGCAACACCGTGTGGGTTCAAGTCCCACCACCGGCACCA
>DXGT01000056.1 GCA_019113785.1 Candidatus Ruthenibacterium merdigallinarum | reverse complement strand
GTCATAGCCACCACCTGGTCCTTGCGCTGCCAGGCCTTGACGATGCGGATCTTGTTCTCGGGCGAGACGCGGGCGTACACCGAGATGTTCTCCACCTCGCGGTCCAGCTCGTCGTCGCTCATGGCGTCCAGCTGCGCGCCGGTGACAGCCTTGCCGTCCGGCTGCAGGATGCCCAGCTCGCGCGCGATGGCGGAGGCGGTGACCACATGGTCGCCCGTGATCATCACCGGGCGGATGCCGGCCTTGCGGCAGGTGGCCACGGCCACCTTGGCCTCCGGGCGCGGCGGGTCGATCATGCCCACAAGGCCCATCAGCGTCAGGCCGTTCTCAAGCGCCTCGGCGGTGGGCTGGCCCTCGAGGGCGTCGATCTCCTTATAGCCCACGGCCAGCACGCGCAGCGCCTGGCTGCTCATCTCTTCGTTCACTTTCTGCGCGGCGTCCAGATCGCCCGCGACGCACAGCTTGGCCATCACGTCGAACGCGCCCTTCACGATCACCACGGTCTTGCCGCCGACGGTGTTCACGCTGGTCATCAGCTTGCGGTCCGAATCGAACGGGATCTCGGCAAGGCGGGGGCTCTCTGCGTTCAGGCCGTCCTTCGTCATGCCGTTGCGCCACGCCGCCACAAGGATGGCGGTCTCGGTGGGGTCGCCGATGTGCTGGATATTTTCGCCGTCCACATTGATGGAGCCGTCACAGCACAGCGAGCCGTAGGCCAGCAGCTTTTTCACGCTGTCGGAGTTCGCGTCGCCGATGTCCTCGGGCGCCGCGGCGCCGTCCACATAGGCCTTCACCAGCGTCATGCGATTCTGCGTGAGGGTGCCGGTCTTGTCCGAGCAGATCACGGACGCGCCGCCCAGCGTCTCCACGGCCGGCAGGCGGCGGATCAGCGCGTTTTTCTTCACCATGCGCTGCACGCCGATGGACAGAACGATGGTGACGATGGCGGGCAGGCCCTCGGGGATGGCGGACACGGCCAGCGAGACGGCCGTCATGAAGATGTCCAGCACGGGGATGCCGTTGAGCAGGCCCACCACGAAGATGATCGCGCAGGCCGCCAGCGCCAGGAAGCCCAGATATTTGCCCAGCTGCGCCAGCTTTTTCTGCAGCGGGGTCTGGCCGTCGTCGGCGCCCTCGAGGAGGTTCGCGATGCGGCCCATCTCGGTGTCCATGCCCGTGGCCGTCACAAGCGCCGTAGCGGTGCCGTAGGTGACGCTGCAGCCCGAGAACACCATGTTCGTGCGGTCGCCCAGCGCGGCCTTTTCGTCCACGGTGACGGCGGCGTCCTTCTCAGACGGCACCGATTCGCCCGTCAGGGCCGACTCCTCGCTCTTGAGGCTGCTGCTGGCGAGCAGGCGCGCGTCGGCGGGGATAAAGTCGCCAGCCTCCAGGCGGATGATGTCGCCGGGTACAAGCTGCGCGGCGTCGATGACGCTCTCCGCACCGCCGCGGATGACGCGCGCGTGCGGCGCGCTCATGTTCTTCAGCGCGTCCAGCGCCTTCTCGGCCTTGCTCTCCTGGATCATGCCCATGATCGCGTTCAAAACGACGATCAGCAAGATCAGAAGCGGCTCAAAGAACTCCATCGGGTCGTGCCCGGTGCAGGCGATCACGAACGAGATGGCCGCCGCGATCAGCAGGATCACGATCATCGCGTCCTTGAACTGGTCGAAGAAGCGCTGCAAATTCGTCTTTTTCTTCTTCTCGCGCAGGCGGTTGGGGCCGTACTGCTCCAGCCGCTGGGCCGCCTGCTCGGCGGAGAGGCCGCGGCCCGCGTCAGACGCGAGCGCCGCCACCGCCGCCTGGGCGTCCATCGTGTAATAGCCGCTCTGGCTGCGGCTGTCTGGCGATGCCATAAAAAATTCCCTCCCTGAGTTGCGCGGGGCCGCAGCCCCGCCTGTCGGTCGTGTTTGCGTTTTGCGCCGGCGGCCGCATATAAAGCGGCGCCGCGGCGCTTTTTCTATTGTAACAGCGCGCGCAGCTGCGCGCACTGGACAAAACGCTGCTTTGTTACACTTTTTCCCGCGCGGGGCAATGTGTCGCTTTTTTGGACAAAATGCTGAATTTGTCCAAAAACCGTTTTTGCCGCCGCCGCGCGTTGAGATATCGGCGCGGATATGGTACAATAAGCAACATCAAAGTCATTTGCGGGAAAGGGGGCGGCCGCGTGGCGGACTCCAACATCACCAAGCGGGCGCTGGCGTCTGCGCTGCGGGAGCTGGCGGCGCAAAAGCCCTTTTCCAAAATCAGCATCGGCGACATCTGCGAGACGTGCGAGATGAACCGCAAGAGCTTTTACTACCACTTCCGCGACAAGTACGAGCTGGTGAACTGGATCTTCTTCACCGAGTTCGTCGCCGAGATCCAGCGCGCCGGCGCGCACGGCGGCCACGACGCCCTCGCGGCGCTGTGCGCCTATCTGGGCGAGAACCGCGCGTTCTACCGCAAAATCCTCAGCGCCGACGGGCAGGACCCGTTCACCGCCTACTTCCGCGAGATGCTGGGCCTCTTGGTGACGGACGCGCTGGAGCAGCGCTTCGCCGGGCCGGACTTCGCCTTTTACTGCGACTTCTACCTCGACGCGCTCGTGTGCGCGATGCGCCGCTGGCTGAGCGCGCGCGACGCGCCCGACCCGGCGCATTTCGCCGCGCACCTTGCGCGCTGCGTGTCCGGCGCTTAACGCTGCGCAGCGCGCGGGAAATGGGCGGCGAGGATCTCGCGCAGCGAAGCGCGGAACAACTCGCACGGCGCGCCGGGCCCGGCCGAAGCCGGCGAGTGCAGGCGGCCGGCCTCGTCGAAGGCGGCCAGGCACACGTCGTCCGAGACAAAGCGGTCGATCAAAAGCAGGTCCTGCTGCAATTCCATCAACAGCACGGGATGGCGCTGGCCGTCGCGCACGGCCAGGACATATTCATACACGTCCCTGCGGCACGCATCCGGGCAGTCCGGCGCGGGCGAGAGGAACGCGAACTGCGGGTGCAGCGCCAGCGCATGCCGCAGCCACTGCCCGCCGGTGACGGCGGGCGTTTCGCTGTAGCGCGTCCACACCGCGTACGGGTAGCGCCGCGCGCGCAGCCGCGCGCAGGCGTCCGCGTCGCCGTCGCCCGTCTGCACGCACACCAGCGCGTTCGGCGCGGCCTCGAGGCTGTCCAGAAAGGCGTCCGTCACCTGTTCGGCGCGCACGAACAGCGCGAAGGCGCAGTCGTCCGCCGTGCGCAGAAGCGGCGCAAAGCAGAGCGCATCCCCGCACGCGAGCAAAAACGTGTGCACGCCGAGCGCGCGCGCCTCGTCGAGGACGGCGGGGTAGGCCTCCGGCGCGCTGCGGCAGCGCTGCGCGTCCAGCGCAAGGCTCAGCGCCCACGGGATGTTGAAGCCCTCGGCGGCCTCGACGGCGCGGATGATGCGCGCGCCCTTCGTGCAGCCCTCGTAGCCGAGGTTCACGCCGAACGTCAGCAGCCGGTCGCGGTCGACGTGGGCCAGCATGTCGCGGATCAGCGTGTAATAGGCGCTGTGTTCGTCGCACAGCATGGCCTGCGCGATGGAGAACAGGCGCTTTTGGAAGCGCCCGCTCGAAAAATTCAGCCCCAGGTCGATGAGGTTGCGCGCCTCGCGCGCGGGCGAATCGGCCCGCAGCAGCGCGCGGCGCACGGTGCTCTCGATCAAAAGCCGGGTCATGTCCTTGTTCATTTTGCCAGTCACCTCGCAGAAAACCGCGCGCCGGCGCGGCTGTTTCCTTTTATTAAACTACACGCTTTCGCGCGGGGGAAAAAGGGGCAAATCGGCGAAAGTGTCCCAAAAGGTAACATTTTCGGAATGTGTGGCACGGCGTCCTTCCCAGTATGCGCGCCGCGCGCCGTTTCATACGAAAAACGCCCGCCCGGGCGCGGGGGAAAGCTCCCCTGTGCGCCCGGACGGGCATTTTTTTGGCAATCGCGCCGTGCGCGTTACTTCTTTGCGAGGATGGCCTCGGCGAACTGCGCGCCGTACTCGCGCGCGGCGTCGAGGTCGGCCTGCGTGGGCTTGAAGCGCACTTTCAGCCCCTCCAGCGGCATGGCCAGCTTCAGCTGCTGCATGCGCGCGGTGAGGTTCGGCACGGCCTCGCCGCTCCAGCCGTAGCTGCCGAACGCGCCGGCGAGCTTGCCCTTGTGGATGATGGGGTTCAGCCCGATGAGCATCTCGTACACGGGCGGCAGCGCGTCGCCCACGAGCGTCGGGCTGCCCAGCAGAAAACCGTCCGCGTCGGCCACGGCGGCCTTCGCCGCGGCGTTGTCGTCGTACACAAGATCGAACATCTGCACGTCCACGCCCTTTTCGCGGATGCCCTCGGCGATGGCCTCGGCCAGCTGGCGCGTGTAGCCGTAGGCCGACACATAGGCGATGGCCGCCGTCTTGGTCTCGCGCGTCTGCGGCTCGCACCAGGCGCGGTACATGTCGAAATATTTCTGAATGTCGCTGCGCAGCACCGGGCCGTGGCCGTTGCCGACGAATTTGACGTCCAGATCCTTGATCTTGTTCAGCGCGTTCACCATGAACGGGCGCTTGAACGGCCCGATGATGTGCGTGAAGTAGTACAGGTACGCGTCGGTGAAGTCGCCCTCGATCTGGTCGTTGAACACGCGGTCGTCCGCGTAGTGGCAGCCGAAGCTGTCGCAGGTGAACAGCGCGCCCAGCTCCGGCACCCAGGTGTACATGCTGTCCGGCCAGTGCAGGAACGGCACGCTGAGGAACGTCAGCGTCGCGCCGCCCAGCTCGATGGAATCCTTCTCGGTGACGGCGCGGCTGGGGAACGGGTGGTTGACGATCTCCTTCAAAAATGTGAGCGCCGTGGCGCTGCCCACCACCTGCGCGTTCGGCGCCAGCTCCAGCAGGCGCTCCATGCAGCCGGCGTGGTCGGGCTCGGTGTGATCCACCACGATGTAGTCGATTTTGGACGGGTCGCACACCTCCCGGATGTTGGCGATGTATTCGTCCCAGAACTCCAGCTTGCACGTCTCGAACAGGGCGATCTTGTCGTCGCCCTTGACGATATACGAATTGTACGAGGTGCCGTAGTCCGAGTGCATGATGATGTCAAACACGCGCAGGTCCTTGTCCTGCACACCGACGTAGTAGATGCGGTCCATAGCTTTGATGGCGCTCATTTGCAGTTCCTCCTGTCTGTTTGTCTATGACCAGCGCGCGCAGGGGCGCGCGGCGTTTCCGGGGATTATTATATACCAAAAAAGTAGAATTTACAACCCCTGCGGCTGTTTTTCCCGTGCTTCGGCAAGATAGCCCTCCAGCACGGTGCCGGCAAGCCCCGCCAGGCGCGGGCACGGGCGGTTTTCGTAGTACTGCGCCGTGCGCTGCGCGGGCACGGGCGAAGTCTGCGCCGCCTCGGGGCCCAGCAGCTCGCGGCACACGATGCTGCCCGCCTCGGCGCGAAAGCGGCGGGCCATCTCCTGAATGTCGGCGTACAGGCGCGCCTTGTCGGCCTGGCCGGCCTCGCCCGGCGCCGAGTAGCCGCGCAGCATGCCGTACACCAGCGCCATGCCGGACACGCACCCGCACACCTCGCGCAGGCGGCCCACGCCGCCGCCAAGGCCGCTGGCCATGCGCGCCGCGGCGTCCACCGAAAGGCCGATCTCGTCCGCAAAGGCACACACCACGGCCTGCGCACAGTTGTACCCGGCCAGAAAATTTTCTTCGGCGGCTCTGCCGCGCGCGCTCAGCACCATGATAAAACGCCTCTTTCCCGATTGTATTTACAGTATACTATACCCGCGCGCGCCCGCGCAAGGCACACGGGCAAAAAATGGCGCAAGGATCGGTGTACAAAGAGCGAAAAAGAGAAAAATAAAAATTTTTTTGAATTTCCGCCCCGCCCCCTTGACAAGATAAAAATATGATGTACAATAACATTAGCACTCGGGAGTGCTGAGTGCTAAAACAAAACGACAACCGAGTAGGACGCAGGGGAAAAGAGGTGGACGGGATGCCGATGGACGACCGAAAGCGGCGCGTGCTGCGCGCGATCGTGACGCTGTACGGCGCAGACGGCGAGCCGGTGGGCTCGGGCCTGCTGGCCGAGCACTTTGCGCATGCCGTCTCCTCGGCCACGCTTCGCAACGAGATGGCCGCGCTGACAAAGCTGGGGCTGCTGGAGCAGCCGCACACCTCGGCGGGCCGCGTGCCCAGCGCCAAGGGCTACCGCTACTACATCGACAACCTGCTGGGCGCGCCCGCGCAGCTCTCTGCGCAGGACCGGCGCCTGGCGCAGCAGATGTTCCGCGAGATGGACTACGACCCCGAGCGGCTGGCGCAGTCGGCCGCAAAGGCCCTGGCGGACTGGACCGGCTACACGGCCGTGGCCACGACGCCGCGCAGCGAGGACATGTGCATCGCCCATTACGAGGTGATGCAGGTGGGGCGCTACACGGCGGCGGTGCTGGCGGTGACGAACGCCGGCGGCGTGACCACGCGCACGGCCAAGATGGACTTCCCGCTCAAGGCGGGCGACGCGGCAAAGCTGGCGGGCGTTTTGAACGAATGCCTCACCTTCCGCCGCGCGCCGGACGTGACGGGCGCGGACATCCAGCAGGCGGCGGCGCGCATGGGCGAGCACAGCGTGACGTATTACCCCGTGTTCAGCGCGGCGTACACCCTGCTGAAGGAGGCCGGCAAGCCCAGCGTGTACCTCGAGGGCGAGCAGAACTTTTTGAACTACGCCGGCGCCGAGCAGAACTTCCGCACGCTGATGGAGTTCTTCGCCGACACCGAGGCGGTCAAGCGCGTGGTCAGCCAGAAGAGCGAGCGCACGACGATCATCTTGGGCGACGACATGGAGGATTACCCGATGCCGGGCTTCTGCATCATGTCCAAGCGCTATGTGGCGGGCGGCGGTTCCACCGGGGCCATCGGCCTTGTGGGCCCCACGCGCATGCGCTACACCGAGCTGATCCCGAAGCTGGAATATTTCGCACTGCTTTTGGGCCAGTGCATGTCCGGCCGGCCCGGCGGCCAAAACCGGGAATAAAGCGCAGGAAAAAGGAGATACACCATGGCAAAAGAACAAAACGCCTTTGACGGCGTCGGTTGGGACGATATGACGAGCCCTTTTAAGAATCAGGAGCCCGCAGACGGGAACGGGCCCGCGGCGCAGCCCGGCGCCGGTGAAGCGGGCCAGCCCCCGGCCGAGGAAAACGGCCCGGACGGTTCGCAGACCGAAGCGGCGGACACGGCGCCCGAACAACCCGAACAGCCCGAGCAGGCCGCGCAGGACGCCGCGGCGCAGCTGGCCGGCGCGCAGGAGAAGGCCGAGCGGCTGGAAAAGCAGCTGGCCGAGATGAAAGACATGCTGCTGCGCACCGCGGCCGAGTTCGACAACTTCCGCAAGCGCAGCCAGCGCGAGAAGGACGCCGCCTTCGGCGACGGGCTGGCCCACGCGGTGGCCGCGCTGCTGCCCGTGCTGGACACGCTGGAGATGGCCGCGAACGCCCAGACGGCGGACGAGAACTACAAAAAAGGCGTGCAGATGACGCTGGAGAAGGCCGCCGGCGTGTTCGCCGGGCTGAAGGTGGCCGAGATCGAAGCGCAGGGCAAGGAGTTTGACCCCAACCTGATGAACGCCGTGATGCAGCAGCCCGCCCCCGAGGGCACGCAGGCCGGCACGGTGCTGCAGGTGCTGCAAAAGGGCTACACCTACGCGGGCAAGGTGATCCGCCACGCGGCCGTGGCGGTGGCCGAATAGAGCCGCGTTTTCAAGATAGACCGCATCGGAAATTCCGTTTTATAAAAAAGAGCAAAATGCAAAGAGGAGAATGACTTATGGCTAAAATCATTGGTATCGACCTTGGTACAACGAACAGCTGCGTGGCTGTGATGGAGGGCGGCGAGCCCGTCGTCATCGCGAACGCAGAGGGCGCGCGCACCACGCCCAGCGTGGTGGGCTTCGCCAAGAACGGCGAGCGCCTGATCGGCCAGGTGGCAAAGCGCCAGGCCATCACGAACCCCGACCGCACGATCTCGTCCATCAAGCGCCACATGGGCACGGACTACAAGGTGGAGATCGACGGCAAGAAGTACACCCCGCAGGAGATCAGCGCCATGATCCTGCAAAAGCTGAAGGCGGACGCCGAGGCGTATCTGGGCGAGAAGGTGACCGAGGCGGTCATCACTGTGCCCGCGTACTT
>DXGT01000007.1 GCA_019113785.1 Candidatus Ruthenibacterium merdigallinarum | reverse complement strand
GACAGCATCAACGCCGCGATGAAGGCCGCCGCCTCCGAGAGCTTCGGCTACAACGACGAGCAGATCGTCTCCTCCGACGTCATCGGCATGCGCTATGGCAGCCTGTTCGACGCCACGCAGACCATGGTCGCCAAGATCGACGACGACACCTATCAGGTGCAGGTCGTGTCCTGGTACGACAACGAGAACAGCTACACCAGCCAGATGGTGCGCACCATCAAGTACTTCGCCGAGCTGGCCTGAGTACATGGCGCCGTGCAGCACAACGCACAGTGACAAAGCTCCCCTGTTTGCAAAAGCAGGGGGGCTTTTTTGAAACACTCCGTTTGGAGCGAGAAAGGAGAGACGGCTTATGCAGAAAATTGCGGTGATCGGCGCGGGGATGATGGGCAGCGGCATCGCGGCGATGGCGGCGCTGGCCGGCCGCACGGTAGCGCTGGCCGCGCGCAGCGAGGCGTCGGCCCGGCGCGGGCGCGAAAACGCGCTGGCCTGCCTTGCGCAGCTGGCGGAAAATGGATTGGACGTCCATTCGCCGGATGCTGCGGGCGCGCCGGCGCGCATCCTGTGCGCCAAAAGCAACGAGGAGGCCGTGCAGGGCGCGCAGATGGTGGTGGAGGCGATCAGCGAGGACCTCGGCGCGAAGCAGGCACTGTTCGAACAGCTGGACGAGCTGCTCGACGCCGACGTGCCCATTGTATCGAACACCTCCGGTATGCGCATCACGGACATCGCCGCGCGCGTGCGGCGCTATCCGCAGCGCACGATGACGGCGCACTTCTGGCTGCCGGCGCATCTTGTGCCGTTGGTGGAGATCGTTTTGTGGGAAAAGACCGACCGCGCCATGGCCCTTGCCGTGCGCGAGGAGCTGCGCGCGTGGGACAAGCAGCCGGTGCTGGTCAACCGCGACCTGCCCGGCCAGCTGGCCAACCGCATCCTGCAGGCCGTCATCCGCGAGGCGTCGAACATCGTGGCCAGCGGGCTGGCCAGTGCCGAGGACGTGGACACGGCCGTCAAGGCCGGCATGGGCCTGCGCTTCCCCGCGTGGGGGCCGCTGGAGCACGTGGACGCCGTGGGGCTCGATCTGTGTCTGTCGGTTCAGGAAAACGTGCTGCCCGGCCTTGACAACGGCACGGACAACGCGGCCATGCGCCGCCTGGTGGCACAGGGCCAGCTGGGCCACAAAACCCGGCACGGCTTTTACGACTGGACGCAGAAGGACATGGACGCGCTGGTGCGCCGGCGCGACGCGTGCATCATCGCCGCGCGCCGCGCCTTGCAGGACATACACGAAGAGAAGGGCTGAGGGCCCCACACAGAACAGCTTCCGGCGCAGAATGCCGGAAGCTGTTTTATGTGAAAATCACGAAAATAATTGTAGAAACTGCAAATTGACAGCAGAGAAAAAAGATGGTACAAAAAAGACAGTGTTTTGGTGCAAAAATTGGGAACGTTTTCAAAATTAAAAAAGGAAGGGGGAAGGCAGGGACAAGACAAGGAGGACGGTTTTCCTGGCAGGGGGAAGGCCCTTGACAGCGGCCCGAACAGGCCGGTATAATCAAAATTGGGAACGTTACCAATTCTTGTTCGGGGGCTTCTGCCCGAAAGGAGACCGCCATGCGAGCGACCATCAAAGATATCGCAAAAATATCCGGAATGTCCGTGTCTACAGTGTCCCGTGTGCTCAGCAACCACCCGCATGTCAGCCAGCGGGCGCAGGAGCGCGTCACGCAGGCCGCACAGGCAATCGGCTACATCCCCAACAGCGCCGCGCGCAGCCTGGTCAGCAAGCAGCGCCGCCTTATCGGCCTGGTCGTGCCGGAAATGGAAAATCCGTTTTACAACGAGATCATCTCCGGCGTGGAACTGACGGCCGCGCGCCACGGGTTTGGCACAGTGCTCAGCTGCAAGATGGGCAATGTCAGCCAGGAGGACGATTCGATCTCGAAGCTGGTGGAGCTGGGTGTGGACGGCGTGATCCATTCCGGTCTGTTGAACGACGAAGAAGTGAACAAAAAGCTTCTGAAGTGGAAGGTGCCCTCCGTGCTGCTGGGGCGTGTGGTGCACGATTTGGATCTGAGTTATGTTGTATTCAACGACCGGGATTCCGCCTGGCAGGGCACGCAGCATCTTCTGCGCCTGGGGCACAGGCGCATCGCCTTTCTGTTCGGCAAGCCGACTTCGGACAGCTCTGTGCGGAAGCTGGAGGGCTACCGGGCGGCGCTGGCCGACGCGGGTATCTCTTTCAGCGAAGAGCTTGTGGCGGCTGGCGGGCTGACTTTTGAAGGCGGAAAGGCCGCGGCGGCACAGCTTTTGGCACGTACGCACTTTACGGCTGTGATGGCGGGTAACGACATGATGGCGCTCGGCGCGAGAGACTGTTTTCTGGAGCGCGGTATACGCATCCCGCAAGATGTCTCTCTAGTGGGGATCGACGATATTTTTTGGAGCAGTCTGCAATTGGTAGGGCTGACCACGGTGCGCGTGCCGAAGTTTGAGATGGGGCGGCGCTGCTGTGAAATCCTGCTGAAACAGATTGCGGATGAAACGTGCAGCCACGAACAGATCGTGCTGACGGGAGAGCTGATCTGTCGGAACAGCTGCCAAAGGCCGCAGGGAGGTGTGGTATGAAAATTACGTCAATCGAACCGATCAAGCTGCGCTTTTTTCCCAAAACGCCGCTGAAGGACGGGCTGGCCGGCATTCCAAGCCGCGAGGTGTTCCTGGTGCAGGTGCATACGGATGAGGGGATCGTCGGCTTGGGGGAGGGGTTTGCCCTCGGCATGATGGATTCTCTGGAAGCCATTACGATGGAAACGCTGGCCCCGATGCTGATTGGCGCCGACCCGCTGAAGATCGAGCATCTTTGGACAAAAATGTATCTCGGCACGGCGCGGTACGGGCGGCGCGGTATCATGATGGCGGCCATCAGCGCCGTGGACATCGCCCTTTGGGATATTTTGGGCAAAAGTACGGGCATGCCGGTGTATCGGCTGCTGGGGGCGGCCCATGACAGCCTGACACCCTATGCCAGCGCGGGTTACTACATGGACGGAAAGGGGCTGGCGGAGCTGCGCGCAGAGTTCAGAGGCTATAAAGAGCAGGGCTTTTGCGTGATGAAAATGAAGGTGGGCGCGGCCAGCCCGCTGGAGGATGCGCGCCGCATTGCCGCGGTGCGCGAGGAGCTGGGAGACGACGGCCAGCTGGGCGTGGACGCCAACAACGCTTGGGACTATCCCACAGCCCTGAAAATGGCGCGCGTATGCGAGGAGCAGGACGTCCTGTTCCTGGAAGAGCCGCTCTCCTCCGATTTTATGCAGGACTCGATCCGCCTGGCGGCCAGCACGGACGTGCCTATCGCCGGGTATGAGACGAACCTCACGCACTACGGCATGCGCGACTTCATTGCGCAGGATGCTGTGGATATCGTTCAGACAGATGCGATCTGGACCGGAGGGATCACGGAGGCCAGACGCGTGGGAATCCTGGCGGAGAGCTGGGGCAAGCAGATGATCCCGCATTTCTCGGCGGGGATGGTCTCGCTGGCGGCCAATATCAGCGTGGGGATGTCGCTGCCGAATGTGCGTCTCATGGAATACACATTGGACGAAAACCCGCTGCGCTCGCAGCTGTGCACGCAGAGCATCGTGATGCAGGACGGCGTTGTGCGCGCGTTTGAAAAGCCGGGCCTGGGTCTTGAACTCAACCAGGATACCGTGGCGCGCTATCGGGTGTGATTTTTTGTTCTCAGTTTTGGGAACGTTTTCATCTTGAGAGGCGAACGGCGGTGGACATGCCGTGCAGGACGGAAAAGTCAGGCGGCGGGCCGCCGTGCGCCGGCCGGTTTGTGATCTACATTTGCGATAGGAGGGAGAATCCATGGAATATGTCATCGGTATTTTGCTGCTGCTGTCCTTCTTTGTGCTGGCAGTCTACTGCATCAAAGGCTACAATTTGATGATCGGCCTGTTGGGGATCACCGTTTTCTGGACGCTTTTGCCCATCGTCGGCCACTTTACGGTGACAAACCCGGAATTCCTGGCGGCGCACCCGGAAGTGGCGGAGCTGTCGATCATCTCCATCATCAACGATGCCTTCCAGGCGGGGCCGGAAGCATGGGGCACCACGCTGGTTAATGTCCTGTGGGGCGCGTGGTTTGGCCGCGTACTGCTGGAGACGGGCGTCTCGGCCACGATCATCCGCAAGACGGTCGAGCTGGGTGGCGACCGACCCGTGGTGACGATGGCGCTGCTGAACATTGTGACGGCCGTTATTTTCACCTCGATGAGTGGCGCCGGCCCGGTGATCGCGATCGGCGTGATTGTGCTTCCGATCATGATCAGCCTCGGCATTCCCAAATCGATCGCGCTGTTCTCCTTTATGGGGTCGGTGGGCGCCGGCATTTATCTGAATCCGGTGATCTTTACGCAGTACCGCGCGTACTTCCTTGAGCCGGGTGAAATGGAGGAGTTCAACCTCGGCTGGTGGACGGTGCACTGGGGGATCTATGCGCTGCTGGTGATGCTGGCCGTAACGACGGTCATGGCCATTTTCTTTGTCAGAAAAAACAAGGCGAGCCATGCGTGGGCGGCGCAGGCCCCGCTTGCCCAGAACGAGGAAGAAAAGAAGGACGCCCCTTATCCCGCGCTGATCGCCCCGCTGCTGCCCGTGCTGGGCGTCATCGTGCTGGATCTGTCGGTGATTTTCGGCTTTATTGCAGCGGGCTTTTATGCGATGTGGCTGTGCGGAAGGCTGAAAGGCGGGTTCAAAGCCGTCTGCCAGCTGGTGAACAGGCTGTATTACGACGGCGTGGTAGACACGGCGCCGCTGGTGGGCTTTTTGCTGACGCTGCCGATGTTCAACAAGGTGGCCAGCTATTGCGCGCCCTATTTTCAGGCGGTGCTCGGCAATGTGTTCCCGCGCTCCACGCTGATGCTGTGCATCCTGTTCGCAGCGCTCTCGGCTTTCGGCCTGTTCCGCGGGCCGATGACGCTGGTCGGCTGCGGCGCGGCAACACTGGGCGTGGTCAGTGCTTTCGGATTCAGCGTTCCCTTCCTGTATGCCTGTTTTGCCATTCCGACGATCACCATGAACAACAGCTTCTGCATCACACAGAGCTGGGTGGCGTGGGGCCTTGCCTATACGAAGGTCGAAGGAAAGGAATACCTGCGCATGAGCATCCCCACGGGGTATATTGTGTCCATCCTGCTGTATGCGGTGACCTACATCATTTTCGGCTGAAATTAAACGCCGCAAGCAAAGCGGCAGCCGGGGCGCAAAGCGCGCCGCGGCTGCCGCGTTTTTGTGCGTCTGTGCTGCGCAAGGAAAATGCCCGGCCCTGCCGGGAAGGCAGGCCGGGCCGGGTGTAGCTCAGGACGAAGCGGACGTCTTTCCGCAGGCGCCGCATGCGGCGCAGCCGCCGGGGGCCTTCTCGCCGAATACCTGCGCAAACAGGCTGCGGCCCGTGGGCGTGGCGGCAAGGCCGCCCTCGGCCGTCTCGCGCAAAGCGGGGGGCATCGTCTCGCCCACGCGGCGCATGGCGTCGATCACCTCGTCGGCGGGGATGGCGCTCTCCACGCCGGCCAGCGCCAATTCGGCCGCGGCGAACGCGTTGGCCACGCCCGAGGCGTTGCGCTTTTCGCACGGGATCTCCACAAGGCCGGCCACGGGGTCGCACACAAGGCCCAGGATGTTTTTCAGCGCGATGGCCACGGCGTGGGCCGTCTGTGCGGGCGTGCCGCCGGCCAGCTCCACCAATGCGGCGGCGGCCATGGCGCTGGCGGAGCCGCACTCCGCCTGGCAGCCGCCCTGCGCGCCCGACACGCTGGCGTTCTCGGCGATCACCATGCCCACGGCCGCCGCGGTGAACAGGCTCATCACGCACGCGCGCTGCGGCACGCCGCGCGCCGTTTCCATCGTCAGCAGCGCGCCGGGCAGGATGCCGCAGCTGCCCGCTGTGGGCGCGGCGACGATGCGGCCCATGGCGGCGTTCCACTCGCTGACGGCCAGCGCCGTGGCCATCGCCTGCGGCAAGAGCCCGCCGATGAGGCTCCCGTTTGTTTGCAGGTGTTCGTGCAGGCGGCGCGCGTCGCCGCCCGTCAGCCCGCTGGCCGAGCGCACACCCGGCTTGAGGCCCTCGGCCGCTGCCGTGCGCATCACCTCATAGGAGGCGCGCATCGTCTCATACACGTCCGCCTCGCTGCGCTCCAGCTGGGCGGCCTGCTGCTCCAGCACGAGGGCGGACAGGGGCCGCCCGGCGCTTTCGGCCGCGGCGACGAGCGACGCGATCGAATCAAAGGAAAGTTCCATACAGCGGCGCTCCTTTCAAATGGATTCCATGCGCGTGACGCGCAGCACATTCGCCAGCGCCTGCACCTGCAGCGCCAGCGCCTCGTCGGGCGCGCCGTCCGTCTCGATGGTCATGATGGCGGTGCCGCCGCGCTTTTCGCGCGCGAGGCTGAAATTGCAGATGTTCACGCCGCTGCGGCTGAGCACCTCCGTCACGGCGGCGATCAGCCCGGGCACGTCGCGGTGCAGCACGATCAGCGTGGGATGCTGGCCGGTGACGCGTACGGGCATGCCGTCCACGTTCGTCACCAGCACATTGCCGCCGCCGATGCTCGCGCCCTCCAGGCGGGCGGTGCGCCCGCTCTCGCCCACCAGCGCGATGCGCGCGGTGTTGGGGTGTGCGCCGGGGATGTCCGCCGGGGTGATCGACACATCCAGCCCCGTGGCGGCGGCCAGCTCCAGCGAATGGCGGATGCGCGAATCGTCCGGGCGCATGCCGAGCACGCCGGCCACGAGCGCGCGGTCTGTGCCGTGGCCGCGGTAGGTCTTGGCAAAGCTGCCGTGCAGCAGGATGTCCGCGCGCACGGCCCTTTCGCCCAGCAGCGCGCGCGCGATGCGCCCCAGGCGCGCGGCCCCGGCCGTGTGGCTGGAGGACGGGCCGATCATCACCGGCCCCACGATGTCGAATACGTTCAAAGGGGCGGCCTCCTTTTTGTGTTTCTGGCCTTATTGTACCATGGCGCACAAGCGCTGCGCAAGGCGCAAAAACGCCGCCCGCCTGTGAAGACAGGCGGGCGGCGGATTCGTTTGAAGGACGGGCGCTTTTACGCCTTGCCGACGGAGCCGAACAGCTCCATCTTCTCTTTGACGGTGGCCTTGATGGCCTCGGCGCCGGGGGCCAGCAGCTTGCGCGGGTCGAAGCCCTTGCCCTGCCGGTCTTTCCCTTCCTCCACATACTTGCGCGTGGCCGCCGCGAAGGCCAGCTGGCACTCGGTGTTCACGTTGATCTTCGACACGCCCAGGCTGATGGCCTTTTTGATCATGTCGGCCGGGATGCCCGTGCCGCCGTGCAGCACCAGGGGAATGCCGTTCGTGGCGTTGTGGATCTTCTCCAGGGCGTCGAAGTCAAGGCCCTTCCAGTTCGGGGGATACACGCCGTGGATGTTGCCGATGCCGGCGGCCAGGAAATCGATGCCAAGGCCCGCGATGCGCGCGCACTCGGCCGGGTCGGCGATCTCGCCCATGCCGACGACGCCGTCCTCCTCGCCGCCGATGGAGCCGACCTCCGCCTCGATGGACAGGCCCTTCTCGTGCGCGAGCGCCACCAGCTCCTTCGTCTTTTCAATGTTCTCGTCGATGGGATAGTGGCTGCCGTCGAACATGATGGACGAGAAGCCCGCCGCCACGCATTTCTTGGCGCCCTCATAGGTGCCGTGGTCGAGGTGCAGCGCCACGGGCACCGTGATGCCCAGCGAGTCCACCATGGCGCGCACCATGGCGGCGACGGTGGTAAAGCCGGTCATGTATTTGCCCGCGCCCTCGGACACACCCAGGATCACCGGGCTGTTCAGTTCCTGCGCGGTGAGAAGGATGGACTTTGTCCACTCGAGGTTGTTGATATTGAACTGCCCCACGGCATAGTGCCCGTCGCGGGCCTTCTGGAGCATTTCGGTTGCGTTTACTAGCATGGTCATTACCTCCTGAAAGAATTTGGAGAAATATGCCTCTTTGCTAAGTATACCGTATCGGGACGGGAAAATCAACGCCGCGCGCATTTTTTGCGCCGCAAAATGCGTGCCGCATGGCGGAACAGGCGCAAAATGCGCCCTTTGCGGCGTTTGTCGAAACGGCAAAAATTGGTCTTGCCGGGCGCAGTTTTTCATAAACTTTTTCCCGCCTTCACAAAAATTCAACAAATAGTTTTGTGGAATTTTTTCCACAAGCTGTGGAAAACGGGGTGCAAAACTGGCCTTGAGGAGAGAAAAAACGGCGCGGCAGGCAGGTTTTTCACACTTTCCACAGGGTTTTCAACAACTCACAGGCAAAAATTCCCTGTTTACGGGGCGTATAACGGCGCGCGGGACGCGCGATGGAGAAGATTGGACGAAGTTTTTGTGCAAAAGTACCCTATCCGCGAAGCCCGCGCTGCGCTGCCGCTTGCATTCGCCCAGCGCCCGGGCATTCAGTTCACACGCTGCGCGCCAAATTTTTCGGAAAGGGCGAAAGGGATAGAAAAAGCGGGCGCAGTATGCTATACTGTTAATTAATTATAGGATAAAGCGGAGGAGCTATGAGAGAGCATCAGGAGGCAGGCGGCGTACAGCTGGTGTACGGCAAAAACGCCGTGGCCGAACTTTTGAAAAGCGGCGTCGGCGTGGACACCGTGTTTTTGCAGGACACGATGGCCCCGCCGCAGGCCGCGTATTTCACGGCGCTGGCGAAAGAGGCCGGCGCGGTGGTAAAACGCGTGCACAGCCAGAAGCTGGCGGCCATGTGCGCGACGCAGAGCCATCAGGGCGTGGCGGCGCGCGCGGCCGAGGTGGATTACCGCACGCTGGACGAGCTGCTTTGCGCAGCGCGCGAAAAGGGCGAGGCGCCGTTTTTGCTTTTGTGCGACGGCGTGGAAGATCCGCACAACCTCGGCGCATTGCTGCGCACGGCGCTGCTGGTGGGCGCGCACGGCGCGGTGATCCCGCGGCGCGGCGGCGTCTCGGTGACGCCCACCGTGATGAAGGCCAGCGCGGGCGCGGCGGCGCGGCTGCCCATCGCGCGGGTGGCGAACCTCAGCGAGGCCATTCGCCGCCTGAAGAAAGAGAACGTGTTCGTATACTGCGCCGACATGGACGGCGCGCCCGTCTACGCACAGAACCTGACGGGCCCCATCGCGCTGGTGATGGGCGGCGAGGGCGCGGGCGTGTCGCAGCTTGTGAAAAAGCTGTGCGACGGTGCGCTGAGCCTGCCCATGGCCGCGCGCGGCACCGGGGTGGACAGCTTCAATGTCTCGGTGGCGGGAGGCATCATTTTGTATGAGATCATGCGCCAGCGCGCGCAGTGACGCGCACCGCGGCAAGAACGGCGCAACGGAGGGGTTGCATTGAAATCGGAACATGAGAACGACCGCGCGCGCTTCGACACCGCACAGATCGACACCATTCTGGAGCAGGTGCGCGAGCGGCACGAAAAAGAGGGCGCGGGCGGCGCGCAGCCGCAGTATCCCAAGACGCCCAAGGGCGAGGAATGGGCGGTGAACACCATCCTGCACGAGCTGGGCATCGAGCCCGCGCGCAAAAAAAAGGCGGAGCCCATCATCATCAACGTGCCGGGCGTGCCCGACGCGCCCGAAGAAAAGGCCGGCGCCGCGGCGGGCGCCGAAAAGAAGACGGCCAAGGGCAAGACGGCGCGCGGCGCAAAGGCGGCCAAGACCGGCGCGGCCGAAAAGGTGGCCAAGGCCGGTGCGTCCGAAAAGGCCGGCGCGGCGCAGGACAAGCCCGCGAAGAAGGCGGCGGCAAAAGCGGACAAGACCGCCGCCGGCAAGCCTGCGCGCAGCGGCGCGGACAAGGCCGGTGCGAAGGGCGGCAAGAAAAGGACAGCTGCGCCCGCCGACAGGCAGGACGACGCGCTGGCCGAAGCGCAGGGCGTGTACAGCGAGCCGTTCGTGCAGGACCTGCACAAGGAGGAGTCGGAACCCCCGACGCTGGAGCTGCCGACGATCAAGGCCTATGCCGACGCCGAGGCGCAAAAGCAGGAGGAGGAGCGCCGGCGCATCATGGAGCAGGCGCAGCGCGAGGCGCAGAACACCATCCACAACGCCGCGCAGTTCGCCATGCAGATGGAGATCAGCCGCCAGATGGCGGCCATCGACGACGAGGACGCCGACGACGAGCCCATCCGGGGCAACAACCTGTTCGGCGAGGTGGACGACCAGTTCCGCGAATTTTTCAGCCGCACGGTGGTGGCCGACCGCGCCGCGATGGACGAGGCTGTGAACGGCCACAAAAAGCGCGGCTTTTTGCAGCGGCTGCTGCACCGGCGCGCCATGGAGGAGACGGCCCCGCTGACGGGCGAGTTCGACGCGCTGATGCCCGGCACGCCGGGCTACCTGCGCGCGCACGAGGACGAGATTCTGCGCGCGGGGAAAACCGAGCGGGAGGATAAGGCGCCGCGCGCGCCCAAGGAGGAGGCGCGGCCGGCGCGCGGCGCGCGCCGGATCTCGGTGCAGACGGACACGGTGGGCGAGGTGACGGCCGAGCACACCGTGGAGGACACCGGCGGGCTGCGGGCCGACGTGTTCACGCTGAACATGGCGAGCCTGGCGCAGCCGGGCCCTGTGGAGACGGGGCGCCGCCGCCTGTCCGAGCGCAGCTTGCAGGACATCGACATCCCGCTGAGCGACGAGGAGAAAGCGCGCCGCTCTCGCGCGCGCCGGCTGGCGGGCGCGCAGAACGCCGACGTGGGCGCGGACGAGTACAGCGCGCTGAGCGACGCGCCCGTGGTGGCGGCGAACCTGGCCACCATGCGCAAAACGCGCCTGCTGCGCGTGGCGGTGACGGGCGTGCTGGCGCTGGTGATGCTGTTTTTGGGCATGGCGGCGCGCGCGGGCCTGCCGCTGCCGGGTTTGCTGGACGCAAACACCACGCCGCTGTTCTACCTGCTGGTAAACTTTGTGCTGCTGGCGGTGTGTTCGCTCGTCAGCCTCACCACGCTGAGCGCCGGTTTCCTGGGCCTTGCGCAGGAGCCGACGACCGACAGCTTCACCGCGCTGGCCGTGGCCGGCGCGCTGGTGCAGAACGTGGGGTACCTGTTCGCCTCCGGCAGCTTCGAGGTGCAGAACACCACGCTGTTTGCGCCGGTGGCGGCCGTGCTGCTGTTCGGCAACGCCGTGGGCAAATGGATGCAGATCCGCACGATCTGCCGCAATTTCGCGCTGACAAGCTCCGGCGCGGAGCACGCAGCCGCCTTTTTGATGGGCAAGCAGCAGCTGACAAAGAGGCTGTGCGCGGGCCTGGGCGAGGAGGACCCCGTGCTGTTGGTCAGCCGGCCGACGGCGCTGGTGAAGGGCTTTTTGTCGCAGAGCTTCTCCGCGCGCCTGTACGACGCCATGGCGCAGACGCTGTCGTACGCGGCGGCGGGCGCGGCGCTCGTGTGCGCGGCCGTGTGCGGCATCGTGCAGAAGGACGCGCTGGCGGCCCTGTCGGGCTTTGCGGGCGCGCTGTGCCTGATGGTGCCGCTCGCCAGCACGCTGGTGTACGCTGTGCCGGGCGACATCATGCAGAAATACGCCGCGCGCTATCACGCGGTGATCCCGGGCCCCAGCGCCATCCAGGCGCTGGGCAGCGCGAATACCGTGCTTTTGAGCGCGGCCGACCTGTTCCCCAAGGGCAGCGTGCGGCTGCACGGCATCAAGACGTTTGAGCGCGAGCGCATCGACCTCGCCATCCTGTACGCCGCGAGCATCCTCGCAAAGAACTGCGACACGCTCAAGGACATCTTTTTGAACATCATCCAGAACAACACAAAATTGCTGTACCCGGTGGAGAGCGTCGTGTGCGAGGCGGGCTACGGCTTCACCGGCTGGATCGAGCACAACCGCGTCATCATCGGCAACCGCGAGATGATGCTGCGCCATGACATCGAGGTGCCCTCGGCCGATTACGAGAAAAAGGTGACGAAGGGCGGGCGCTACGCGGTGATCTACCTGTCGGTGTCGGGGCGGCTGTTCGGCATGTTCCTCGTCAGCTACCAGCCCGACCGCGGCGCGGCGCGCATCCTCAACAGCCTGACGCGCAGCGGCATCAGCGTGCTGGTGCAGTCGGAGGACTTCAACGTCACCAGCAGCCTGGTGGCCAACACCTACCGCATCCCGCAGGGCGTGGTGAAGGTGCTCAGCCAGCCCGAGTGCGACGCGCTGAACGCCGAGACGGCCTACCGGGCCACCAGCGAGGGCGTGATGATCCACGACGGCAGCTGCCAGTCGTTTTTGGGCGGCATGCGCGCGGCCTCGTGCGCGGCGGCGGGCGAGCATCTGGCCCGCAACGTGCAGGCCGGCGCGCTGATCTTCGGCGCGGTGGTGGCGCTTGCGCTGTCGTTCTACGCGGGGCTGTCCGGCCTGGGGCTGGGCACGCTGGTGCTGTATCAGCTCATCTGGGCGGGCCTCACCGTGCTGATGCCGGTGCTGCGCCGTCCGTGACTGTTTGTGAAAGACAAGTTGCTGTATCGGGAAGGAGTGGCAATGATGCTGGATCTGTCCGCAATGCCGAAGCTGGGCTTCGGCACCATGCGCCTGCCCCAGAAAGGGGGCGCGATCGACCACGAGCAGGTGTGCGCCATGGTGGACGCGTGCCTTGCGCGCGGCATGAATTACTTTGACACGGCGTACCGCTATCACGACGGCGAGAGCGAGCCCGCTGTGCGCCGCGCGCTGGTGGAGCGCCATCCGCGCGAGAGATATTATCTCGCGACCAAGCTGCCCGTCTGGATGATGGAGGGCCCGCAGGACAAGGACCGCATCTTTGAAGATCAGCTGCGCCGCTGCGGCGTCGAATATTTCGACTTCTACCTGCTGCACAGCGTGGAGGACGCCAACGTGCAGAAATACGAGGCGTACGACTGCTTTGCCTGGGGCGCGCAGCAGAAAAAGGCCGGGCGCATCCGGCACTTCGGCTTTTCGTTCCACGGCACGCCCGCGCTGCTGCGCCGTCTGCTGGACGATCACCCCGAGGTGGAGTTCGTGCAGATCCAGCTGAACTATATGGACTGGGACAACCCGCGCGTGTGCTCGGGCGAATTGTACGAGATTCTGCACGAGCGCGGCGTGCCCATTGTGGTGATGGAGCCGGTGAAGGGCGGCAATCTGGCCAGCCTGCGCCCGCAGGAGCAGGCCATTTTGGAGCGTGCGCGCCCGGGCGCGTCGGCCGCTTCGTGGGCGCTGCGCTTCGCCGCCGGGCTCGACGGCGTGATGACCGTGCTCAGCGGCATGTCCACCATCGGGCAGGTGCAGGAGAACCTCGATACATTCGCCGCCCTTGCACCGCTGGCCGAGGACGAGCGCGCCGCGCTGGCCGAGGTGGTGCGCGCGGTGCAGGCGCTGCCCGTGACGGGCTGCACCGGGTGCAGCTACTGCTGCGAGGGCTGCCCGCAGAACATCCCCATCCCCATTGCGCTGCGCGCGATGGACGAGATGCGCCAGTATCCCGGCAACGCCAGCGCGCCGCGCCTGTACAGCCTGCGCACAAAGGACAGGGGCGTCGCGGCCGACTGCATCGCCTGCGGCCAGTGCGAAAGCGTGTGCCCGCAGCATCTGCCCATCATCGAACTGCTGCGCGAGGCGAGCGCGCTGCTGGACGCCTGAAAACGTGGAAAAAACGAACCGTGCCCGCGCTGCGAAAACGGCAGCGCGGGCACGGTTTTTCTTCGAAAATAGACAAGTGGTATATTTAATGATATTATAAACAGATGGTTTAACACTTTGTTTCAGAGGCCGAAGAGGCCGCCGCGGCGGCGCAAAACGGCGCAGACGGCGGTGAGCGCCGCCAGCAAAAGCAGCTGCGCCGCGGGCGCGGCGAGCCACACGCCGTCGAGCGAAAACCAGACGGGCAGCGCGTACAGGCACAGGGGGCTGACGGCCAGCGGGTCGCCGAAAATAAACGCGAGGCTGAGCTTTGTGCGCCCGGCGGCGTAAAAGCAGGAGGAGAACAGGCGCACCACGCCCCACAGAGGCAGGCTGAGGGCCGCGCAGACGAGCGCTGTGCCCGCGCTTTGCGCCGTGGCCGCCGACGCGCCGAACAGGGGAGGAATGGCGGCGCGCAGCAAAATGCTGCCGGCGCACAGCGCAAGGCCCAGCGCGCACACAAGGCGCAGCGCGCGGCGCACGATGGCGCCGAGGGCCGCTGCGTCGTTTGCGCCGCGGCAGAAGCTGACGAGCGGCTGCGCGCCCTCGCCCACGCCGGACAAAAGCGGCTGCAAACTGCCCAGCAGGTAGCTGACGATGGCGTACACGGCGACGGCCTGCTGGCCGCCGAGGGCCAGGCACTGCCAGTTGTTGAACATGATGAGCACGCTGGAGGACAGCGACAGCCCGAACGGTGACAGGCCGACAAAGACGATGCGCCGCAGCAGCTGCCCGTCCGGCCGCAGCTGGCCCGCGCGCAGCGGCATTTTTCGATCGAGCACAAGGCAGGCGGCCTCCAGCAGGGCGCTGGTAAGCTGCGCGGCCACGGTGGCCAGCGCCGCGCCGCGCATGCCCCAGCCCCACGCCATGATGAACAGCCAGTCGAGGAAGATGTTCGCCAGCAGGCTGTAGATGGTGATGGCCATGGCGGCGAACGTGCGGCCCATGCCGCGCAAAAGCGCGTTCAGCCCGCTGTTGAACACCTGCCCGCCGCACAGGAGGATAACGACGACCATGTAGTCGCACGCATAGCGGAACAGAAGGCCGTCCGCGCCCAGCCAGCGCAGCGCGGGGCGAAAGGCGAGCCACAGCCCGCCCATCAGCGCCAGCACGGCCGCCGCCAGCGCCAGCACCGTGTTGCCGCGCGCTTGCAGCGCGCCCTGGCGGTCGCCGCGGCCCAGCGCCGTGGCCATCGCCACGCTGCCGCCGCTGCCGATGCCCAGCCCCGCCGCCAGAATCACCGCCGGCAGCGGCCACAGCAGGTTGATGGCGGCAAGGCCGGCGTCGCCGAGCGTCTGGCCGATGAAAAAGCCGTCCACAATGATGAAAAAGCCCGTGAGCAGCTGGCTGGCCATCGCGGGCAGAACAAACGCCCAGAAGCGGCGCTGCGGGCTTGTCTGGTTTTTGTGCATGCGGCCTCCTTTGCCAGAGAAAGGGCGCCGCGCGTGCGGCGCGGCGCCTGCAATTGGATATGCGATCAAAATGACGGGATACGGCAAATTCGGCGGCCGCTCACACGCCCATGGGCGGCGCCTCCTCGATGCCGAGCGTGGGCAGGCCGTTGAGCGCCCAGTTGGCCCAGGTGGCGCCGGGCGCGGCCGCGCGCTCGTAAAAGCCCTGTGCGGCGATCATGGCGGCGTTGTCGCCGCACAGCGCGAGGTCGGGCAAAAACAGCTGCGCGCCCAGGCGTTTTGCGCCCGCGGCCAGCTTTTCGCGCAGCGCGCCGTTCGCGGCCACGCCGCCGGCAAGGCAGATGCGCTTTGCGTTCGTGTCGCCGGCGGCCAGCAGCAATTTGTCCGCCAAAATCTCGGTGATGCGCCACTCAAAGCTGGCGGCCATATCGGCCACGCGCACCTCCCCGCCCTTCTGGCGCGCGGTGTTCACCGCGTTCAGCACCGCGGTCTTCAGGCCCGAGAAGCTGACGTTGTAGCGCCCCTCCACGTGCGGCGTGGGCAGGGGATAGGCCGTTTTGTCGCCGCCCTTTGCCGCGCGGCTGACGGCCGGCCCGCCGGGATAGCCCAGGCCCAGCGTGCGCGCCACCTTGTCGAACGCCTCGCCGGCCGCGTCGTCCACGGTGCGGCCCAGCACGCGAAAGCGCGTGTAGCTTTCCACCTGTACGATGTGGCTGTGCCCGCCGCTGGCCACAAGGCACAGGAACGGCGGCGTCAGCGACGCGTGCGTCAGATACAGCGCGGCGATGTGGCCGCGCAGATGGTGCACGGGGATGAGGGGCTTGGCGGCCGCGTAGGCCAGCGATTTGGCGAAGTTGACGCCCACGAGCACCGCGCCGATCAGCCCCGGCGCATAGGTGACGGCCACGCCGTCGATCTGCTGCATCGTGCAGTCGGCCTCGGCCAGCGCGCGGCGCGCGACGGCGCTGATGTGCTCGATGTGGCGGCGGGAGGCGATCTCCGGCACGACGCCGCCGTAGAGGTTCTGCTCGTCGGCCGAGGAGGCGATGCAGCTGGCGAGGATGCGCCGCCCGTCCTCGACGACGGCGGCACAGGTGTCGTCGCAGCTGGATTCAATGCCCAAAATCTTCATGCGTACAAGTTCCTTCCTTTGATTTCAGCGCAGCCCGTCGGGCGGCAGTACGGCCGCGAGGTCGACGGCGTAGCGCCGCCAGTTGCCCGGCTGCACGTATACCGGCAGGCTGACGAGCCCCGCAAGATAGGGCGAGGGGTCGTACCAGACGGCGTCGCTCTGGAACAGATAGACGCGCCCGGTGAGCGGGTCTTCGGCCTGGCAGCGCACCACCCACGGATACAGGCCGTTCACGCTCATCGACCAGCTGCGCCCCACTTCGACCAGCTGCGCGTCGACGCGCTCGCCCGCTTCGCGCAGGCGGCGCAGACGGCGGCGGCGCATGCCCGCGCACGCCAGAAACGTGACGCCGAACACGAAGAAGGCAAACCCGATCGGCGCGAACGCCAGCGCGGGCATCGCCGTGCGCATCGCGCAATACAGCCCTATGCCCACCGTGAGGAACACGGCCCCCAGCGCCGCGAACACAGCGCCGAGGATCTTGAAAACACGCTCCATCACACAGCCCCCTTTTGTACGGTAAAAAACAGCCGCGGCATGGAAAAGGCGATGGAGCCGTCCGCCCGCGGCGGGTACAGTTTGCGGATGCCCGCCAGCACTTCGCGCTCAAACGCCGGGCGCGCGTCCTCGGCCAGCGCCGCGAGATACGGACGCAGCGCCGCGCCGCGGTACCACTCCAGAATGGCCTCGTGCGAGGGCATCGGCTGGCAGTATTCGGTCTGCCACAGCGAGAAGTGCCCCGGCAGACGGCAGAGCAGGTCGTAATATTCCTCCGGCGCGAGGGCGTGGCGCGCGCCTTGCGCGACGTGCAGGCGCCAACGCGGCGCGGCGGCGATCTGCGCGAGCAGCGCGTGCACGGGCTGGCGCATTGTCAGCGGCATCTGCACGGCCAGCACGCCGCCGGGTGCGAGCAGCGCAAACAGCGCGGGGATGAGCGTTTCATGCCCCGGCACCCAGTGCAGGCAGGCGTTGGAAAAGATCACGTCCCACCCGCCGCCGAGCGCGTTTAGCCCCTCGGGCAGCACGCAGCGCGCAAAGCGGAACTGCGGGTGTGCGCTGCGCGCGTCTGCCAGCATCTCCTCGCTGGCGTCCACGCCCAGCACGTCGGCCCCGGGCCAGCGCGCCGCCGCGGCGGCCGTGGAATTGCCCGGCCCGCAGCCGAGGTCCAAAATGCGCTTTGCCTCGACGGCGGGGATGGCCGCCGCGAGGTCGGCCGCCGGGCGCGTGCGGTATTCGCCGTAGCGCAGGTACAGCGAGGGTTCCCAGTCAGCCACGGCAAAGCTCCTTTCGCATCAAAACGGCGTCCTCTCTCGGATTTGTATAAAAACCTTTTCGTATTCCGATCTGTATAAACCCGAGCGAGCGGTACAGCGCCTGCGCGGGCGCGTTCGAGGCGCGCACCTCGAGGAACGCTTCGCCGGCCCCTTCGCCGGCCAGCTGCGCGAGGGCGTGCGTCAAAAGCGCGCGGGCCACACCGCGCCGCCGCCAGGCGGGCGCGACGCTCAGCGCGTCAAGGTTCGCTTCGCCCCCCGCGCAGGTGAAGGCGGCAAAGCCGGCCCCCTCGCCCCCGGCCAGCGCGAAAAAGCAGCGCGCCGCATCGCTTTCCAGCGCGCCGCGGACGCCGTTTTCGCTCCAGCCGTCGGGCACGGCGGCCTCGATGGCCGCGGCCGCGGACACGTCGCCTGCACACAGCGGGCGGATCAGAATTTCCATGGCGGCACTCCTTTGTCCTCAGCCCTTCGCGTCGTACCAGGTGCGCCCCTCGTGGACGTCGGCCGTCAGCGGTACGGCGAAATCGGCCGCGCGCTCCATCTCCTCTTTTACGATGGCGCGCACGGCGTCGGCCTCGCCGAGCGGGGCCTCCACGATCAGCTCGTCGTGCACCTGCAAGATCAGCTTTGCGCGCAGGCCCTCGGCGGCAAGGCGGCGGTACACGCGGATCATCGCCAGCTTGATGACGTCCGCGGCCGTGCCCTGGATGGGCGTGTTCATGGCCATGCGCTCGCCCTGCGCGCGCACGTTGAAGTTCGGGGCCGTCAGCTCCGGCAGCGGGCGGCGGCGGCCGAACAGCGTGGAGACGTAGCCGTTCTCGCGCCCGTGGGCGATGGTCTGCTCCATGTAGCGGCGCACGCCGGGATAGGTGCCGAGATAGGCCTCGATGAAGTCCTCGGCCTCCTTGACGGTGATGCCGAGGTCGCGGCTGAGCGAGTACGCGCCCTTGCCGTACATGATGCCGAAATTGATGGCCTTGGCGCTCGTGCGCATGGCGGGCGTCACCTGCTGCGGCGCTACGCCGTACATTTTGGCGGCGGTGGCGCGGTGGATGTCCTCGCCGGAGCAGAACGCCGCGCGCATCGCCTCGTCGCCCGACACGTGCGCCAGCACGCGCAGCTCGATCTGGCTGTAATCGGCGTCCACCAGCGTGCAGCCCTCGCTCGCGATGAAGTAGCGG
>DXGT01000055.1 GCA_019113785.1 Candidatus Ruthenibacterium merdigallinarum | reverse complement strand
CGGTGCGCCGGGGGCCGGTGTGGCGCGCAGGGGGCCGGTGCGGTGCGCAGGGGGCTGATATGACGCAAGAAGCCGTGCATCGCGTCACGGAACCGTGCGGCGTGCGCCGGCCGCTCCCCGCGCATTTCGTCACTTTGACAAAATTTTGTCCGGCCGGCAAAAAGTTGCGCGCAGGGGCGTGAATTGCGCCGGGTTTTGTGCTATATTATGGTAATAACCGCCGCGCCGGGGCATGCCGCGCCATGCCGGGCGCATACACTGAACCGGGCGCTTTTCACCGGGCGCTTTGCGAGAGGAGGCCGCCGCCATGCATGTCACAAAGGGGATCCCCGCGTCCGAGGGCTTTGCCGTCGGCGCCGTGCGCCGTTTGCGCCACATGCAGACGGGCCTCGGCCGCGCCGTCAGCAGCCCCGCGCGCGAGGCCGACGCCTATCTCGCCGCCGCCGAAGCCGCCAAGGCCCAGCTGGACGCGCTGGCCGCCAAAGCCACCGCCGACGACCGCGACATCTTCACCGCCCAGCGCCTGATGCTGGACGACCAGGGCCTTACCGACGAGATCCTCGCCTACATCGGCGCGGGCGCGGGCGCGGCGGCCGCCGTGGAGCGCGCCGCGGGCATTTACGCCGGGCGCATGCGCGCGCTGGACGACGAATATATGCGCGAGCGCGCGTGCGACATCCTGGACGCGTGCTACCGCGTGGTGGACGTGCTGGACGGCCAGCCGCGGCAGGAGCTGCTGCTGACAAGCCCCGCCATCATCGCCTCGGAGGAGCTGTATCCCACCGACATCCTCACACTGGACCGCAACATGCTGCTGGGCGTGATCACCAGCGAAGGCAGCGTGCACGCGCACGCGGCCATCCTGGCGCGCACGATGGGCATCCCCGCCGTGGTGATGGCCGGGCAGGCGTTTCTGGACGCGTGCGACGGCAAGCTGGCCGCGATGGACGGCGGCAGCGGCGAGGTGTATCTGGAGCCGGACGAGGCCACCAAGGCGCGCTTTTCGCATCTGATCCGCCTGAACAGCCGCCCCACCCTGTCCGCGCAGCGCCTGCGCGAAGCGCCGTGCGTCACGGCGGACGGCACGCGCATCTCGCTGTTCGCCAACTGCGCCAGCGCGCACGACGTGCGCGCCGCCGTGGACGCGGGGGCCGAGGGCGTGGGCCTGCTGTCCAGCGAGTACCTGCTGGCGCGCGGCGTCACGGGCGAGGAGGAGCAGTACCGCTTTTACACCGAGTGCCTGATGGCCGCGGGCGGCCGGCCCGTGACCATCAGCACCTACGACCTCGCCAGCGACAAGCTGCCCGCCGCCCCGGGCCACGAGCCCGAGGACAACCCCGCTTTGGGCCTGTGCGGCGTGCGCTACAGCCTCGCGCACGAGGAGGCGTTCGCCGTGCAGCTGCGCGCACTGCTGCGCGCGGGCGTGGAGGGCAACCTGCGCGTGGCGCTGCCCATGGTGAACACCCGTGCCGAATTTGAGCGTGCGATGGACGTGCTGCGCACCGCGCGCCGCGCGCTGCGCGCCGAGGGCATCCCCTTTGCCGAGAGCCTGCCCGTGGGCCTTGTGCTGGAGACGCCCGCCGCGGCGCTGACGGCGGCGGAGCTTGCAAAGGACGCGGCGTTTTTCTTCATCCGCCCGATGAACCTGGCGCAGTACGCCTTCGCGGCCGACCGCAGCAACGCCGCCGTGCGCGCGTTCTATCCGCCGATGGGCTCGGCCCCGGTGCTGGCGCTGGTGCGCATGGCGCTGGACGCCGCGCAGCGCGCGAACCTGCGCGTGTGCATCTGCTGCGAGGACGCCCACACCGCCGACCAGGCCGAGAACTACGCGCGCATGGGCGTGCGCGCGCTGAGCGTGCCCGCGGGCAGCCTGCTGGGCGTCAAGGAGTCGCTGCGCGGCATCAGCCTGCGCTGAAAAGCCAAGTGAAAAAGCACGCCCGCCGCGTCGGCCGACGCGGCGGGCGTTTTTCAGTTTTCATACTGCACAGCCATCGTCTCGCGCAGCGGCCAGAAGCGGACCCTGTCCGCCTCCAGATCCTCGGCGAACAGGCGCACGGCCGCAAGGGCGCTGTTTGCGTACGTCTTATAGTAATAGACGCCGCTTTCGGCGTCGATGCAGCACGAGTAGGTGGTGACGTCGCATTCTCCCGCCTCGGTGACAACGCTGCCGCGCACCATGGCCACGGCGTCGAGGATGCGGAAAAACTGCGCCACGCCGCCCATTTCCCCTTCGGGCGCAGCGGAATTTTCTTTCAGGAACGCCGCGCGCACAAAGCGCGAAATGGGCGACGCGTCGCCCGGCAGGCCGATGGCCCCCATGCCCTGCCCGTACACAGCGAGATCCAGCGCTTTGGAAAAGCGGTTTTCGGGCACGCGCGGCGTCAGCGACCGGTAGTTCGCCAAATTTTGCAGCTGGTACGGATAGGGCGGGTTGTTCGTCAAAACGCCCACGGGGTCGTCGTACAGCCACAGGCCTTCAGCCGTCGGCTCGGCCACCAGCGCGCCCGAGGCGTCGGCCACGTGCCAGTGCAGCGGCGCCAGCGGCCAGCCCTCGGCGAACGGGCGGGCCGCCACCTGCACGTTTTCCAGCAGGCGGCGCGCCTCGGCCAGCGTGGCGCACGTGCCCAGCACCAGCCAGATCAGCTCATAGGGGGCGACGTTCTGTTTGTCCGGCGCATTTTCCGGAAAATAATACGCGTTGCCCGGGAAATTCAGGCCCGCCATATACAGGCCCTTCTCGTTCATCGCCTCAGCGAACAGCGGCAGGCCGTTCGCCGCGGTGGCCATGCCGATCATGGCGTAATGGCGCGTCAGCGGCGCGCAGGCGTGCAGCGGCAGCGCCAGCGCGCGCGGCGCAACGGCCACCTGCTCGCCGAACCGGCTCTCCAGATCGAGATTGCGGCCGAACAGGCCGTTCATCGCAAGGCTTGTACACACAAAAAGTCCCTCCTTGTCATTCGTCCTCGTCGGGCGGGCGGTGCGAAGGGCCGGGCGGCGTGTCGTCCGCGCCGCCCGCGGCGGCGCAGCACCACGCGGCGAAGGCGCAAAACAGCCCCGCCGCCAGCACGGCCCACAGCATTCGCCCCGCCCCCTTTCGCCTTCTTCTTATATATTATAACGAGCGCGCCGCGTCGATTTCCAGCCAAAACGCACACTTTCAAAAAACTTTTACAAAGCGCTTGACACGGCCTTCGCACGCGCGTATAATCGTCCCATTGGGACAAGGGCGTCCGTATACGCCGGCTGTGCGCCGGCGCATGCGGGCGCTTTTTCTTTTTTTACAAAGGAGGAGCGAGCATGGCGGCAAAGCATATTTTCGTGACGGGCGGCGTTGTGTCCGGCCTTGGCAAGGGCATCAGCGCGGCCAGCCTGGGGCGGCTGCTCAAGCAGCGCGGGCTGAAGGTGGCCGCGCAGAAGCTGGACCCGTACATGAACGTCGACCCCGGCACCATGAGCCCGTACCAGCACGGCGAGGTGTTCGTGACGCAGGACGGCGCCGAGACCGATCTGGACCTCGGCCATTACGAGCGCTTCATCGACGAGGACCTGAACAAGCTGTCGAACCTGACCAGCGGGCGCGTGTACTGGAACGTGCTGCACAAGGAGCGCGCGGGCGAATACCTCGGGCGCACGGTGCAGATCATCCCGCATGTGACGGACGAGATCAAGGCCTTCATCCGCGGGCTGGGCGAGTACACGGGCGCGGACGTCGTCATCACCGAGGTGGGCGGCACGATCGGCGACATCGAAAGCCAGCCGTTCCTCGAGGCCATCCGCGAGATCGCCC
>DXGT01000054.1 GCA_019113785.1 Candidatus Ruthenibacterium merdigallinarum | reverse complement strand
TATCCCGAGATCGGCCTGTACTGGGAGAAGGCCGCCTATGAGGAGGCTGAGCACGCTGCGAAGTTTGCCGAGCTTCTGGGCGAGGTCGTGACCGACTCCACCAAGAAGAACCTTGAGATGCGCGTGGACGCCGAGAACGGCGCGACCGCCGGCAAGTTCGAGCTGGCCAAGAAGGCCAAGGAGCTGGGTCTGGACGCCATCCATGACACCGTGCACGAGATGGCCCGCGACGAGGCCCGTCACGGCAAGGCGTTCGAGGGCCTGCTCAAGCGTTACTTCAACGCCTGATCGCATCAGCGGCGCCAATCAAAACAAAAAGCCCCGGCGCGCCGGGGCGGCACAAGGCGGCGGAAAGCTGCGCCCACAAAAGGGCGGCTTTCCGCCGCCTTTTTGCGCGTGGCAAAGGCTCGGTGTACAAATATCGCCAAAATTCGCGCCGGCGGATATTTTTCGCTGTATGCGGTTGCCGCGCGCCCATCGCCGTGCTATGATAGATGCGCTGAATACCGCCCGGCGAAGGGCGAGGGAGGAAGTGCCGGCTATGGCGAGGTCGTACGAGATGGATATGTGCAGCGGGCCGCTGCTGCGAAAGCTGCTGGTGTTCGCGCTGCCGCTGATGTGCTCGGGCGTGCTGCAGCTGCTGTTCAATGCGGCGGACATCGTTGTCGTGGGCCGTTTTACGGGCAGCACGGCCATGGCGGCCGTCGGCTCCACCACGTCGCTGATCAATCTGATGGTGAATTTGTTCATCGGTCTGTCCGTGGGCGCAAACGTAGTCATCGCCCGCAGCTACGGCGCGGGGGACGTCGCCGCGGTGCACCGCGGCGTGCACACGGCGGTGCTGGCCGCGGGCGTGTGCGGCTTTGTGATGATCTTCGTCGGGCTGGCGCTCTCGCGCCCGATGCTGGAGTGGATGGACACCCCGCACGACGTGATCGACCAGGCCGCCGTCTATCTGCGCATCTACTTCATCGGCATGCCGTCCGTCCTTCTTTACAATTTCGGCGCGGCCATCCTGCGCGCCGTCGGCGACACGCGCCGCCCGCTGTATTTCCTCACCATTGCGGGCGTCGTCAATGTGGTGCTGAACCTGTTTTTCGTCATTGTGTTTTCCCTGGGCGTCGCGGGCGTGGCGCTGGCCACGATCATCTCGCAGACGATCTCCGCGGCGCTGATCCTGCTGTGCCTCCATCACAATTCGGGCGCCTGCTGCCTGAGCTTTTCCGATCTGCGCATCCATAAGGACCAGATGCTCGAGATCCTGCGCATCGGCCTGCCGGCCGGGCTGCAGAGCGTGGTTTTCAACATCTCCAACGTGCTGGTGCAGTCCGCCGTCAACAGCTTCGGCTCGGCCGTGGTGGCGGGCAACACGGCGGCCAGCAACATCGAGGGGTTCGTGTATACTTCGATGAACTCCGTGTATCAGACGGCGATGAGCTTTACAAGCCAGAATATGGGCGCGCGCAATTTCAAGCGTGTGGATCTGATTTTGCTGGAATGCCTTGCGCTCGTCACCGCGATCGGCCTTGTGCTGGGCAACGGCGCGTACCTGCTGGGCCGGCAGCTTTTGGGCATCTACACGCCGGAGGCGCAGGTCGTCGAATACGGCCTGTACCGGCTGAGCGTCATCAGCCGTACATACCTTTTGTGCGGGATGATGGATGTGCTGGCGGGCAGCATCCGCGGGCTCGGCTATTCGGTGCTGCCCATGGTGGTGTCGCTGACGGGCGCGTGCCTTTTGCGCATCGTCTGGATCATGACGGTGTTCGAGGCCGAGCGAACGCAGCTCAGCCTGTATGTGTCCTACCCGGTGTCGTGGGCGGTGACGGTCGCCGCGCATCTCGTCTGCTATTTCGCCGTGCGCCGGCGCGCGTTTCGCAGGGCGGCGCAGCGGGGATAAGCCGCTTGCACGGCGGCCCCGGATACGCTACAATAGGTACGATATGACACATATTTTGGAGGCGCCGACATGGAGCACATTTTTATCGTCAACCCCATCTCCGGCAAGGCGGACGCCAGCCTGTTTCTTGTGCCGCAGCTCATCGAGGCGGCGAAGCGCGCGGACGTGCCGTATAAGATCCTTCTTACCGAGCGCCCGCGCCACGCGGTGGAACTGGCGCAGCAGGCCGCGGCAAACGGCGCGGTGCGCTGCTACGCCTGCGGCGGCGACGGCACGCTGAACGAGGTGTTCGAGGGCGTCTGGCGCGCAGGCAACCCGCAGGCAGAGGTCGCCAGCGTCCCGTGCGGCTCCGGCAACGACTTTATCCGCAATTTCGGCGTCGCGGCGGAGTTTTTGGACATCGGCGACAGCATCGCGGGGCGCAGCGTCCCAATCGACTTGATGCGCACGCACCGCGGCGTGGCCGCGGCCATCTGTTCGGTGGGCGTCGACGCCGAGGTGGCTTACAGGATCCCGAAATACCGGCGTCTGCCGTTTTGCGGCGGGCAGATGGCGTACAACCTGTCGATCGTCGAGCGCCTGCTCGGCAAAATGGGCCGCCGGCTGGCGGTGGAAGTGGACGGCCGGCGCTATGAGGACGATTATCTGATCGTCACCATCTGCAACGGCACGAGCTACGGCGGCGGCTACCTCGCCGCGCCGACGGCCGATTTGCAGGACGGCACGCTGGAAGTCGTCCTTGTGAAAAAGATCGGCCGGCTGAAGATCGCGGGCGTGCTGGCGGGCTACAAGCGCGGGGCGCACATCGAAAACGGGCGCGTGGCGGCGGAATACCGGCCCATTTTGCAGTACCTGCACGCAAAGCATGTGCGCGTGACGCCCTGCGACGGGCGAAAAGCCGTCATCAACATCGACGGCGAGTGCGGCCCGGATGTGTGCCTCGAGGCGCAGGTGCTGCCCGGCGCCGCACGTTTTGTGCTGCCGGGGCGCGTGTACGCGCGCTTTGCGCCGGCGCGCGAAGCCGGTGTGTGCGCGACGGCGCTTTGAAAAAAGAACATCGAAAAAGCGGCCGCGCGGCCGCATTGGCGCAGGGCGCGCGGCGGCTCTGCGCACTTTTTTTAAAATTTTAGAAAAATTTCGCACAACCCCCTTGATTTTTCCCGGTAATGTGGTTACAATATGTTTAGCACTCAAGAAATAAGAGTGCTAAAAATTAAAACAAGTCCAAGACTTAATCAATAGGAGGAGACGTTTTATGAAGATCAGACCGCTTGCAGACCGCGTTGTCATCAAGAATGTGGAAGCGGAAGAGACCACCAAGGGCGGCATCATCCTGACGGGCAGCGCCAAGGAGAAGCCCCAGGTGTGCGAAGTGCTGGCTGTGGGCCCCGGCGGCAATGTGGACGGCAAGGAAGTGGAGATGACCGTCAAGGTCGGCGACAAGGTGCTGATCGCGAAATATGCCGGCACGGAAGTGAAAGTGGACGGCGAGGAGTGCGTGATCGTGCGCCAGTCCGACATTCTGGCAGTCGTCGAGTAAACGTTTTTCCGGCGGCCGAAAGGCCGCATGCAGCTTTTTATTTATTTTGATATGCAAGGGAGTTTTGTACTATGGCTAAACAGCTTCTGATGGGCGAGGAAGCCCGCAAAGCGCTGAGCGCCGGCATCGACAAGCTGGCCGACACCGTGAAGGTCACGCTGGGCCCCAAGGGCCGCAACGTCGTGCTGGGCAAAAAGTTCGGCGCGCCGCTGATCACGAACGACGGCGTCACCATCGCCAAGGAGATCGAGCTGAAGGACGCGTTTGAGAACATGGGCGCGCAGCTGGTGCGCGAGGTCGCCACGAAGACGAACGACGCGGCCGGCGACGGCACCACCACCGCCACGGTTCTGGCGCAGGCGCTGGTGCGCGAGGGCATGAAGAACGTGGCCGCGGGCGCCAACCCCATGGACGTCAAG
>DXGT01000053.1 GCA_019113785.1 Candidatus Ruthenibacterium merdigallinarum | reverse complement strand
CGCTGCGGGCGCTGGCGGCCGCAGCGCTGGGGTTTGCACTGGGCGTGGGCGCGTTCCTTGCGCTGCACGCTTTGCAGCTGACGCGCGCGGGCTGGCGCAGCGCCAACGCGCCGGACGGGCGGGTGATCGGCTGGGCCGTGCGCGCGGGCGAGGAGGGCTTTTTGACGGCCGCGGCGGACGCGGATGCCCTGCGCGCCTCGGCGCAGGCGCAGGCCGCGCGCGCGAAGGAGGCGGGCGCGAACGCGCTGTTCGTCTTTGTGCAGGCGGCGGACGGCACGCTGTGCCGCGTGCGCGGCGCGCAGACCTCCTCCTTGCTCACGCAGCGCGAGACGCTGCTCTCGCGTCCGGACGCGCTGGCGGCGCTGTGCCGCGCGGCCAGCAAAGAGGGGCTGGCCGTGTACGCCGTGCTGGAGAGCGGCGCGCCGCCGTCGGCGCAGGCGCTGGAGCGCCGCTACGCTATCGCGGGCACGGCGGCGTACGACGCGGCCGAAGGAACGTTCGACATGGACGCCTTCGCCGGCGCGGCGCAGGCGGGCCGGGGCGCGCTGCCGGCGCTGGACGGGGAAGAGGATGTGTCCGGCGCGGCGCTGGCAAACCTTGTGCGCCGGTGCGCCGAGGGCGGCGCAGGGGCCGTGCTGGACGGCGCGCTGCGCGACGCCGGCGCGGCCGCGCCGGCCGTGGGCGTTTTGCAGAGCAGCTATCCCGCGCTGCTGGGCTACCGCCCCGCGGCGTCGCTTGCGGTGACGGGCCCCGCCGCCGAGGACGGCGCGCTGCCGGCGTCGGGCGAACGGCTGTTCGTCACCGGCACGTCCGACCCGGCGCAAGGGCTGTACCTCGACGGGCAGCCCGTGCAGCGCTGGGGCGCGAAGGGCCTGTTCGGCGTGCTGCTGACGGGCCTTTTGCCGGGCGAAAATACCTATACCCTTACGCAGGACGGCGGCGCGTCCGTCTCCTTCACCGTGCGGCGCACGCAGCCCGAGGCCGCCGAGCCGCCCGCGATGCAGACCCCGGCGGACGAGGCGACGGACGATACGCGCGAGGTGCAGCCCGGCACGCGCGTGCGCATGCCGGGCGCGGTCACCTCGCTGTTGTACGACCCGTCCGACGACGGCAACATCAACGAGACCGCGCGCCGCGGCGCAGTGGGCGTGGTGCAGGGCTGCGCCCTGACGCAGCGCGGCAGCGCGCGCACGTGGGCCTACCAGCTGACCAGCGGCGACTGGGTGCTGGCGCGCCAGGTGCAGGTGCTCGAGGACGGCGCGGCCGGGACGGCGCAGTTCACGTCGGCCGCGGCCAGCCCGTACGCGCCGGCCGACCCCGCGTGGGGCGAGCCGGCGTCCCCTGTGCCGGACGGGCGCACGGAGACGCTCGTGTTCGCGGGGTACGGCGCGCCCGTGGCCTACACGAACCACGTGGGCAACACGCTCAGCCTGCGCTTTTACGACGCGGACGTCGCGCCGGATTTCTCGGTGCAGGGCTCGCAGCTCGTGCGCGGGGTACAGGTGAAGCCGTTCGAGGGCGGGTGCGAGCTGATCCTCTCGTTCGACGAGCCGCTGTGGGGGCATCTGATCGCCTACGAGGCGGGCACGGTGCGCGTGACCGTGAAAATGCGCCCGGCGCCGGGCGCGGATGCGGCGCAGCCGCTGGCCGGCGTGCGCGTGCTGCTGGACGCGGGCCACGGAGGCGAGGACGCGGGCGCTTTGGGCGCGGGCGGCGCCGGCGCGCCCGCGGAAAAGGATCTGAACCTCGCGGCGGCGCTGGCGGTGGCGCACCGGCTGCGCGCGCTGGGCGCGCAGGTGTACCTTGTGCGCACGGACGACACGGCCCGTTCGCTCGAGGCGCGCAACGAGGCCATCAGCGCCGTCGCGCCGGACTTTTTCCTCTCGCTGCACCACAACTCGGTGGCGCAGACGGCCGACGCGAACGACGCCTTCGGCACGGAGTGCTATTATTTCTACCCCGCCGGCAAAGCGCTGGCCGAGGCGCTTGTCGGGCACGTCACGGCGGCGCTGGGCCGGCGCGACCGCGGCGCGATGTGGGGCTATTACTATGTGACGCGCAACACGATGTGCCCGGCCGTCCTGCTGGAGATGGGCTTTGCGGCCAGCCCCGCGGAGTACGAGTCCCTCTCGGACGACGCGCAGATCTGGGCGGCGGGCGAGGCCATAGCGCGCGCCGTCGCCGCGTGCCTCGCGGCGTGAAGGGAAGCGCCGCCGATTTTTGCGGGGGCCGCGCTGGAAATCCGCGCGCTTTGCGTATATAATAAGAAAAGCGGGCCGCGCGCCGGAAAGCGCGCGGCGCGCCCAGTGCGAAGCAAAGGAGAAGAGAATATGGACAGGGAACTGCTCAAACAGTACGCGCGTTTTGCCGTGGAGGTGGGCGTGAACCCGCAGCCGTGCCAGACGCTGATCATCAACGCGCCCATCGAGGGCGCCGCGTTCGCGCGCCTGTGCGCCGAGGCGGGCTATGACGCCGGCGCGAAGGAAGTGGTCGTCTATTACAGCGACGAGAAGCTGTCGCGCCTGCAGATGCAGCGCACGGACGCCGCCGTGCTCGAGGACGTCAAGCCCAGCCTCGCGGGCAAATATCTCGACTATGCGCGCAGCGAGGGCGGCGCGTGCATTTTGAACATCATCGCGCGCGACCCGGACGTCTACGCCGGCATCGACCCGGCCAAGATCGCCCGCGTGACGAAGGCGCGCGGCCTGGCGACGATGGAGTGGCGCGAGTACACGATGAAGGACAAGATCCAGTGGAGCATCGTGGCCATCCCCAGCGAGGCGTGGGCGAAAAAGGTGTTCCCCGGCGAGGAGCCGGCCGCCGCGCAGGAAAAGCTGTGGCAGGCCATCTTTTCGGTGTGCCGCGTGCAGCCCGGCGGCGACGTGGTGGCCGCGTGGCGCGCGCACGTGGAAAAGACGAGCGCCCGGCGCGACCGCATGAACGCGCTGGACATCGACCGGCTGCACTTCGTCAGCGCCAACGGCACCGACCTTGTGATCGGCCTGGCCGAGGACGCCGTGTGGGAGGGCGCGTCCAGCAAAACGCCCGAGGGCTACAGCTTCATTGCGAACATCCCCACCGAGGAGGTGTTCACCGCCCCGCACAAGGACCGCGTGGACGGCGTGGTGCACGCCACGAAGCCCTATGTGTACAACGGCAGCGTCATCGACGGCTTCTGGGTGCGCTTTGCCGGCGGCAAGGTGACCGAGTACCACGCCGAGCACAACGAGGACGTGTTGGGCCAGCTTCTGGACACCGACGAGGGCGCGCGCCACATCGGCGAGGTGGCGCTGGTGCCGGCGTCCAGCCCCATCAACCGCAGCGGGCTGCTGTTCTACAACACCCTGTTCGACGAGAACGCCGCGTGCCACATCGCGTTCGGCGCGGGCTATCCCGGCACCGTGCGCGGCGGCACGGCCATGACGGACGACGAGCTGCTGGCCAAGGGCGTGAACAAGAGCCTCGTACACGAGGACATCATGGTGGGCGGCGCCGATATGACCATCACCGCCGTGACAAAGAGCGGCGAAACGGTGACGATCTTTGAAAACGGCGAGTGGGCGTTTTAAGCGCGCGCCTCGCAAAACGGCCCCGGGGAGCAGACGCTCCCCGGGGCGCTTTTTAGCAGAAACTTATATAGAGTGCTAAGAAGCGGCTTGCGCCGGCGCCCGCGACATCGGATTGCGTTTGCATTAAGGCAAAAAGCGGCGCAGAGAAAAATGTTCACAAAGTTTTCACAAGAAAATTAGCACTCTCCTCTTGACAGTGCTAAAAATGGGAGTATAATAAAGACGAACCTTGAGAGAGGGGCCGGCGAGAGGCCCCGGGGTTCAGGCCGCGAGAGCGGCCGGGTGACATACGCTTGACACTGCGAGGAGGTTTCTCCCACCGCTGCGAGCGCAGAAGATCGGATTGGAGGAATGACTTATGTTGCCCAGTGTTTTCAGTGAGAATTTGTTCGACGAGATGTTTGACGATGCGTTCGGCCTGATGCCGGTGTTCGGCGGCCGCAGCCCGTTGTACGGCAAGCACGCGCGCAACCTGATGAAGACCGACGTGCGCGAGGTCGGCGACAACTACGAGATGGACGTCGATTTGCCCGGCTTTAAAAAGGACGAGGTGAAGCTGGAGCTGAAGGACGGGTATCTGACCATCAGCGCCGCCAAGGGCCTTGACAAGGACGAGCAGGACAAACAGGGCCGCTACATCCGCCAGGAGCGCTACACCGGCCAGTGCAGCCGCAGCTTCTATGTGGGCGAGGGGCTCAAGGCCGAGGACGTGCACGCCAAATTCGAGGACGGCATCCTGCGCCTGACGCTGCCGCGCGAGGCGAAGAAGGAGCTGCCCGCTTCGAATGCGATCCTCATCGAGTGATCGCACGGCGGCCGGCAAAACGCCAGGACAAAAAGGGCGCCGGCGCATCCCCATCGATGCGCCGGCGCCTTTCTCTATAAATAAAATAAAGCCGGTATCGGCATGCAGAGCGGAGCCGCAGGCGCGCCCGCGCCTCAGCGCCCGGCGGCCGCGGCGGGGCGGTACGCCAGCGGGATGCGCGCCGTGCGGCTGACCGGCGCCCAGATGGCCAGCGCGATGGCAAGGTCCACCATGCTGTGCACCAGCGTGCCGAAGCCCACCAGCCCCACGACCAGCGTCAAAAACGAGCCGCTCACCGCGCCGGAGAACCAGAACAGCGTCACCACAACGGCCTCGCACACGCCGTGCACGGCGCCGGTGGCAAGGCCGAACAGGAACATGCGCCCGGGCGAGGAGGCGCCGCCGGGATGGCGCGCCAGCCACAGCGCGCCCAGCACGACGAACAGCACCTGCGACGCGGCGCGCAGCACCACCACGGGCGCAAAGCCCGCCAGCACAAAGCCCAGCGTGGTGCCCGCCTCCACGGCCAGCGCCACGGACGGCGAGATGAACATCGCCATGAACAGCGCCACATGGCTGGCCAGCGTAAAGCTCATGGGCCCCAGCGTCAGCTTCACCGGCGAGATCACCGGCACAAGGATGCCCACGGCGCACAAAAGCGCCGCGGCGCACATTTTCTGGACACGCTCCTGCTTCACAGAGCATCGCTCCCTTTTTTGCAAAAGATATATGACATGTGTCATGACACTCATTATACGCGCTTTCCCGCGCGCGTCAATGCCCGGCGCAAAGAGAAAAACAAAAATCCCCGCATGCGCCAAAAATATGCGCGTGCGGGGCATAAAAATGGGCGGTTTGACGGCGGCGCGTAAGGCGCGGGGCGGCGCGCTAGTCGCGCGCGTCCAGCAAAAATCCCTTTTCGCGCAGGGACGCCAGCGCGCGGTCGCGGTGGTACGGCGTGGGGCAGCTGAGCGTGTGCAGGTGCACGCCGCCGGTCAGCTGGCAAAGCGGTTGCGTGCCGGCGATGGCGCCGGCGAACTGCTCGGCGTCGGCGCGGCTGAAAATGCGCAGCGGCGCGGTGATCTGCCCGTAGACGGGGTGTTCCACCGTCACGTCCAAAAGGCCGCAGCCGCAGTCGGTCACGCACAGCAGCTCCTCCAGCAGGCGCTCGGCGCTGTGGCGGCAGGCAACCGTCACCTGCAACGCGCCCGCGCCTGCGCGCTCCAGCACATAGCCGCGCGGCGTGGCCAGGATCTCTTCGCCGCCGGCGCGCAGCAGCGCCACGTCGCCCACCACAAGCTGGCGGCTGACGCCCAGCGCCGCCGCCAGCGCCCCCGCGCTCTGCGGCCCCTCGGCCGCGCGCAGGCGGCGCATCAGTTCCTCTCTTCGCTGCTGGCCGGTCATGGCCGCGCCCCCTTTCGTCGCTCTCTTTTGCGATTGTACCACATTTTGCGCCGCGATTCACCATCTCTTCACGATTCTGTGTGGTAATTTTCACAAAAGTGGTGTAGAATAATACCAACATACAGCGGCGGCGCCGCACTGCGCCGCCGCGCCCCAGAGGAAAAGGAGTTTCATATGATGGATTCAAACCAACCCGGCGGCCAGAGGAATCCGCGTCAATCCATGTGGATCTATCTGGCGATTATCCTGGGCGTGATGATGCTGATCAACGCCTTCGTCCTGCCCATGATGCGCGCGCGGCAGGTGGAGGAAGTGGATTACGGCACCTTTTTGCAGATGATCGACACAGAGCGCGTCACGCAGGTGGAGATGTCCACGGACGAGACCGAGATCCTGTTTGCGGCCAAGGATGAAAACGGCCGCACGCAGGTGTACAAGACCGGCGCGTTCCCGGACGACGACCTTGTGAACCGGCTGGCCGAGCACCCCGAGATCCAGTTTACGCGCGAGGCCCCGCAGGAGAACAGCCTGCTGACGACGCTGCTGGTGCAGTGGATCATCCCCACGGCTATTTTGGTGCTGCCGATGATCTTCCTGATGCGGTACATGCAGAAGAAGATGGGCGGCAACTCGATGATGTTCGGCCTGGGCAAAAGCGGCGCGAAGATGTACGTGCCCAGCCAGACGGGCGTGAAGTTCGAGGACGTGGCCGGCGACGAGGAGGCCAAGGAGGCGCTGCAGGAGGTGGTCGATTTCCTGCACAACCCCGCCAAATACAATTCCATCGGCGCGAAAATGCCCAAGGGTGTGCTGCTGGTGGGCCCTCCGGGCACCGGCAAAACGCTGATCGCCAAGGCCGTGGCCGGCGAGGCCGGCGTGCCGTTCTTCTCCATCGCGGGCTCTGAGTTCGTGGAGATGTTCGTCGGCCAGGGCGCCGCGCGCGTGCGCGACCTGTTCAAGCAGGCCAAGGAAAAGGCCCCGTGCATCGTGTTCATCGACGAGATCGACACCGTGGGCAAAAAGCGCGACGGCGCGGGCATCGGCGGCAACGACGAGCGCGAGCAGACGCTCAACC
>DXGT01000052.1 GCA_019113785.1 Candidatus Ruthenibacterium merdigallinarum | reverse complement strand
CTCGATGGGGTACAGGATGCTGCCGTCCGCCATTTTCACCTCGGTGGACTGCTCGTACAGCGCCTCGCCCGACACGACCGTCGGCTGCACGATCTCGCCGCCCGTGCGCCGCAGATAGCTGACGTTGTCCTGGAAATAGCTGGGCGAGTACAGCGCCGTCCACTTTTCGCGCGCGTCGGGCGCGGTGTAGGGCGTGTCGATGCCCAGGCAGTTCGTCAGAAATTCGGCGTACAGCGTCTTGTCGCTGCGCGCGTCCACGCTGTTGGCGTTGAAGGCCCACGGGTCCACCCCGACGATGAGGGTCTCGGGCAATTTGCCGTTTTTCTCAAACAGATAGTACGAGCCGAGGATGTCGAGGAAATCGGCGCCCGTCAGCCCGCAGTTGAAGAATTCGCCCTGCTCGAGGCCGGCCAGCTCGGTGTTCATCTGCAAAATGCGCGACGAGCCGATGGCCACGGTGTTGGGCGCTGTGTCGAATTTCTCCACGATCAGCTCCAGCATGTCGCGCTGGCGCTCGTTGAACTGGTCGTACCCGGCCACGTTGCTGCCGGCGAACAGCATCTCCACGATGGCGCGCAGCGTCTGGTCGCCCTGGAACATGCCCGAGCAGTCGACCGTGTAATTGAACGCCATCATGAACAGCACGATGGGCGCAAACAGCGCCGCGCCCAGCGCGAGGCGCACGGCCCACACGCAGCGGCGCGCCGCGCCGCGCGCGAAAGCGGCGCCGCGGTTTTGCCCCGGCGCGCCGCCCGTATTGGCGGGGACGGGCGTTTTCTGCCGTTTGTCCATACAAAGCGCCCTCCCCGTCAGTAGTTCTGATAAATAAAGCCGGACTGGCCCAGCGAGCCGAAGAACAGGATGCCCAGGCACAGCACGTAGTACAGCGGCCAGCGGATGAAGATGGGCACCTTGCGGATCAGCTTGTGCACCGGGATCTGCGGCCATTCCAGCGCCTCCATCAGCGCCGTGCCCGCCACGAGCGCGAACAGGGCGGACGAGTCGAGCCCGATGCCGTCCAGCGTCTCGAGGAAGGCCGGCCACGCGGACGCAAGCTCGCCCCAACCGGTGAAGATGTGTCCGTAGACGTAGAACGCGTCCGCGATGGCGCCGGGCTGCGTGTTGTACAGCCCCACGGCGAAGAACACGATGCACGCGGTGAACAGAAGGTAGTTCACCGCCGCGCAGCAGACGCGCCGCACGGGCGCGAAATGGTACAGCGGGTTATGGCGCATGATGCGCCGCCGACGCGCGGCCGTCAGCTTGCCGAAGCTGAGGAACACGCCGTTCAAAAGCCCCCACACCGCGTACGGCAGGCTGCCGCCGTGCCACAGGCCGCTGACGATGAACGTGACGATCTGGTTCAGGTACGTGCGCGCCTTGCCGCAGCGGTTGCCGCCCAGCGGGATGTACACATAGTCGCGCAGCCAGCTCGTCAGGCTGATGTGCCAGCGCCGCCACAGCTCGGTGAAGCTGGAGGCGGAAAACGGCCGGCGGAAATTTTCGATGAGGTCGATGCCGAACAGCTGCGCCGCGCCCACGGCGATGTCGGAGCAGGCCGCAAAGTCGCAGTACAGGCGGAAGGAGAACAGCAGGCTGGCAAGCAGCACCACAGGCCCGGTGTAGGCCTCGTAATGCAAATTGCCGTACACCTGCCCGATGGCCCCGCCCAGCGTGTCGGCGATGACCATTTTCTTGAAAAAGCCCCACAAGATGCGGAACATGCCGCCGCAAAAGCGGTCATAGTCAAAGCGGGGCAGCTTTTGGAACTGGGGGATCAGATGGTCGGCCCGCTCGATGGGGCCGGCCGTCATCAGCGGGAAAAAGCTGACGAACAGCGCATAGTCGAACACGTTGCGCACGGCCGGCGTTTTGCGGCGGTACACGTCGATGAGGTAGCCCGCGGCCATGAACAGGAAATAGCTGATGCCGAGCGGCACGGCGACGCTGGGCGCGCCGGGCGCGCGCGCGCCGAAAAGCCCGGCTATGGCGCCGGCCGCAGCGGCCAGCGCGCGCGAATACTTGAACCATGCCAGCACCCCGAAGCAGCCGATGCAGCACGCGGCCAGCACGCACCGGCGCAGCCAGCGCGCGCGCGCGGCCTCGAGCGCCAGGCCGGCCAGGTACGTCACGCCCGTCACGCCCGCCAAAAGCAGCACGTAGACGGCGTTGGCCGGGTCGTACAGATAAAACAGGTAGCTGCAGCACAAAAGCCAGGCGCTGCGCGCAAAGCGCGGCAGCACGTAGTACACAAGGCAGGCGGCCCCGAGGAACAGCGCGAACGCCAGGCTGAGGATGTTGCTCATAGCGGGGTCACCGCCCTTCCGTCAGGATTTTTTGCCGTTTTTCGCCTGCTCTTCCAGCTCGCGCACGCGCCGCTCCAGCAGCGCCATCTTCTGCGCCATGCGCTTGAGCTTTTCCGCCTGGCCGGACACGATGCTCGACAGGCTGAGCAAAAGCAGCAGCATAAAGCCGATGACCAGGATGAACACGAGGTTCGCCACCGTCTCGATCTGCGTCCAGTCGCGCAGGACGAGCACGATGTACGGGCATACGGCGAACACGGCGAACACGAGCCCCGACAGAAGCCAGATGATGGAGTAGCGCACCGTGAGCTTGTTCTTTTTCAGCATCCACAGAATGGCGCCGAGGTACAAAACGACGCCCGCGATCAAAAGCGCGCGGAACAAGGGGTCGATATGGGCGGCCGTCATGTCCGCTCGCCTCCTTTCCTGCGGTGCGAGGTCAGCCGGAACACGATGAGCGAAATGCTGACCTTGACCATGTAATACACCGATTTGAACGGGCTGATGGACGACACGCCGCCCATGCGCTCGCGCATGACGACGGGCGCTTCGCCCACGCGGTAGCCGCCCAGCACGGCGGTGATGATGGCCTCGGGCTCGGGGTAGTCCTGCGCGTAATGGTCGGCGTAAAAGGCCGTCAGGCGCTTCGAGCACGCGCGAAAGCCGCTGGTGACGTCGCGCACATGCACGCCGCACAACACGCGCAGCAGCGCGCTGAGGAAGTTGATGCCCACGCGGCGCATCACGCTGCTCTGAAAGCCGTCGCGCTCAATGAAGCGGCTGCCGATGCACATGTCGAGCGTCCCATCCGCCACCGGCGCGAGGATGCGGTGCAGGTAGGCGGGGTCGTGCTGGCCGTCGCCGTCCATCTGCACCGTGATGTCGTAGCCGTGCTCGCGCGCGTACAGATAGCCGCACTGCACCCCGCCGCCGATGCCAAGGTTCACCGGCAGCGAGACGTAGGAAAAGCCGTTGTCGCGGCAGATGGCGGCCGAGCGGTCGGTGGAGCAGTCGTTCACGATCAGGTAATCCGCCTCGGGGGCGGCCTGTTTGAGGTTTGCCACCACGCGCTCGATGTTCTCCTCCTCGTTGTAGCAGGGGATGATGATCAGGATCTTCACACATTCACCTCATCGGTCGTTTTTTTGCCGGAAGCGCCCCGCGCCGCTCAAAACAGCGCCTTGAGGCGCTCCAGCAGCAGCGCGCGCGAAAAGTGCGCGCGGTACCAACTGCGTCCGCGCGCGCCCATCCCGGCGCGCTCTTCGGCGGGCATGTCCGCCAGGCGCACAAGGTTTTCGTACAGCGCCGCGGCGTCGCCCGCCCCGCTCGCAAGGCCCGCGCCGGCCTGCTGTATCACGCGCGCGGCCTCGCCGTTCACGGCCACAAGGCAGGGCTTGCCGGCCGCGAGATAGCTTGTGATCTTCGCCGGCACCGTGAGGCCGAGGTCGGCCGAGTCGGCCAGCGCGGCAAACAGCGCCCCGGCGACGCCGGTGTAGCGCGGGATGTCCCGCGCCGGGCGCTGGCCCTCGAACGAGAACCACTCGCCGAGGCCCTCGCGCTCGATCTGCGCTTGCAGCGCCTCGCGGCTCATGCCGTCGCCCACGATGACAAAATGGATGTCGCGCCGGTTTTCGCGCCGCAGGCGCTGCGCGCAGGCCACGAGCAGCCCCAAATCCTGCGCGGGGCTGATGTTGCCGGTGAACACCACGTTGAAGCGGCCGGCAAAGCGCGCCGCAAGCGCCTCGTCGCGCACGTCCTCGGCGTAAAAGTCCTCGCAATACTGCGGGATGGTGACGACCTCGGCCGCGGGCGCGACGGCGCGCAGCATCTCGGCCAGCGCGTCGGACATGGCGATCAGCCGGCCGCACCGGCGGTACAGCCAGTGCGACACGCCCTTTGCGACGGCGCGCAGCAGCCGGTTTTTCACCGGCAGAACCGAGTACAGGTTCTCCGGCCACAGGTCCAGCACGTACGTCGTCAGCGGCAGGCGGTGCAGTTTCGCGTACACCCACGCGGGGAAGATCATCAGCACGGGGCTCGTCTCATAGCACAGCACCGCGTCGTACCCGCCGGGCAGGCGGCGCAGGTTCGCCAGCGCGCACAGCGGGAACGAGACGTAGTTCAAAAAGATGCGCAAAGCGGTGTTGCCGCGCCGGCGCACCTCGCGCGCGCGGAAAATCTGCACGCCCGCGCGCTCCTCGCGCCGCGGCCCGCGCGGGCCGTAGCCCTCGAACCACTCGCCCTTGGGGTAATTCGGGATGCCGCACAGCACGTCCACTTCAAACCCGCCGGCGGCAAAGCCCTCGCAGATGTCCGTGATGCGGAAATTTTCCGGCCAGTAGTGCTGGCTGACCACAAGGAGGCGTTTTTTCTCTGCCATATCAGCTCTTGCGCCAGACCATTTTGTTGACGACGCCCACATAGCTCTGGATCAGCTTGACCACTTTCACCGAGACGTCCTCGACGTAGTACGGCACGGGGATGCCCGCGTCGCCGTTGCGGTTCATCTCCACGGCCGTCTGCACGGCCTGCTCGACGCCGCCCTCGCTGATGCCCGCCAGGATGAAGCAGCCCTTGTCCAGCGCCTCGGGGCGCTCGGTGGACGTGCGGATGCACACGGCGGGGAACGGATGGCCCACGCTGAGGAAGAAGCTCGACTCCTCGGGCAGCGTGCCCGAGTCGCTCACCACGCAGAAGGCGTTCATCTGCAAGTGGTTGTAATCGTGGAAGCCCAACGGCTCGTGCAGGCGCACGCGCTTGTCCAGCGCAAAGTGCATGGCCTCCAGCCGCTTGCGGCTGCGCGGGTGGCACGAGTAGAGGATGGGCATGTCGTACGTCTGCGCCAGATGGTTGATCGAGGTGAACAGGTCGATGAAGTTCTTCTCGGTGTCGATGTTCTCCTCGCGGTGCGCGCTCAGCAGCATGTAGCGCTGCGGCGCAAGGCCCAGCCGCTCGAGCACGTCGCTCTTTTCAATGGCGTCCAGGTTCGCGCGCAGCACCTCCGCCATGGGGCTGCCCGTCACGTATGTGCGCTCCTTGGCGGTGCCCTCGGCGTTCAGGTAGCGGCGCGCGTGCTCGGAGTAGCACAGGTTCACGTCGGCGATGTGGTCGACGATGCGCCGGTTCGTCTCCTCGGGCAGGCACTCGTCAAAGCAGCGGTTGCCGGCCTCCATGTGGAAGATGGGGATGTGCAGGCGCTTGGCCGCAATGGCGGACAGGCAGCTGTTCGTGTCGCCCAGGATCAGCAGCGCGTCGGGCTTTTGCTGCACCATCAGCCGGTAGCTCTTGGCGATGATGTTGCCGATGGTCTCGCCCAAATCGCCGCCCACGGCGTCGAGGTAGAAATCGGGCGCGCGCAGGCCCAGGTCCTCAAAAAAGATCTGGTTGAGCGTGTAATTGTAATTCTGCCCCGTGTGCACAAGGACCTGCTCGAAATAGACGTCGCACTTTTTGATAACCTGCGACAGGCGGATGATCTCCGGCCGCGTGCCGACGATCGTCATCAGTTTCAGTTTCTGTGCCATCGCTGCCTGATACTCCTTCACTCTTTATACTTTTTCAAAAAACGTGTCCGGCTTTTCGGGGTCGAACGGCTCGCTGGCCCACATCACGGTGACAAGGTCGCCCTCGCCGACGTTTTCAATGTTGTGCGTGTAGCCGGTGGGGATGTCCACCACCTCGAGCTTTTCGCCCGACACGCGGTACTCGATCACTGCGTCGGTGCCGAGCTTGCGGAAACGGATGGCCGCCTCGCCCTTCACCACGAGGAATTTCTCGTTCTTCGTGTGGTGCCAGTGGTTGCCCTTGACGATGCCGGGTTTGGCCACGTTGACGCTCACCTGCCCGCGCTCGGGCGTGCGCAGGAACTCGGTAAAGCTGCCGCGCGCGTCCACGTTCATCTTCAAGGGGTAGGAGAACGCGTCCTCGGGCAGGTAGGACAGGTACGTCGCGTACAGCTTTTTCACAAACGGGTCGCCCTGGTCGGGCACGGAGAGGTCGCCGCGGCTGTCGCGGAAGCTCTCGATCAGTTCGGCCAGGCGCCCCAGCGTCACCTCGTACGTCTCGCACGTCAGCCAGCAGCGCCCGGGCAGCGAGCAGTCGCGCACGGCGCCGCCCTCGAGCGCCCGGATGAACTCGGCCACCACGTCGTCGATGTACACCAGCGGGAAGCTGTACGCGGGGTCGCGCACTTCAATGGGCAGCCCGTGCGCGATGTTGTGGCAGAACGTAGCCACCACGCTGTTGTACGACGGGCGGCACCACTTGCCGAACACGCCCGGCAGCCGGTACACCAGCGCCGTCGCGCCGGTGGCCGTCTCGTGGTCGAACACCAGCTGCTCGGCCTCGCGCTTGGACTTGCCGTAGTCGTTGTCCAGCGCCGCCTGCACGGAGCTTGTCACCAATACGGGCGCTTTGTTGCCCGCCAGCGCCAGCTGGTGCAGCACCTCCTCGGTGAAGCCGCGGTTGCCCGTGTAGAACTCGGACGGGTCCTTCGGGCGGTTGACGCCCGCAAGGTGGAACACAAAGCCCGCGCGCGCGGCGTATTCGGCCAGCTTTTCTTTAGGCGTGTCGACGTCGAACAGCATCAGGTCCTCATAGCCGGCCGTGCGCAGCGCGGCGGTCAGGTTCTTGCCCACAAAGCCGCCTGCCCCCGTGATGAGGATGGGCGTTTTTTTATCGGCCAAGTTCGCTCAGCTCCTTTTTGACATAGTCGAGGCTCAGCAGCTTTTCCACCACTTCGTCCACCGTCAGCCGGCGGGTGTTGTGGCTGGTGTAGTCCTCGCTGGCCTGCGTGTGCACCTTGCCCTGCACGAAATATTTGTCGTAGTTGAGGTCGCGCCCGTCGGCGGACACGCGGTAATACCCGCCCATGTCCTCGCTGCGCACGCGCTCCTCGCGCGTCAGCAGCGTCTCGTACAGCTTTTCGCCGTGGCGTGTGCCGATGATGTGCGTGCCCGTGTCGCCGAACAGACGCTGCACGGCTTTGGCCAGATCGCCGATCGTGCTGGCCGGGGCCTTCTGCACGAACAAATCGCCGGGCCGCGCGTTCTGGAAGGCGAAGCCCACCAGGTCCACGGCTTCGTCCAGGCTCATCAAAAAGCGCGTCATGTCCGGGTCGGTGATGGTGATGGGCTTGCCCGCCTTGATCTGCTCGATGAACAGGGGGATCACGCTGCCGCGGCTGGCCATCACGTTGCCGTAGCGCGTGCAGCAGATCGTCGTGTCCTCGGCGCGCACGGTGCGCGCCTTCGCGCCGATCACTTTTTCCATCATCGCTTTGCTGATACCCATCGCGTTGATGGGATAGGCCGCCTTGTCCGTAGACAGGCACACCACTTTTTTCACGCCGGCGTCGATGGCGGCCGTCAGCACGTTGTCCGTGCCGACGATATTCGTGCGCACGGCCTCCATCGGGAAGAACTCGCAGCTGGGCACCTGTTTTAAGGCCGCGGCGTGAAAGATGAAGTCCACCCCGCGCATCGTGCTTTTCAGGCTGGCCGGCTCGCGCACGTCGCCGATGTAGAATTTCAGCTTGCCCGCCAGTTCGGGGTAGGCCTGCTGGTACTCGTGGCGCATGTCGTCCTGCTTTTTCTCATCGCGCGAGAAAATGCGGATCTCGCCGATATCGCTGTGCAAAAAATGGCGCAGCACGGTGTTGCCGAAACTGCCCGTGCCGCCGGTGATCAGAAGGGTCTTGTCTTTGAACACATTCGTCTCCATGCGGAAACCTCCCATTCGCTTCTGTGCGCACAATCTCGCAATATATCAGTATTAACTATACCATATTTCGACGCCAAGGGAAAGCCTTTGGCGCGCATTTTACATATTCGGCCGCGCCGCGCCGCCGCTTTTGGTTGACGCGCGCGCCCCGGCGGGGCTATAATGATGCCAGAGAGGCGCCCGTACACAGCATGGGCAGCGGGCGCGGATGCAAAACGAGAGGAGAGGGAATTGCCATGCGGGCACACGAACGGTTTCTCAACTATGTAAAAGTACACACGATGTCGGACGAAAACTCCGGCGCGAGCCCCTCCGCCGCGTGCGAGCTGGATTTGGCGCGCATGCTGGCCGAGGAGCTGCACGCCGTGGGCGCGGCCGACGCGTTCGTCAGCGACACGGGCTACGTCTATGCGCATCTCGAGGCCACGCCCGGCTGCGAGGGCGCGCCCGCGCTGGGCTTTGTGGCCCACATGGACACGGCGCCCGCGTTTTCGGGCGAGAACGTGCAGCCCATCGTGCACGAGAATTACGACGGCGGCGACGTCGTGCTGCCCAAGGGCGGCCGCGTCATCCGCACGGCGGATTTCCCCGCGATGAAGGCCCTCGCGGGCCGCACGCTGATCACGGCGGACGGCTCCACGCTGCTGGGCGCGGACGACAAGGCCGGCATCGCCGAGATCATGACGCTGTGCGAGGAGCTGACGAACACGAATGCGCCGCACGGGCGCGTGTGCATCGCGTTCACGCCGGACGAGGAGATCGGCGAGGGCACGCGCCACTTCGACCTCGCGGCCTTCGGCGCGCAGTTCGCCTACACGGTGGACGGCGGCGAAGTGGGCGGCATCGAGTACGAGAACTTCAACGCCGCCGCGGCCGAGTTCGCGGTGACGGGCGTGTCCGTGCACCCGGGCAGCGCCAAGGGCGTGATGGTGAACGCGCTGCTTCTGTGCTGCGAGATCGTGGCAAAGCTGCCCGCGGACGAGACGCCGGCGGCCACCGAGGGCTACGAGGGCTTTTTCCACGTCGGGTCCATCGCGGGCGACTGCGCCGCCGCGCGCATGGGCCTGATCGTGCGCGACCACGACGCGCAGCGCTTTGCCCGGCGCAAGCAGCTTTTGCGCGACATCGCCGCGGAGATGCAAAAAAAGTATCCCACGGCCGAGGTGCGCGTGGAGATCACGGACACCTATTATAACATGGCCGAGAAGATCGCGCCGTGCATGCACCTGATCGAAAATGCGAAAAAGGCCATCGAGGAGGCGGGCGCCGAGGTAAAGATCGAGCCCATCCGCGGCGGCACGGACGGGGCGAACCTGTCGTACATGGGCCTGCCGTGCCCGAACCTGGGCACGGGCGGCCACAACGCGCACGGCCCATACGAGTGCATCACCGTCGAGAGCATGGACGCGAGCGTGCGCGTGCTGCACGGGCTTGTGCGCGCCTACGCAAAGCCGCTGTGAGCGGTTTTGCCGTCACGGCCTCCAGCCACAACCACTGCACGCACTGCGACGGGCGCGCCACGGCCCGCGAAATGGCCGAGGCCGCCTGCAAGGCCGGCTTTTCCGACTTCGGCTTCTCCTGCCACAGCGACCCCTTCTGCGCCCGGCTGGACGAGGAGGCTTACATCCGCGACATCCGCGCGCTGGCGCGCGAATATGCGGGCCGGCTGCGCATCGCGCTGGGCGTCGAGCAGGACCTGTACAAGCCCGTGGCGCGGCGCGAAGCGTTCGACTATGTGCTGGGCTCGGTGCACTATGTCAAGGGCCCGCGCACGGGCCGCCTGTACGCGGTGGACGCGGACGCCGGGCAGTTCGCGGCGTGCGCCGGGGAGTTCGGCGGCGACGGCCTGGCCGCGGCGCGCGCGTATTACGAGGCCGTGGAGCGGAACGTGCGCCGCTTTCGGCCCGACGTGGTGGGCCATCTCGACCTGATCGTCAAAAACAACGCGCACGGCCGCTTTTTTAGCGAGGACGCGCCCGCCTACCGCGCCGCGGCGCTGCGGGCGCTCGCGTGCTGCGCCGAGGCGGGCTGCATTGTGGAGATCAACACCGGCGGGGTGTACCGCGGGTACCGCGACACGTTTTATCCCGCGCCCTTTTTGCTGCGGGCGCTGGCGCAGATGGGCGGCAAAGTGACGGTGAACGCCGACGCCCACGAGCCGGCGGCGGTCGCCTTCGGCCTTGCGCGCGCGGCGCGCCTTGCGGCGCAGTGCGGTTTCCGCCAGCTGTATGTGCTCAAGGCCGGGCGCTTTGTCCCGCAGCCGCTCGCGCCGTGCGCGGCGCAGGCAGGCGAGGGAACGCCATCAATAAAATAAAAGGAGAACCACATGGCAAACATCTGGCACGACATCAGCCCTTCGCGCATCACACCGGACGATTTTATCGCCGTGATCGAGATCGAGAAGGGCTCGAAGAAAAAGTATGAACTGGACAAGGAGACGGGCCATCTCATTCTGGACCGCATCCTCTACACCTCCACCCACTACCCCGCGAACTACGGGCTGATCCCGCGCACGTTCGCCGACGACGGCGACCCGCTGGACGTGCTGGTGCTGTGCAGCGAGACGCTGATGCCGCTCAGCCTTGTGCGGTGCTATCCCATCGGCGTCATCACCATGCGCGACCAGGGGCGGCTCGATGAGAAGATCATCGCCATCCCGTTCAACGACCCCGTGTACAATACCTACACCGACATCCAGCAGCTGCCCGCGCACATCTTCAGCGAGATGCGCCACTTTTTCAGCGTGTACAAAAACCTGGAGGGCAAGCAGACCGTGGTGGACGAAGAGCGCGGCCCTGAGGCGGCGCGCGAAATCATCCGCACGTGCCTCGAGGCCTACATCGAAAAATTCTGCCGCTGAGGCGCCGGGCGCGCCGGCGGCAAAAGACGTTTCTGAATCCAAATCAAAAAAAGGAGGTCTCCCGCATGAGCACGAAAAAGACCCGATGGCTTGCCGCCGCGCTGGCGGCGGCGCTTTTGGCGGGCTGTGCGGCGCAGCCCGCCGGCACGGACGGCGCGCAGAGCGAACCCGCCTCGGCATCCTCTGTATCTTCTGCGCCCGCGGTTTCCACGTCCGGCGCGTCCGAGCCCGCACCGCCCGCGTCCGCTTCGCAAAGCGATGCGTCCGGCGCATCGGAGGCCGCGCAGTGGCGCGCCCTTTCGGACGAGGAGGCCGCGCAGCTCTGGCAGGCGCTGGGGGCCGTTCCCGGGCAGGGCAGCGGCGGCGTGTGGTATTTTGAGCCGAACGAGGACAACATGGTGGCGCTGTTCCCGCAGTGGGACGACGAGCTGCGCTTCGCCGTGGGCCTGGCGGAATCCGAGATGTCGGCCTGCTACAACGTGGGCAGCGTGGAGACCGACGGCGAGATGTACTGCGTGCGGATGGCGTCCGGCTGGGCCAACGGCGGCACGGGGCAGGACACGCCGTTTGAAGAACAGGCCGCGCCGTTTCTCACCATCGACCCGGGCGAAGAGGGAGACGGCCTGATTGAGATGGCCTGGTCCTGGCCGGCCGCCGTGGAATACCTTACGGGCGAGCAGGCGGAGGACGAGATGACGGGCGGGACGGTGGCCCTGACGGCCGTTCGCGCGCCCGGGGAGGGCGAGAGCGCCGAGGGCGCGCTGCCGGAGCAGGCGTTCGCGTTCGGCGGCTGGCACCAGACGGGCGTGCAGCTCGAAGCGGGCTTTGTCAGCCCCAAAGAGACGACAGGCGCGCTGACGTTCCGCTACAAGGCCTATTGAGCCGGGGCAAAACCTGCACTTGTGTTTCGTTGAAAAACACGATATAATGGAAACAAAGCGGGTACGCGCCCGCAAAGCGTGCGCCCGGCCGCTCGGCCCGTCGGAGCCGGCGGCGGACGGCGCACTTTGCGCACAGAGCGTACTGTAAGCGCAGCGGGCCCGGCGCCCGCTGTGGGAAGCGACATTTTGCAAGGGAGTATGGGCTTATGAAAAAAGGCAACGCGTTCAGCCTCGTCGGCTTCATCCTGGGCGCCGTGGGCGCCGCCGTGTCGATCACGGCCATCGTGTTCAGCGCCATCGGCTGGGTGTTCACCCGCCGTCATCCCCGTCCGCGGGTGCGCTGAGGGCTTTCACACACAGAGAGAGCCGCGAGCCGGGCGCCGTGCGCGTCCGGCTCGCTTTTTGAGTGAAGGGGGGCGGGCGCATGGCGATGCGCATCGCGCCGCCTGAAATGGGCGGGCCGCTCGCGCCGGGCGGCGATCTTTTGGCGGCGCTTGCCGGCGCGTGCGCGCAGCCGGCCGAGGGGCTCGTCTTTTCGGGCCAAAGCGCCCCGGGCGCGCAGGCGGCGCAGGCGGAGTTCTTCGGCTGCCGTTTTTCCGGCTGCCGGCTGACGGGCGCACAGCTGTCGAACAGCTATTTCCGCGACTGCGTGTTCGAGCGGTGCGAGCTGTCCGGCGCGCGCTTTGCGGACGCGGCGCTGCACCGCTGCCGCTTCGAGCAGTGCAAAATGGAGGGCGCCGTGTTCGCCGGCGCGTCGCTGCGCGACGTTGCGCTGCACGCGTGCGAGGCCGCGGGGGCGGTGTTCGCCGAGGCGAGCGTGCGCGCGGTGCTGTTTGACGGTGTGCGCCTGCGCGAGGCGTCGCTGGGCGCGCTGCGCGCGCGCGGCGCGTGGCGGCTGCACGCGTGCGACCTGTCCGGGGCCGACCTGCTGGGCACGTCCCTGGCCGGGCAGGACCTGACGGAGTGCGAGATCGCCGGCGTGCGCCTTGCGGGCGGCGAGGTGCGCGGCGCCGTCGTCACGCCGGCGCAGGCGTGCGAGCTGGCAAAGCTGCTGGGCGTCGTCATCCGCTGAAAAACGAACGACGGGAAGATATACACAAACGACAAAAAACGACAAGGGAGAGACGCTATGAAACGGTATCTGGAGGCGGGCGAGTTCGTCACCACACACGGCGTGACGGGCGAGCTGAAGCTGTACCCGTGGAGCGACGGCCCCGAGCTGATCGCCTTGCTGCCCCGGCTGTATCTTTCGCCCGACGGCGGGCGCGCGGTGCGGCTGGTCAGCGTGCGCCCGCATAAGGGCATGTGCATCGTGCGCCTCGACGGCGTGGACTCGCTCGACGCCGCGCGCAGCTATGTGCGCCGCGTGGCGTATTTCGACCGCGAGGACGTGCAGCTGCCCGAGGGGCGCTATTTTGTGCAGGACGTGCTGGGCTGCCGCGTGCTGGACGCCGACACGGGCGAGGAGTACGGCGAGATCGTGAACATCACGCACCCGGCGGCGTGCGACATCTACACCGTGCGCGGCAAGGGCGGCGAGCATCTGTTCCCCGCGGTGGATGAGTTCCTCGTCTCGCTGGACCCGGCCGCGGGCGAGGTGCGCGTGCGGCCCATCCCCGGTATGTTCACGCCGATGGAAAACGGTGACGAAGCATGAGGATCGACATTGCCACCCTGTTCCCCGAGATGTGCGAGCGCGTTCTGAGCGAGAGCGTCATCGGCCGCGCAGCGCGCCGCGGGCTCATCCATTTCCGGTGCCACCAGATCCGCGATTACACCCTCAGCAAGCAGCGCCAGGTGGACGACTACCCCTACGGCGGCGGGCAGGGCATGATCATGCAGGCCCAGCCCATTTACGATTGCTGCGTCGAGGCCATGCGCCAGATCGAGGACGCGGGCTTCGGCCGCCCGCACGTGGTGTTCCTCACGGCGGGCGGGCGCACCCTCACGCAGGAGCGCTGCAAGCAGCTGGCGCAGAAAAAAAGCCTGCTTTTGGTGTGCGGGCACTACGAGGGCGTGGACGAGCGCGTGATCGAGGCGCTGGCCGACGAGGAGATCAGCATCGGCGACTACGTGCTCACCGGCGGCGAGCTGGGCGCGCTGGTGGTGGCCGACAGCGTGTTCCGCCTGTGCCCGGGCGTGCTCAGCAGCGCCGCGGGCTACGAGGACGAGAGCTATTACAGCGGGCTTTTGGAGTACCCGCAGTACACGCGCCCCGAGGCCTGGCACGGCATGCGCGTGCCGGGCGTGCTGCTCAGCGGCGACCACGCGAAGATCGCCCGCTGGCGCAAGGAGCAGGCCCTCGCGCGCACGGCCGAGCGCCGGCCCGACCTGTACGAGGCCTATACAGGCGCCGGCGAAGATGTCAATGGAGAAAATCGATAAGATTCCGCACGATTTTTTGTATGTCTTTACGATGAAGTGGAAAACTAATTGGTAAAAACCCACAAACCGCAAAAGAAAGTTTCCCAAAAGTTGTGACGTTTTGTGGAAAATGTGCAAAATACGCGAAAAGCATTTGACGAGAGGCGGCTGCGGGGTATAAAATAGACGCAAAGGCACACACATATTAACTGTTTAGGAGCGTTTGTTATGTTTGTGAAAGAAGTTACTGTTGAGAATCAGGTCGGTCTTCACGCCCGCCCCGCCACGTTCTTCATCCAGAAGGCGAACGAGTTCAAATCTTCCATCTGGGTCGAGAAGGAGGAGCGCCGCGTGAACGCGAAGAGCCTGCTGGGCGTTCTGTCGCTGGGCATTGTCGGCGGTACCACCATTCGCATCATCGCCGATGGTCCTGACGAGCAGGCTGCGGTCGAGGGCCTCATCAAGCTGGTCAACTCCGGCTTCAGCGAATAATCGATCCCGCTTTCCTGCGTGCGCTGCTCTTTGCAAAAAAGGGCGGCGCACATTTCATTTTCAGAAAAAATTTTTCCACCGGGGAGGACGCTGCGCTTTGACGAAGTTCGAGCTTTGGAAAAAGGCGATGCTGCTGCCGCTTTTGCCGGGGGTGTACATCATCCGCGACAAAACGGGGCAGATCATCTATATCGGCAAGGCCAAGCGCCTGCGCACGCGCGTGTCGCAGTATTTCCGCGAGGGCGTGCCGCACGACGCCAAGGTCACGAAGATGATCCAGAGCGCGTTCGACTTTGACGTCATCGTCACGCAGAGCGAGTTCGAGGCGCTGGTGCTCGAGTGCAGCCAGATCAAGCAGCACAAGCCGAAATACAACATCCTTTTGAAGGACGACAAGGGCTACAGCTACGTCAAGGTCTCGCACGAGGGCTGGCCGCGCATCTCGGCGGCGCTGCAAAAGGACGACGAAAACGCCGAGTACATCGGCCCGTACACCTCCAGCTTCGCCGTGCGCGAAATGGTGGAGACCGCGTGCGACGTGTTCCGCCTGCCGCGCTGCGGCAAGGTGTTCCCGCGCGACATCGGCAAGGGCCGGCCCTGCCTGAACGCCCACATCGGCAAGTGCATGGCTGTGTGCTCGGGCAAGGTGAGCGAAGCGCAGTACCGCGAGGCCGTGGACAGCGCGCTGCACCTGATCCGCCGCGGGCAGGCCGAGATGCTGGACATCCTGCGCGCGCGCATGCAGCAGGCCGCCGAGCGGCTCGAGTTCGAGCGCGCGGCCCTCATCCGCGACCAGATCGCCGCCATCGAGAAGGTCAGCCGCGGGCAGAAAGTTGTGCGCAGCAGCGTGGACGAGCAGGACGTCATCGCTTTCGCCGGCGCGCAGGACGCCGTGTGCGCGGCCATCCTGCGCTTTCGCGAGGGGCGGCTGTGCGACAAGCGCGAATTTCTGTTCCGCGGCACGGGCGACGTCGCCGCCGTGCGCGACGAATTTCTGCCGCGCTATTATCTCGAGGACGAGGAGTTCATCCCAAAGAGCATCGCCGTGGACGCGCTGCCCGCCGGCGACGCCGACCTCGCGCGGCTTTTGGGCGAGGTGCGCGGCGCGAAGGTGCAGTTTTATGTGCCGCAGCGCGGCGACACGGCCAAGCTCGTGGAGATGGCGCGCACGAACGCGTTCGAGCGCCTCGCGCGCGAGAGCGGCCGCACCAGCCGCGAGGAGCGCTGGATGGACGAGCTGGGCGGGCTGCTGGGCCTGGAAAAGCTGCCGCGCAACATCGAGGCGTACGACATCTCGAACTGGGGCGACGGCACGAGCGTCGCGGGCATGGTCGTGTTCGAGGACGGCCGGCCCAAGAAGGCGGGCTACCGCCGCTATAAAATGAAAACCGTCCCCGGCACGGACGACTACGCCTCGATGGCCGAGACGCTGGGCCGGCGCGTGCGCGAATATATGGACGGCGCGAAGGGCCAGTTCGGCACAAAGCCGGACCTGATTTTGCTGGACGGCGGCCGCGGGCAGGTGAGCGCGGTGCGCGCGGTGCTGGCGGGCACGCCGTTTGCGGACGTGCCGCTGCTGGGCATGGTAAAGGACGACCGCCACCGCACGCGCGGGCTCATCGACGGCGACGGGCGCGAGATCGCGCTGGCCGCGCACCGCGGGCCGTTCACGTTCATCTCGAACATCCAGGACGAGGCGCACCGCTGGGCGAACGATTACCGCCGGCGGCTGCAAAAGGGCCGCTCGTACTCCTCGACGCTCGAGGGCGTGCCCGGCGTGGGCCCGGCCACGAGCCGCGCGCTTTTGGCGCACTTCAAAACGGTGGCGGCCGTGCGCGAGGCGTCGGAGGCCCAGCTGGCGGCGGCGAAGGGCGTCTCGCGCCTTGCGGCGCGCAATGTGCACCGCTATTTCCACGGCCCGGCCGCGCCGGGCGCGGACAAGGGTTGACAATCCGGCGCATCATGCGCCATAATGAGGGGGACGGGCCGGGCGCTTCCCGGCCGGGAAAGGACGGATGCCGATGCGGGTGATCGCAGGTACGGCGCGCGGCACAAAGCTGACCGCGCCCGCGGGCGCGCAGGTGACGCGCCCCACCATCGACCGCGTGAAGGAGGGCATGTTCAGCGCGCTGCAATTTATGCTGCCCGGCGCGCAGGTGCTCGATTTGTTTGCGGGTTCGGGGCAGCTGGGCATCGAGGCGCTCAGCCGCGGCGCGGCGCGCTGCGTTTTTGTCGACGCCGACCGCGCGGCCTGCGCCGCCGTGCGGGCCAACCTGAAGGCGGCGAAGCTGGAGAGGCAGGCCGAGGTGTGCGAGACGCCCGCCGAGGCGTACCTCGCGCGCTGCGCAAAGCGCTTCGACCTTGTGCTGATGGACCCGCCCTACCGCGCGGACACCGTGGCGCAGCTGCTGGCGGCCGTGGAGGCCGTCGTGGCCGACGGCGGCACGGTGATGGCCGAGACGGAGTACGGCGCGCTTTTGCCCGAGCGCTGCGGCGCGCTGACGCTGAAAAAACGCTACAAGTACGGCGCGGTGGCGCTGGCGCGCTACGAGAAGGAGCCGGCGCAGCCGCCTTTTGCAAAAGGAGAAGAGAACCATGACGATTGACGAATTGCTGGACGTTTTGGACGACACGCTGGAGGAGGCCACGAACCTGCCCTTCACCGGCGGCAAGCGCGTGGTGGACGTGGAGAAGCTGCGCGACACCATCGACGAGATCCGCCTGAACATGCCCGCCGAGATCCGGCAGGCCAAGGGCGTTGTGCGCGACCGCAACAACATCCTCGAAAACGCGAAGGCCGAGGCGAACGCCATCGTCAAGCGCGCCGAGGAGCGCGCGCGCGCGATGGTGGCCGAGGAGGCCATTGTGAAGGCCGCGGGCCAGAAGGCGACCGAGATCCTCGCCAGCGCCCAGCAGCAGAGCCGCGAGATCCGCGCTACGGTCACGAGCTACTGCGAAAACATGCTGCGCGAGACCGAGGAGCACCTGACGCGCAACCTCTCCGACGTCAAAACCGTGCGCAGCACGCTGCGCAAAAACGCCGGCAAGCCCGGCAAGAAGCAGGCGTAAAGCGGGAGAGGCGCCGGTATGATACAGTGGGTCAAAGGGCTCTGCCTCAAGTACAAGGGCCTGATTTTGTACGGCATTTTCGGTGTGCTGACCACGGTGCTGAACATCGTGGTCTACTATGTGTGCGCCCGTGTGATCGGCATCCCCATGGCGCCGTCGAACGCGATCGCGTGGATACTGTCGGTGGCGTTCGCCTATGTCACAAACCGCAAATGGGTGTTCGAGAGCACCGTCACCGGCTTCTTGCCCATCCTGCGCGAGATCGCGGGTTTCGTGGCCTGCCGGGTGCTGACGGGCCTGCTGGACATGGGCATCATGTTCGTCTTTGCCGACTGGCTGCGCTTTGACGATATGATCGTCAAGGTGACTTCGAACGTGCTGGTCATCATCGGCAACTATGTGGGCAGCAAGCTGGTCGTGTTCGCAAAGAAACAGTGAGCGCGCCGGGCAAAGCGCGCTTTTGCCGCGGCAGGGCCGGACAGGGCACGCGCGCCGCGATGCAGGCGGCCCTCGCCGCGCGGAAAAATCGAATCAGGGGCTTGACATTTCTTTCTTAATGATATATTCTATCAATAGAAAAGCATTAAAGGGAGGAGTGACAAGCGTGGAAAAGCGCAACACCATTCAGAAAAAGCTCGTGCTCGACGCTGTTTTGCGCCTTGCCGACCACCCCACGGCGGAGCAGGTCTACGCCGAAGTCGTCAAGGAGCATCCCACCGTCAGCAAGGCCACGGTGTACCGCAACCTGAACGGCCTGTCGCAGAGCGGCGTGCTGCGCCACATCCCCATGCCGGACGGGGCCGACCGGTTCGACCACCGCCTGACCCCGCACGCGCACATCGAATGCACGGTGTGCGGGCGCGTGTGCGACGCGTTCGTCGAGGACGACACCGGCCTCGACGCACAGGTCGAACGCCAGACGGGCTTTCGCTGCGCCACGCACGAGCTGATGTTCCGCGGCGTGTGCCCGGGCTGCGCCGAAGCCGGCGCGTAACGCAGGAAAAGGCGCGGCGCCGCCGCGCAAAAAAACCAAAAAACACAGAAAGGATGGAAAGACCCATGGAACTGAAAGGCTCGAAGACCGAACAGAACCTCAAAACCGCCTTTGCGGGCGAGAGCGAGGCCCGCAACAAATACACGTACTACGCCTCCAAGGCGAAGAAGGAGGGCTACAACCAGATCGCGGCCATCTTTGAGGAGACGGCCAACAACGAGAAGGAGCACGCGAAGATCTGGTTCAAGCTTTTGCACGGCGGCATGCCCGACACGCTGGACAATCTGGCCGACGCCGCGGCCGGCGAGCACTACGAGTGGACGGACATGTACGACGGCTTTGCCAAGACCGCCCGCGAGGAGGGCTTTGACAAGATCGCCGAGCTGTTCGAGGGCGTGGGCCGCATCGAGAAGGAGCACGAGGAGCGCTACCGCGCGCTGCGCGCGTCCATCGAGGCGGGCACGGTGTTTGCCCGCGAGACCGAGCAGGTGTGGGTGTGCTCGAACTGCGGGCACGTGCACATCGGCCGCCACGCGCCCGAAAAGTGCCCCGTGTGCGACCATCCGCAGGGCTATTTCATCCTGCAGGCGAAGAATTACTGATCCGAGGCGGCGCAGCGCGCGCCGCGCCCCGCGCGGGGGAAAGCCCCGCACGGGGCTTTTTGCGTCAAAGGGCTTTTTATGACGCCCCCGGCGCGATATAATAAGAAGAGCAAACGGGCGCGGCCGTGCCGCGCAAAGGGAGGAATGGGTATGCTGGAGCTGGTGCTGGGCGTTTCGGGCACGGGCAAGACGCACTGTGTGCTGGCCGAGATGCGCCGGCGCGCCGAAGAGGGGGAAAAGAGCATCCTGCTTGTGCCCGAACAGTTCTCCTCCTCGGCCGAGACGATGGCCTACACGGCGCTGGGCGACGCGGCCGGCGCCTTCTGCGAGGTGTACAGCTTCACCAGCCTGGGCGAGCGGCTGCTGAAGGAATTCGGCGGCACGGCCGTGCGCACGGTGACGGACGCGGCGCGCGCCGTGGCGGTGCGCCGCGCGATGGACGCCTTGGGCGACGAGCTGCAGCTGTACCGCGCGCACCGGCGCAGCACGGGCTTTTGCGCCATGGCGGCCGACGCCATCCAGGAGCTGAAGACGGCCGGCGCAAAGCCGGGCGACCTGCTGGCGCTGGCAAAGGGCGGCGACGGCCGCGAGAAGCTGCGCGAGCTGGGGCTGATCTTCGCTTCGTATGAAGATGTGCTGTCCGGCAGCGCGATGGACCCGTCCGACCGGCTGGAGCTGGCGGCCCGGCGCGCGGACGACGGGTATTTTGCCGGCACGGCCGTGTTCATCGACAATTTCGACGGCTTCACCGCGCCGCAGTACGCGCTTTTGCGCCGCCTTGTGCACGCGCAGCGCTGCGTGGTGACGCTGTGCTGCGATTCGCTGAGCGACCGCGAGGACGGGCTGGGGCTTTTCAGCCCCGTGCGCCAGACGGCGCAGCGCCTGCTGCGCCTTGCGCAGAGCGAGGGCGTGCGCGCCGCCGCGCCGCGCACGCTGGAGAAGGACTGGCGCCACGCCGACGCGCCCGGGCCGGCGCTGGCCGCGCGCGCGCTGGCCTTCCCGCACGACGTGCAGCCCGCGCCCGGCCTGCCGGGCGTGTGGCTGACGCCCGCGGAGGGCGTGTACGCCGAGTGCAAGCAGGCGGCGTGCCGCATCGCCGCGCTCGTGCGCGAGGGGTATGCCTACGGCGACATCGCCGTGATCTGCCGTTTGCTGGACGATTACGCCGCCCCGCTGGCCTACGAATTCGGCCTTGCGGGCATCCCGTATTTCACCGACGAACCCGGCACGCCGGAGCACACGGCCCCGGCCTCGTTCCTGCTGGCCGCGCTGGACATCCTGGTGCGCGGCGTGTCCAGCGAGGGGCTGCTGCGCCTTTTGAAAACCGATTTGTGCGGCTTCGCCCCGCAGCAGATCGCCGCGCTCGAGGACTACGCCTACACCTGGAACCTGCGCGCGGCCGACTGGCGCGCCCCGTTCACAAAGCACCCCGCGGGCTTCGGCGCGAACTGGAGCGAAGCGGACCGCGCGCGCCTCGCCGAGCTCGAGGCGCTGCGGCTGCGCGCCGTCGAGCCCGTCCTGCGCTTTGTGCAGGACGCGAAGGGCCGCACCGCGGGCGGCGTCTCCCGCGCGCTGTACATGCTGATGACGGCCTTCGGCGCCGACGAGCGCACGCTGGCCGCGGCCGGCGACTGGGACGCCGCGGGCGACGTGCTGCGCGCGGGCGGGGCCGTGCGCGCGTGGAACAGCATGATGGACCTTCTGGGCCAGATGGAGCAGCTGCTGGGCAAGGACGAGATCGCCCCGCGCGAGTACGCGGAGCTGTTCGCGCTGCTCATCCGCAGCACGGACGTGGGCCAGGTGCCCCAGACGCAGGACGCCGTGCTGCTCACCACGGCCGACCGCATGCGCCTGTCCGGCCCGAAGGTGTGCTTCGTGCTGGGCCTGTCGGAGGGGCTGTTCCCGAAGATCGCCGGCGCCAGCGGCCTGTTGACGCACGCCGACCGCGACCTGCTGGTGCAAAGCGGCATCCCCATGCCCGGCGGCTACGAGAACCGCACGCTGCTCGAGCAGATGTATTTTTACCGCGCCCTGGCCGCGCCCTCGCAGCGGCTGTACCTCAGCTTTGCGGAAAAGGGGGCGGGCGGCGCGCCGATGACCAGCGCCCTCGAGGGTCTCGTGCGCGCGCTCGCGCCCGGCGCGGACGCGCTGAGCGACGCGCAGCGCGCGCCCACGCCGGCCGCCGCGCTGGACGTGTACGGCGCGCACTACCGGGACAACACGCCGGCCTCGGCCGCGCTGCGCAAAGCGCTGGAAGACAGCGGCGAGGCCGGCGAGGCGCTGGCCGCCATGGACGCCGCGGCGGCCCCCGCGCCGTTCAAAGCGCGCAACAAGCGCGCGCTCGAGGCGCTGCTGGGCCGGACGCTGACGCTCTCGCCCACGCGCGTCGAGCAGTATTACCGCTGCCACTTCGCCTATTTCCTGCAATATGTGCTGCGCCTGCGCCCACGCAAAAAAGCGCAGCTCTCGCCGCTCGAGAGCGGCACGCTCGTGCACTACATCCTCGAGCACGCCCTGCGCGAGGCGGGGCCCGGCTTTGCAGACCTGACGCGCGACGAGCTGGCCGCGCTGGCCGGCCGCCTCGCCGACGAGTACGTGCGCGCGAACATGCCGGACGCCTCGGCGCGCTTTGCCTATCTCATCGAGCGGCTCAAGCGCGCGGTGACCTCGCTTTTGCGCTATCTGCAAGCCGAGCAGGCGCAGAGCGGCTTCCACCCCGTGGCCTACGAGCAGGCCATCGGCGGCGAGGGAGGCCTGACGCCGCTCACGGTGACGACGCCCGACGGGCGCGCGGTGCGCATCGTCGGGCAGATCGACCGCGTGGACGTGATGCGCCGCGAGGGGCACGACTACGTGCGCGTGGTGGATTACAAGACCGGCGCAAAGACCTTCTCGCTGGACGACGTGTACTGCGGCCTGAACACGCAGATGCTGTGGTACCTGTTCACGCTGTGCGAAAACCGCGACGGCCGGCTGCGCGAGCCCGTGGCCGCGGGCGTGCTGTATCTTGCGGGCGACCCGCCGCCCGCCGCGGCTGCGCCGCGCGCCGGGGTGTCGGACGCGCCGGCGTACCGCGTGGACGGCCTCGTGCTGGACGACCCCGTCGTCCTGCGCGGGATGGACCGCGACGCCACGGGCCTGTTCGTGCCCTGCACGTTCGACAAAAACGGCAACGCGCGCGCGGGCCAGAAGCTGGCGGGCCTGGCAAAGCTGGGCAACATCCAAAAGCACATCACGCAGCTGGTGGTGGAGATGGCGCAGGGCCTGTATGAGGGCGACATCGCGGCCGCGCCGCTGAAAAGCGGGGCGCACAGCCCGTGCGCCTCGTGCGATTACCGCTGCGTGTGCCGCCATGAGGACGGCGAAAACGAGCGCGCGGTGCGCGCGCCCAAGCGCGTGTTCGAGCCGACGGACGCGCAGAAGGACCGCGTGGAGAAAGGGGGAGATGCGCCGTGAGCGTACAGTGGACAGACAGCCAGCGCGCCGCCATCGAGGACCGCGGCGGCTCGCTGCTGGTCAGCGCCGCCGCGGGCAGCGGCAAGACGGCCGTGCTCGTGGAGCGCGCCGTGCAATTGATCTGCGACGAAAAGGCCCCCGTCGCGGCCGACCGGCTGCTGATCGTCACTTTCACGCGCGCCGCCGCCGAGGAGCTGCGCGCGCGCATCGCCATGCGCCTGGCCGAGGAGGCGGCGCGGCGGCCCGACAGCGCGTGGCTGCGCCGCCAGCGGCTGCTGCTCGGGCGCGCGGACATCGGCACCATCGACGCGTTCTGCATGCAGCTGCTGCGCCAGAACTTCGCGCGCCTGGACCTGCCCGCGGACTTCGGCCTCGCGGACGACGCGCTGTGCTTTTCCCTGCGCGAGGAGGCGTTGGCCCAGACGCTGGAGCAGGCGTATGCGGACGAGGACTTCTGCGCGTTCGCCTCGCTGTACGGCCGCGCGCGCACGGACGGCACGGCCGCGGGCGCATTGCTGGCGCTGTACGATTTTCTGCGCACGCTGCCGCAGCCGCACGCCGCGCTGGAGGAGTTCATCGCGAGCTACGAGGGAACCGGCGAGCTGGGCGCCACCGCGTGGGGCCGCGCCCTGCTGGACGAGGCCGTGCATGCGGCGCAGGCCGCGTCGTCGCTCATCGACAGCGCGCGGCGCATCTGCCGCGCCGACAAGCCCCTCGCGGGCTATCTGCCCGCGCTCGACGCCGACGCGGCGTTCTTTTCCTCGCTGGCCTCGCTCGCGTCCGCCGGACGCTGGGACGACGCCGCCCTCGCGGCCGCCGGCTATGAGCCGGAGCGCCTGCGGGCCGTGCGCGGGGGCGACGCCGCCGCGAAGGAGATGGTGAAAAGCCTGCGCCAGAGCGCGAAGGACCTTGCGCAGGCGCTGAAAAAGGACGTGTTCGTCTGCACGCAGGCGGAGTTTCTCGCCGACCGCGCGCGCACTGCGCCGATGCTGCGCGCGCTGGGGCGCGCCGTGCGCGCGTTCGAGGCGCATTTCTTCGATGCGAAAATGGAGCAGAAAGTGCTCGAGTACAGCGATTTCGAGCACCTGGCGCTGCGTCTGCTGCGCGATGAGGACGGCCGGCGCACCGACGCCGCGCGCGAGATCAGCGCGCGCTACGACGCGGTGATGGTGGACGAATACCAGGACACGAACGCATTGCAGGCCGCGCTGTACGCGTGCCTTGCCAAAGAGGACGGCTCGAATTTGTTCTTCGTGGGCGACGTCAAGCAGAGCATCTACCGCTTCCGCCTGGCCGACCCGCGCAGCTTCCTCGACAAGCGCGCGGCGTTCGCGCCGTACACGCCGGGCGGCGCGCACCCCATGCGCATCGACCTGTCGCACAATTTCCGCAGCGCGCAGAGCGTGATCGGCGCGGTGAACGACGTGTTCTCGTGCCTGATGAGCCCGCAGGTGGGCGGCGTGGCGTACACGGGCGGCGAGCGCCTGCGCGCCGGCGCGCCCGACGGCTACGACGGCGGCCCGATGGAGCTGCTGGTGCAGGACGCGGCGGCCGAGGACTACGACGGGGACGCGCGCGCCGTGGCCGGGCGCATCGCCGCGCTTGTGCGGGAGGGCTTTCCCGTGCGCGAAAAAAGCGGCGGCACGCGCCCGTGCGAATGGGGCGACTTTTGCATCCTCGTGCGCAGCCGCGCGCGTTTTTCCCAGTACGAGGCCGCGCTGGCGCGCCTGGGCATCCCCGCGTCGGCCGACGCGATGGACAGCCCCCTGACCGCCGGCGAGGTCACGCCGCTGCTGTGCCTGCTGCGCGTGATCGACAACCCCGCGCGCGACGTGGACATGGCCGGGGCGATGCTCTCGCCGATGTTCCACTTCACGCCCGACGACCTCGCCGGCCTGCGCCTCGCCGCGCCGGACGCGCCGCTGTACACGGCGGTCACGTCGAGCAAAGCGCCGCGCGTGCAGCGCTTCGCCGCGCTCTTGCGCGCGCTGCGCACGCTCGCGGCCACCGAGCCCGTCGAGACGCTGTGCGCCGAGATCCTCTCGCGCACGAATTATTTCGCCGCCGTGGGCGCGATGGAGAACGGCCCGGCCCGGCGCGAGAACCTGCGCGCGTTCACCGCGTGGGCGAAGGCGGCGGGCGCGCAGGGCCTGCCGGCGCTGCTGCGCGCGGTGGACGACGCCGTCGAGAGCGGCGCGGCGCGCGCGGCCGGCGCGCCCGCGCTGGCGAAGGGCAGCGTGTCCATCATGACGGTGCACCGCTCGAAGGGGCTGGAATTCCCCATCGTCATCCTGGCCGACTGCGCGCGCCGCTTCAATCTGCGCGACGCGTACAGCCCCGTGCTGTTCCACCCGCAGCTGGGCGTCGGCATGACGCTGCGCGCGGGCGAGGGCGGGCTGTACGCCACCGCGCCGCACCGCGCCGTGCAGCTGTGGCAAAGGCGCGAGGCCGTCAGCGAGGAGATGCGCATTTTGTACGTGGCGCTCACCCGCGCGCGGGACAAGCTCCTCGTGTCGCTGCCGCTCAGGGACGTCGGCAAAACGCTGGGGCGCATCGCGGTGCAGCTGGCGGGCCTGGGCGGCGTGACGCCGTATTTTGCAGGCGAGGCGGACAGCTTTGCCGACTGGCTGTGCGCCGCGGGCCTTGTGCACCGCGACGGCGGGCTGCTGCGCGCGCTCGCCGGGGCCGCGACGCTGCCCTTGCAGCGCAGCGAGGGGCACATCGAGGTGCGCCTTGTCGGCGCCTCGCCCGCAGACGGGCAAAAGGAGGCCGCCGCCGCGCCACAGCCCGCGCAGCCGGACGAGGCGCTCGTGCGCGCGCTGGGCGAGGGCTTTGCCGCGCGCTACGAAAAGCAGGCGCTCACGCAGCTGCCCGCCAAGGTCAGCGTCTCGGCGCTCGTGCACGGGGCCGAGGCGCCCGTGCTGGCGCGGCCGGCGTTTTTGTACCGCGAGCGCATCACTGCCGCCGAGCGCGGCACCGCGATGCACGCGGCGCTGCAATTTGCAAACCTCGCGCACGCGCAGGCCGACCCCGCGGCCGAGCTCGAGCGCCTGCGCGCCGGCGGCTGGCTGGATGCGGACCTCGCCGCCAAGCTGCGCGCGCAGGATTTCGCCGCGTTCCTCTCTTCGCCTTTGTGCGCGCGCATGCTGCGCGCGCAGCCGCTTTTGCGCGAGTACGCGTTCCTCACGGCCGTCCCCGCGAAATTCGTCCAGCCGGACGTCGGCGAGGCGTTCGCCCACCGGCCCGTGCTCGTGCAGGGCATCGCGGACGCGGTGCTCGTCTGCGGGGACACGGCGGAGGTGGCCGACTACAAGACCGACCGCCTGTCCGACCCCGCGCAGTTCCTCGCGCGCTACCGCGCGCAGCTGCTTTTGTACCGCGCGGCCGTCGAAAAAAAGCTCGGCGTCAAGGTGACGCGCTGCACGATTTATTCGTTCTCGCTCGCGGCCGAGATCGACGTGCCGCTGTGACGCGCCACAAGAATGCGCGAAATGCAAAAAAAGGCTTGACTTTGCCGCGGCGGCGGGGTATAATTCTAAACGCAAACAAAGCAGCTTCGGCCGGCAGCCGGGCTCACCTTGCGCGCCGAGCGTGGCGCCGGGTCAATCATGTCCGCGCCTTACGGGCGCGGTGCGTGTCGTTTTTTGTGCGGCTGCCCGACCGGCAGCCGCATTTTTTGTCAGATGCGTATATTGGAGGTGCTTTACGATTAGCGGCAAAAGAGATCTGGAGATCAACGAAGGCATTCGCGACAGAGAGGTGCGCGTGATCGACTCGGACGGAAGCCAGCTGGGCATCATGTCCGCGCGCGATGCGCTGCGCCGCGCGGAGGAAAAGAACCTTGACCTTGTCAAGATCGCCCCGCAGGCGCAGCCGCCGGTATGCAAGATCCTCGACTACGGCAAATACCGGTTCGAGATGCAAAAGCGCGACAAGGAAGCGAAAAAGAACCAGAAGACGGTCGACATCAAGGAGATCCGCCTGTCCCTCAACATCGACACGAACGACTTCAACACCAAGGTCAACCAGGCGGCCAAATTCCTGGCCAAGGGCGACAAGGTGAAGGTCTCCATTCGCTTTCGCGGCCGAGAGATGGCGCACACCAACCTGGGCCTCGAAGTGCACAAGCGCTTCGCGGCGGCCCTCGAGGGCAGCGCCACCGTGGAAAAGCAGCCCAAACTTGAGGGGCGCAGCATGCAGATGTTCCTCGCCCCCGTCAAGAATTAAGGAGGATATTGAAAAATGGCTAAGTACAAGATCAAGACCCACTCCGGCGCCAAAAAGCGCTTCAAGCTGACGAAAAACGGCAAGGTCAAGCGCGGCCACGCCTATCGCAGCCACATTCTGACCAAGAAGTCCACCAAGCTGAAACGCGGCTTCCGCAAGCCGTCCTACGCGGACAAGACCAACGCGGCCGCCGTGCGCCACATGCTGCCCTACGCCTGAGGCCAAAAGGCAGACCATCGCAGAACAACAGATTTTAAGGATTTTTAAGGAGAGATTCGAATATGGCTCGTATCAAGGGCGCCATGATGACGCGCAAAAGAAGAAAAAAGACCCTCAAGCTCGCCAAGGGCTATTACGGCAGCAAATCCAAGCATTTTAAAATGGCCAAACAGCAGGTCATGAAGAGCGGCAACTACGCCTTCATCGGCCGCAAGCAGAAAAAGCGCGATTTCCGCCGCCTGTGGATCACGCGCATCAATTCCGCCTGCCGCGCGCAGGGCGTGAGCTATTCCGCCTTCATGAACGGCCTGAAGAAGAGCGGCGTCGAGCTGAACCGCAAGATGCTCAGCGAGATGGCCATTCACGACGCCGCCAGCTTCAACGCGCTGGTGGAGACCGCGAAGAACGCCCTCGCGAAATAAACAAAAACATACGCCCGTGCACGCGTGCCCGGGCGTACGTTTATATTGACGCACCGTGTCAAGAGCCGCGGCTTTTGCACAAAACGGGCGCAGCGTCCCGCCTTTGCGCGCGGTTTTCCCGCCGCGCGCAGGCGTTTTTTCCGCGCGCGTGCGCACCGCTGCAAAAGCCGCTTTTTTGCGCTCTGCGGGCGCATAGTAGTATAATAGGGGGGGAAGGGCAGATGCTGCAAATCGAAAGCCGCGCGTCCGAGCGCGTGAAGGCGCTGGTGCGCCTGCGCGACAGCGCGCTTGAGCGGCGCGAGAAAGGCGCGTTTTTCGCCGAGGGGCTGCGCCTTTGCACGGACATCGCCGGCGTGCAGCCCGCACTCGAAGCGTACTGCACACGGGCGGCCCTCGCCGCGCACCCGCAGCTTGCGGCCCTCGCGGACGAGACGGCGCTCATCTCCGACAGTGTCGCCGAAAAGCTGGCCGGCACGAAAAACACGCAGGGCGTGTTCTGCGTGTTCCGCCTGCCGCAGCCGCTGCGCACAGTGCGCCCGGGCGGGCGCTACGTCGCGCTCGAGCACGTGCAGGACCCGGCCAACGTCGGCGCGCTTTTGCGCAGCGCCGCGGCCTTCGGCTTTGAGGGCGCGCTCTTGTGCGGCGGCTGCGCCGACCCCTTCTCGCAGAAGGCGCTGCGCGCGTCGATGGGCGCCGCGGTGAAGCTGGGCATCGCCCGCTATGAGGACGCCCCGCAGATGGCCGGCGCGCTGCGCGCGGCCGGCGTGCCGCTCGTGGCGGCGGCCCTGCGCGACAGCGTGCCGCTGGCGGACGCGCGCGCGGACGACGCGCGCGGCGTGGCCGTGCTGGTGGGCAACGAGGGCAACGGCCTGACGGACGAAGCCGTGCGCGCGGCGGACGTCGCCGTGCGCATCCCGATGGCGCCGGGCGTCGAATCGCTGAACGCGGCCGTGGCAGGCGGCGTGCTGCTGTGGCATTTCCGCGGCGGCGCCTGCCCGCAGGCATGAGCGCGCAGCGCGCGGCCGTCTGGCTGTGGCTCGCGGCGGCTCTGGGCCCCGCCGCGCCGAACGCCGGCGACATCCTGCGCATGTATCCGGACCCGCAGCGCCTGGTGGCCGAGCGGCGCACCGTCGACCTCTCGCTCATCCTCACAAAGCGCCAGCTCGGCGCGCTGCTGGCCACAGAGCCCGAGGATTTTTCCGCCCGCCTTGCCGACTGCCGCCGCCAGGGCGTGCAGGTGACGTGCTTTGACGAGGACGATTACCCGCCGCTTTTGCGCGAGATCCCCTCGCCGCCGCCCGTTTTGTACTGGCGCGGGGACATTGCGGCGGCGCGCGGGTTCGCCTTTGCCATTGTGGGCGCGCGCAAGCCCTCGTCCTACGGGGTCGAGGCCACGGCGCTCATCGCCAAAACGCTGGCCGAAGCGGGCGTGACGCTCGTCTCCGGCCTTGCGAGCGGGCTGGACGGCGAGGCGCACAAAGCGGCCCTCGCCGCAAACGCGCCCACAGTGGCGTGCATCGCCTTCGGGCACGACAAGTGCTACCCCGCGTCCCACCGCGCGCTGAAGGCGGACATCGAGCGCCGCGGCCTCGTGCTGGGCGAGTATCCGCCGGGCACGCCGCCCAGCCCCGGCGCGTTTTTGCAGCGCAACCGGCTGATCGCCGGCCTCTCGCGCGGGGTGTGCGTGGCCGAGGCGCGCCGGCGCTCGGGCACGATGAACACCGTGTCGCAGGCGCTGGCCTACGGGCGCGACGTGTTCGCCGTGCCCGGCAGCATCTTTTCGCCGCTCAGCGAGGGCACGAACCACCTGCTGGCCGAAGGGGCCTGCGTGGCGACGGATGGCGCCGAGATCCTCGAATATTACGGCCTGCGCCGCCGCGAGCCGTCGGCTGAGGACAAGACGGACGCGCCGGCGCAGCCCGCGCTGAGCGAGGAGGCAAAGCGCATGGCGAAAGCCGTCGGCGCAAAGGAAAAGACCCTCGCGCAGCTGTGCGCCGAGAGCGGCCTCGCCACAGGCGCGGCGATGGCCGCGTTGACGGAGCTCGAGCTCGCGGGCAAAGTGCGCGCGCTGGCGGGCCGGCGCTACGTGCTGCGCTAGGGCGCGGCGCGCGCACGGGCACTGGCGTCGGGGCGCTCAAGCGCGCCCGCGCACGAATATCAACGCCGCGCTGTATGCGCGGCGGCATTAAGGAACGGGATCAAATGTCAAAGTTAGTGATCGTGGAGTCTCCGGCCAAGGCCAAGACCATCCGCAAATACCTGGGCGGCGGCTACGAGGTGACCGCCTCGATGGGCCACATCCGCGACTTGCCGGCCAGCCAGCTGGGCATCGACGTGGAGCACGGCTACGCGCCGCAGTATATCAACATCAAGGGCAAGGAGAAGATCATCCGGGAGCTCAAGAGCATGGCCAAGGCCAGCGACGGCGTGTACCTCGCGACCGACCCGGACCGCGAGGGCGAGGCCATCAGCTGGCACCTGGCAAATCTGCTGGGCCTCGACGTGCACGAGCAGAACCGCGTCACCTTCGGCGAGATCACGAAGAAGGGCGTCACGCAGGGCATGGCCGCGCCGCGCGCCATCGATATGGACCTGTTCAACGCCCAGCAGGCGCGCCGCGTGCTGGACAGGCTCGTGGGCTACAAGCTCTCGCCGTTTTTGTGGCGCAAGGTGCGCCGCGGGCTCTCGGCCGGCCGCGTGCAGAGCGTGGCGCTGCGCCTGATCGTCGACCGCGAGAAGGAGATCGAGGCCTTTACGCCCGAGGAGTACTGGAACGTGGACGCCGTGCTCTCGCCGCCGTCCTCCTCCAAAAAGTTCACCGCGCGCCTGGCCGGCACGGCCGACGGCAAAAAGCTGGAGGTGAAGAACGCAGGCGAGGCGCAGAAGATCCAGCAGGCGCTGGACGGCGCTGTGTACACCGTGGCGAACGTGCAGCGCGGCAAGCGCAAAAAATCGCCCGCGCCCCCGTTCATCACCTCGACGATGCAGCAGGAGGCCAGCCGCCGGCTGGGCTTTACGGCCACGCGCACCATGCGCGCCGCGCAGACGCTGTACGAGGGCGTCGAGATCGCCGGACAGGGCACGACGGGCCTGATCACCTACATGCGCACCGACAGCCTGCGCATCGCCGACGAGGCCGTGGACGCCGCGAAGGCGTTCATCACCGCCGCGTGGGGCGAAAAGTACGTCTGCCCGGCAAAGCGCACGTACAAGACGCGCAGCGCCACCGCCGCGCAGGACGCGCACGAGGCCGTGCGCCCCACCAACCCCGCGCTGACGCCCGACGAGGTGGACAAGAGCCTGACGGGCGACGCCGCAAAGCTCTACCGCCTGATCTGGAGCCGCTTTATCGCCAGCCAGATGGCGGACTGCCAGCAGGACACCGTCTCGGCCGACATCGACGCGGCGGGCTACCGCTTCCGCGCCAGCGGCTACGTGGTGACGTTCGACGGCTTCACCGCCCTGTACGAGGAGGCCAGCGACGAGAAGGAGAAAAAGGAGACCGCGCTGCCCGACCTCGCCGTGGGCGACGTGCTGCGCCTGCGCGAGCTGCGCCCGGAGCAGAAATTCACCCAGCCGCCCGCGCGCTACACCGAGGCGACGCTCATCAAGGCGCTGGAGGAGAACGGCATCGGCCGCCCGTCCACATACGCGCCCATCATCACCACCATCACCGACCGCGACTACGTCGAGCGCGAGCAGAAAAAACTCGTGCCCACCAAGCTGGGCCGCGTGATCAACGATCTGATGATGGAGCAGTTCCCCGACATCGTGAACGTGCAGTTCTCGGCGCAGATGGAGAAAAACCTCGACAAGGTCGAGAGCGGCCAGGAGGACTGGCGCGAGGTCATCGACGCGTTCTACAAGGGCTTTGCCGACGAGCTGGCCAAGGCCGAGGAGAACATGAAGGACAAAAAGATCAAAGTGCCCGACGAGGAGACGGACGAGGTGTGCGAATTGTGCGGGCGCAAAATGGTCATCAAGAATGGCCGCTACGGCAAGTTCCTGGCGTGCCCGGGCTTCCCGGAGTGCCGCAACACAAAGCGGCTGGTGCAGTCGATGCCGGGCGCGTGCCCCAAGTGCGGCGGGCGCATCCTGCTGCGCCGCTCGAAGAAGGGGCGCGTGTACTACGGGTGCGAGAAGTACCCCGCGTGCGACTTCATGACCTGGAACGAGCCGACGGCCGAGACCTGCCCGCAGTGCGGCTCGACGCTGTTCAAAAAAGGCGGCAAGAGCGGCTCGCTCGTGTGCGAAAAAGAGGGCTGCGGCTACCAGCGCGCGCTGGCGGGGCCCGACAAGGGCTGAAAACGCCGCCGGACAAAGAGAGGGACCCATGCGCATTCGAATCCTGGGCGCGGGCCTCGCGGGATGCGAGGCCGCGCTGTATCTTGCAAAGCGGGGCTTTGCGGTGGAGCTGTACGAGCAGAAGCCGCACAAGTATTCCCCCGCGCACAAAAAGCCCGGCTTTGCCGAGCTCGTGTGCTCGAACTCGCTCAAGGCCGACCGGCTCGATTCCGCCAGCGGCCTTTTGAAGGCCGAGATGCGCCTGCTCGGCTCGTCGCTGCTGCCGCTGGCCGAAGGCTGCCGCGTGGCCGCGGGCGGCGCGCTGGCGGTCGACCGCGACCGCTTTTCCGACGCCGTCACGCGCAGCGTGCGCGCGCAGGCGAACATCACGGTGATCGAGGGCGAGGTGCGCGCCGTGGGCGAAGAGGACGGCGCGCTGACGGTCGTGGCCACCGGCCCGCTGACCGAGGGCGCCCTCGCCGCGGACATCGCGCGGCTCACGGGCGAAAAGGCGCTGGCGTTTTACGACGCCGCCGCGCCCATCGTCACGGCGGCGTCTATCGACATGGACAAGGTGTTCGCGGCCTCGCGCTACGGCCGCGGCACGGCCGACTACCTCAACTGCCCGTTCGACAAAGCGGGCTACGAGGCGTTTTACGAGGCGCTCGTCGGCGCCGAGCGCGCCGAACTGCACAGCTTTGACGAGGGCGGCGTGTACGAGGGCTGCATGCCCATCGAGGTGATGGCCTCGCGCGGGGCCGACACCATGCGCTACGGCCCGCTGCGGCCCGTGGGCCTGCGCGACCCGCGCACCGGCCACCGCCCGTGGGCGAACGTGCAGCTGCGCGCCGAAAACGCCGAGGGCACGCTGTACAACCTCGTGGGCTTCCAGACAAACCTCAAGTTCGGCGAGCAAAAGCGCGTGTTCTCGATGATCCCCGGCCTTGAAAACGCGGAGTTCGCGCGCTACGGCGTGATGCACCGCAACACGTTTTTGAACAGCCCCGCGCTGCTGGGGCCGGACCTCGCGCTGAAAACCCATCCGAACGTCTATTTCGCCGGGCAGATCACCGGCTTTGAGGGCTATATGGAGAGCGCGGCCTGCGGCCTTTTGGCCGCGCGCGCCGTCGAGGCGCGCTGCGCGGGCAAAGGCGTCCCGCGCTATCCCGCCGCAACGATGCTGGGCGCGCTTTTGCGGTATATCACGACGCCCGCGCACGATTTCCAGCCCATGGGCGCGAACATGGGCATCCTGCCGCCGCTTGAAGCGCGCGTGCGCGACAAGCGCGCGCGCTACGAGCAGCTGGCGAACCGCTCGCTCAGCGAGCTGCGCGCGGCGCTGGTCGAAGCGTAAAAGGCGGCCGGCGCACAACGCTTATCCAGAAAGGGAGGAAAAACCTATGAACATCATCATCGACGCGATGGGCGGCGACAACGCCCCGGCCGAAATTTTGAAAGGCGCGGCCGCGGCCGTGCGCGAATACGGCGTGCTTGTCACGGCCGTGGGCGACGAAGCGAAGATGCGCGCCGCGCTGGTGGCCGAGGGCGTCGACGCGGCCGGCATCACGCTGGTGCACGCCCCCGAGCAGATCAGCATGTGCGACGAGCCCACGGCGGCCATCCGCCACAAGAAGGATTCGTCGATGGTGGTGGGCCTGCGCATGCTGGCCGAGGGCAAGGGCGATGCGTTCGTGTCGGCCGGCTCCACGGGGGCGCTGCTCGCGGGGGCCATGCTCATCGTCAAGCGCCTGCGCGGCGTCAAGCGCCCGGCCATCGGCACGGTGATCCCCGGCATCGAGGGGCCGTACCTCCTGCTCGACTCGGGTGCGAACGTCGAGTGCCGGCCCGAGATGCTCAACGCGTTCGCCGTGATGGGCAGCGTGTACATGGAGCGCGTGATGGGCCGCAAAGCGCCGAAGGTGGCGCTGGTGAACAACGGCGCCGAGGAGACGAAGGGCACGCCCGCCTATGTGCAGGCGCACGCGCTGATGAAGGCGAACCCGCGCATCCATTTCGCGGGCAACATCGAGCCGCGCGACATCCCCGCGGGCGCGGTGGACGTCGTCGTGTGCGACGGCTTCACGGGCAACGTCATTTTGAAGCTCACCGAGGGCCTCGCCAAGAGCCTGGTGGGCCAGATCAAGAACGTGTTCCTCGCGAGCGCGAAAACAAAGCTCGCGTACCTGCTGGTCAAGGGCGGCATGCGCGATTTCAAGAAGATGCTCGACGCCGACGAGCACGGCGGCGCGCTGATGATGGGCGTGGCAAAGCCCGTGATCAAGGCGCACGGCTCGTCGAACGCGAAGGCGTTCAAAAACGCCATCCGCCAGGCAAAGCGCTGCGTGGACGGCAACGTGGTGGGCGCGATGGCCGAGCTTCTGGCCGACGCGCCGGAGGCGGACGCATGAGCGCGCCGCACGCGGGGCGCTACGAGGCGCTGGAGCGGGCGGTGGGCCACCATTTCCGCGACCCGGCGCTCCTGGAGACGGCCCTGACGCACACCTCGTACGCCAACGAGGCGCGCCGCGGCACGCGCCACAACGAGCGGCTGGAATTTCTGGGCGACTCGGTGCTGTCCATCGTGGTGGCGGACTATCTGTTCACCCACAAGAACATGCCCGAGGGAGAGTTGACGCGCATGCGCGCCAGCCTCGTGTGCGAGTCGGCGCTGTTCGGCTTTGCCAAGCAGATCCACCTGGGCGATTACCTGCGCCTGGGCCACGGCGAGGAGATGAACGGCGGGCGCGAGCGGCCCAGCGTCGTGTCCGACGCGTTCGAGGCCGTGATCGCCGCGCTGTACCTCGACGGCGGTATCGAGGCCGCGCGCCGTTTCATCCTGCCGTTCGTCACGGCCTCGCTGACGGACAAAAACGCCGAGGAGGACTACAAGACCCGCCTGCAGGAGATCATCCAGCAGAACCCCGAGGAGCGGCTGCGCTACGTTGTGGCCGGCGAGAGCGGGCCCGACCACGACAAGCGCTTTGTCGTGGAGGTGCACCTCAACTCGAACTGCATCGGCCGGGGCGAGGGGCATTCCAAAAAGCAGGCCGAGCAGATGGCCGCGAAAGAGGCGCTGGCCCTGATGGGCTGCTGACATACCGCGGGCGGGCGCCCGCACGGCAAGGAGTTCATTGCATGTATCTGAAAGCATTGGAAATACAGGGCTTCAAATCGTTCCCCGACAAGACGGTGATCACGATCAACAAGGGCATCACCGCCGTCGTCGGGCCCAACGGGTCGGGCAAGTCGAACATCTCGGACGCCATCCGCTGGGTGATGGGCGAGACGAGCGCCCGCCAGCTGCGCGGCGGCGGAAAGATGGAGAACGTCATCTTCGGCGGCACGCAGCAGCGCAGCGCCATGGGCTATGCGTCCGTGCGCCTGTACGTCGACAACAGCGACCGGCGCATCGACGTCGAGGCCGACGAGGTCGTCATCGGGCGGCGGTACTACCGCTCGGGCGAGAGCGAGTACACGATCAACGGCCAGAACGTGCGCCTCAAGGACATCTACGAGATGTTCCTCGACACGGGCCTCGGGCGCGACGGCTACTCCATCATCGGGCAGGGGCGCATCGCCGAGATCGTGGGCGCGAAGTCGGCCGAGCGGCGCGAGATCTTTGAGGAGGCCTCCGGCATCGCGAAGTTCCGCTACCGCAAAAACGAGGCCGAGCGCCGGCTCGCGAGCGCCGAGGACAACCTTGTGCGCCTGCGCGACATCCTCAACGAGCTGGCCGAGCGCGTGGGCCCGCTGGAGAAAGAGAGCGAGAAGGCGCAGCGCTTCCTCGAACTGGCGGGGCGCAAAAAGAGCCTGGAAGTGACGCTGTGGGTGGACACGGTGCACCGCGCGCGCGACACTGTGCGCGAGCAGCAGCGCAAGATCGAGCTGGCCCAGGCGGACTACGACCGCCTGAGCGGGGAGATCGAGCGCGAGGACGCCGCCGCGCAGGCGCTGCGCGACGAGATGGAGACGCTCAACCGCGAGATCGAGCGCTGCAACACCGAGATCCGCGCCATCACCGAGAGCATCTCCGGCGCGGACGCGAAGCTGGCCGTGCTGCAAAACGACGTCGAGCACAACGAGGCCGCCGAGGCCTCGCTGCGCAGCGAGCTGGAGCAGGGCAGCCTCGGCCGGCGCGCCATCGACGAGCAGAAGGACGCCGCGAAAAAAGCCGCCGAGGCGGGCGAGGCGGCGCTGGCCGAGCTGGACGCGCGCGCGGCGGCGCTCGAGGAAAAGCTGGCCGAGCTGCAGCGCGCCAGCGCCGAGAGCGGCGAGCGCCGCGGCGCGGTGCAGGCGCAGCTGGCGCAGCTGGCCGCGCGCGCCACCGAGCTGAAAGTGGCCTCGGCCGCGTCGGCGAGCGCCGTGCAGGCCCAGCGCCAGCGCCTTGCGGACGCGCGCAGCCAGCTGGCCGAAAACGCCGAGGCAAAGCGCCGGACGGACGCGGACCTCGCCGACACCGAGGCGCTGCTCAAGGACGTGCGCGAAAAGCGCGCGCGGCTGGAGAACATCCGGGCGGGCCTTGCGCTCAAGCTGGACAGCCGGCGCGCCGCGTTCGAGCAGGCCGACGCCGAGGAGCAAAAACTCGCGCGCGATATGGAGGCCGCCGCGCAGCGCCTGTCGCTTTTGCGCGACCTTGAGCGCAACCTCGACGGCTTCCAGCACAGCGTCAAAACCGTGATGAAGGCCGCGCAGGCCCACCGCCTGCGCGGGGTCATCGGGCCGGTCTCGACGGTGCTGTCCGTCAAGCACGGCTACGAGGTGGCCGTGGAGACGGCGCTGGGCTTTGCCTTGCAGAACATCGTGGTGGAGGACGAGGGCGCGGCGAAGGCCGCGATGGCCTTTTTGAAGAACGAGCGCGCGGGCCGCGCGACGTTTTTGCCGCTGGACACGATGCGCCCGTCGCACTTCGACGCGTCGCGCCTGCCCGCGGGGGCGGCGCTCGCGTCCAGCCTCGTGCGGTACGAGGCGCGGTTCGAGCCCGTGGTCTCGAACCTTCTGGGCCGCATCGTCGTCGTGGAGGACATCAACGAGGCCTCGCGCGTGGCAAAGCTGCTGGACTACCGCAACCGCGTGGTCACGCGGGACGGGCAGGTCGTCAACGCGGGCGGCTCGTTCACCGGCGGCAGCGTGTCGCGCTCGGCCGGGCTGTTCAGCCGCAAGCAGGAGATGGACGATCTGCGCGCGAAGCTCGCAGCGCTCGAGGAAAAGCGCCCCGCCGCCGAGGAGCGGACCGAGGCTGCCAAGGCCGAGCTGGACAAGCTCACGGCGGACATGAACGCCACGCAGAGCGAGAGCATCACCGCGAGCGGCGACGAGATCCGCGCCGAGGCCGAGCGCCAGCGCCTGGCCGGCGCGAGCGAGCAGCTCGCGGCCGCTGCCGCGCAGCTTGCGGCCGAGTGCGAGCAGCTCGAGCAGGCCGCCGAAAAGGACGAGGCCGCGGGCCGGCAGGCCGACGAGGACCTCGCCTGCGCACAGAGGCAGACGCAGGCGCTCGAGGCCGAGCTCGCGCAGCTGTCCGGCTCGGACGGCGAGTTCCTCGCCAGCCGCACGCAGCTCTCGGAGGAGCTGTCCGGCGTCAAGCTCGAGCGGCTGGGCGCGCAGAGGGACATCGAGGCCGCGCGCGCGCAGCTGGCGCAGCTGGAGGGCCGCACGGACGAGAGCGAAGCCCGCGCGCGCCAGATCCTTGCGAACATCGAGGCGCTGCACCGCCAGAACGAGGCCGCGCGCGCCGAGATGGAGCAAGTGCGCGGCGCCATCGCGGACAGCCGCGGCGAGATCGCAAAGCGCGAGCAGGCCATTGCCGACACCGCGCGCCGCCGCATGGAGAAGGACGGCGAGGCGTCGCGCTGCGGCCAGCGCGCCCGCGCCTTGGGCGACGAGCGCGAGGCCCTCTCGCGCGAGGCCGCGCGCCTCGCCGAGCAAAAGCAGGCCAAGGACGCCGAGTACGAGCAGACGGCCGCAAAGCTCTGGGAGGAGTACGAGCTTTCGCTCGCGGACGCCGAGGCGCTGTGCGTCGCGTTCGACACGGTCACGGAGCTGCGCCGGCAGGTGGGCGAGGTGCGCGGTAAGATCCGCGCTCTGGGCAACGTCAATGTCGGCGCCATCGAGGAGTACGCCGAGGTGAAGCAGCGCTACGACTTCCTCGGCGCGCAGGTGCGCGACGTCGAGGACAGCAAGGCGCAGCTGCTGCGCCTCATCGGCGGGCTGTCCGACGAGATGCGCGCGATGTTCACCGAGAGCTTCGCGCAGATCAACCGCCATTTCGGCCGCATTTTCGGCCAGCTGTTCGGCGGCGGTTCGGCGCGGCTGTACCTCGAGGACGAGGCGGACGTGCTGGGTAGCGGCATCGGCATCGAGGTGCAGCCGCCGGGCAAGATCATCCGAGACCTCGCAAGCCTCTCGGGCGGCGAGCAGGCGCTGGTGGCCATCTCGATCTACTTTGCCATCCTGGCGGTGAACCCGGCGCCGTTCTGCGTGCTGGACGAGATCGAGGCCGCGCTCGACGACGTGAACGTCGTGCGCTATGCGCAGTATCTGCGCCACATCTGCGACAAGACGCAGTTCATCCTCATCACGCACCGGCGCGGCACCATGGAGGAGGCCGACGTGCTGTACGGCGTGACCATGCAGGAGGACGGCGTCTCCAAAGTGCTCAAGCTGGATCTGGACAATGTGGACGCATCCATGGTATCCTGACGAAACTGCAACGAGGTGAAGAAAATGGGATTCTTTGAAAAGCTGGGCCAGGGCCTGAAAAAGACGCGCGATTCCATCTTCGGGGCCATCAGCGGCCTTGTGAACATGGGCGAGATCGACGACGAGATGTACGAGAACCTGGAGGAGCAGCTGATCCTTGCGGACACGGGCGCGGACGTCGCCATGGAGCTGGTGGAGGAGCTGCGCGGCCGCGTGCGCGCGCAGCACCTGCGCACGGGGGCCGACGCGCTCGACGCGCTCAAGGCCATTTTGCGCGAGCGCCTGGCCGCCGACGGCCCGATGGACCTCGGCGGCCATCCGGCGGTCATCCTCGTCATCGGCGTCAACGGCGTGGGCAAAACCACGTCCATCGCCAAGCTGGCGCATCTGTACACCGAGCAGGGCAAGCGCGTGCTGCTGGCCGCGGGCGATACGTTCCGCGCCGCCGCGGCCGAGCAGCTGCAGGTGTGGGCCGAGCGCGCGGGCGTGCCGATGATCCGCCACCAGGAGGGGGCCGACCCGGCGTCCGTCGTGTTCGACGCCGTGCAGTCCGCCGCGGCGCGGGGCGTCGACATCGTCATCTGCGACACCGCCGGCCGCCTGCACAACAAAAAGAACCTGATGAGCGAGCTGGCGAAGATCAGCCGCGCCGTGGCCAAGGCCTGCCCGGCCGCCAGCTGCGAGACGCTGCTGGTGCTGGACGCCATCACCGGCCAGAACGCCATCAACCAGGCCAGCCAGTTCGTCGAGGCCGCGGGTGCCACGGGCGTCATCCTCACAAAGCTCGACGGCACGGCCAAGGGCGGCGCCGCCATCGCGGTGAAGGAGAAGCTGGGCCTGCCCGTGCGCTTTGTCGGCGTGGGCGAGGGCATGGACGATCTGATGCCGTTCGACGCGGACGCGTTCGTTGACGCGCTGTTTTTGCGCGAGGATTGAGCGCGCGGCGCGAAAAAAGCGCGCGTGCGTCAAAATTTCTTCACATTTATCCTGTATAGTATTTTCGGCACGCGCCGAATCCTGGTATTTTTCGGCGTGCGCCGGACGACGGAGGCGTTTTTGTATGGAATGGATCGCGGCGACGAACAACGCCCACAAGCTGGCCGAGATGCGGCGCATCCTCGAGCGCATGGGCCACACGGTGCTCTCGCAGCGCGAGGCGGGGCTGGACCTTGACCCCGACGAGACGGGCGCGACGTTCGCCGAGAACGCCGCCATCAAGGCGCAGTGCGTATGCGAGGCCGCGGGCCGGCCCGCGCTGGCGGACGACTCGGGCCTGTGCGTGGACGCGCTGGGCGGCGCGCCGGGCGTGCATTCGGCGCGCTGGTGCGGCCGGCACGGCGACGACGCGGCCAACAATGAAAAACTGCTGGCCGAGCTGGCGGACGTGCCCGCCTCGCGGCGCGCGGCCCATTTTACCAGCGCCATCTGCGCGTGGCTGCCGGACGGCCGCCACTTCACGTTCGAGGGGCAATGTCCGGGGCGCATCGCGTTTTCGCCCGCGGGCGAAAACGGCTTCGGGTACGACCCGCTGTTCATCCCGGACGAGGTGAGTGTGGATGCGCACCGCGTGCGCAAAAACGACGAACAGCGCACCTACGCGCAGCTTCGCGCCGACGAGAAGGACGCCATCAGCCACCGCGCCCGCGCGCTGGAGGCGATGGAGCAGCAGCTGCCCGGCCTTCTGGCCGACAAAACGGTCGCCGCGTTCCACACGGGGCCGGTGACGATAGAACTGGAGGAAGAACATGCTGACGAGTAAACAGCGCGCCGCGCTGCGCAAAGAGGCCCAGGGGCTGGATGTCGTGTTCCAGGTGGGCAAGGGGGAGATCGGCGACGCGCTGGTCAAGAGCACGGCCGACTGCCTTGCCGCGCGCGAGCTGATCAAGCTGCGCGTACTGGAAAACAGCAGCTACACCCCGCGCGAAGCGGCCGAGCTGCTGGCGGAAAAAACCGGCGCCGAGTGCGTGCAGGTGATCGGCTCGAAATTCGTTTTGTACCTTCAGAAAAAGAAGGACAGCCGCTACGCCGACCTGCTGCGATGAGCGGCGGGACGATCTTGCATTACGGCGGCACGTTCGACCCGCCGCACAACGGCCACATGGCGCTGGTGCGCGCCGCCGCGCGCCTGCTGCGGCCCGACCGCATCATCATCGAGCCGGCGGGCACGCCGCCGCACAAGGCCGCCAGCGCCACGCCCGCGGCCGACCGGCTGGCCATGTGCCGCTGCTTTCTTGCGGCCGCGCCCGGCGTGCAGCTGGACGACGGCGAGATATGCCGCGGCGGCAAGAGTTACACGGTGGACACGCTGCGCGCGCTGCGCGCGCAGTACCCGCAGGCGCACATTTTCCTCGCGATGGGCAGCGACATGCTGCTGAGTTTCCGCGAGTGGCGCTGCTGGCGTGAGATCCTGCGGATCGCGGACCTCGCGGTGCAAAGCCGCGAGGAGGGCGACGAGCCGGAGCTTGCGGCCATGGCGCGCAGCCTTGCGGCCGACGGCGGGCGCGTGGTGCTGGTGAAGGCGCCGGCGCTGGAAATCTCCAGCACGCGCCTGCGCGAGATCATCGAGAGCGGCGGCGACGCGTCGGCCTATGTGCCGGCGCAGGTGTGGAGCTATATCGAGCGGCACGGCCTGTACGGGCGCGCCGCGCGCACGGAAGGGAGCGAGCGGGAATGATCACGTTGGACGAAGCCAAGCGCCTTGCCAAGCGAACCTTGAGCGCCAGGCGCTACGAGCACACGATGAATGTGAAAAAGCTGGCGGTGGAGCTGGCGCGCCGCAACGGCGTGGACGAGAAAAAGGCCGCGCTGGCGGCGCTTTTGCACGACATCGCCAAGGAACTCCCGCGCGACCGGC